>DASRNG010000055.1:0-24901 GCA_035647555.1 Oscillospiraceae bacterium | reverse complement strand
ATATTAAGGTTTGAAGTATAAGTTTTAACTATGATAAATTTCGTTAGAAAAGCTCTTAAAAAACTAAACATTAAAAAAAGCCGTCAAAAAGGCAGTGACGGCTCTACAGTAATATTCCCTCCAGATGTAAAAGAAAAGCTTACATCAGAGGGTCTTTGCACTTTAAATGTAGTTTTAAGTTCTAAAAGTGATATGAACTCTGACGGAGAGTATTGTGAAAATTACATATTTTTTGATGATAAGGGGCTTTATATTGCAGAGTTTTCTGAAAAAATAGAGCCTAAAAAAGGAAAGAAGAGACTCACGGCAAAAGCAGAGCTTTTAAGGCTGCAATCTATTCCAATTGAAGAGATTGACTCTTTAAAAACAGAAAGACACCTTGCAACGGGTGAACTTGTTTATACTTTCAGCGGTGAGGATTATTCTGTTACCCTTTTTTCTATAGGCAACATCGGTAAGTTTGATGAGTTTGCAAAGGTCTTTAATGCATACAAGGAAAAAGAAGACTATGAAAAGCTTATTGATAAAACGGAAGAGAAACGGTGTTTAGTATGCCAAAGACCGATAAAATCTAACAAGACTTTTTGCCGGAAATGCGGCAGCAAATCTTCAACTGCGAAAAGGCTTTTCTCCTTTTTTATGCCGCATAAATACAAGTTGGTTTTTATAATTCTTTCTATGGTTATTAGCACTGGTATTTCTTTAATAACTCCTCAAATAAGTATAAAACGTCTTTTTAATGACGTTTTAAGCCAAAGCGGTATGACTGATTATGAAACACTAATCGCCTCGTTAGTTTCAGTCGTTTTAACCGTTATTGTAATAAAAATTGCAACACAAATCTTTTCATTAATTTATGAGTATATTCTAGCTGGCATGCTGCCCTTTGTAATTTATGATATTAAAGTTAGAATATTCTCAGCAATGCAGCAGCTTTCTGTCGGTTTCTTCACACACAAACAAACAGGCTCTTTAATGGAGCGTGTGTCTAGAGATTCAAATAACATATATTGGTTTTTTATAGATGGGTTCCCTTACCTTATTGTAAGTGCTGTAATGGTTGTAGGCGTTTTAGCAATAATGTTTATGACGAGTGTAAAACTAACCATAACCATAATTTTGGTTGCGGCTATTGTGGGTGTTTTATATCCGTTATTTTCAAATGTTTTCAGAAGTTTGCACCACAAGGTTTGGGTTAGAAATGCCGCTTTAAGCTCAAAGGTTAGTGACAATATAAACGGCCACAGAATAATCAAGGCATTTTCTAAAGAAAGTGACGAGTTTGACGAGTTTAGCACATACAGCACACGGCTTATGGACTCGGAGATTAACTACTCTAATGTAGAATCAACTGTTTTTCCGCTTTTATCAATGATTGTTTTTGCCCTTGCTGCGTTTGTATTTGGCTACGGGGGAATCCTTGTTATAAAAGGCGAAATGCTTTTAGGTGACCTTCTTGCATTTATAGTATATATGCAAATGCTAGAGGGACCTATTGAGTTTCTCTCTTGGGTTT
The DNA here is from genome assembly GCA_035647555.1 of Oscillospiraceae bacterium. GTDB lineage: Bacteria > Bacillota > Clostridia > Oscillospirales > Acutalibacteraceae > DTU089. Next base: position 23,385 of record DASRNG010000055.1, on the reverse strand, counting down.
TCAACTGGTGGACACGCTGTGCAGACTCTGCACAAAGAATATTTGAGATAATAGACACAGAGCCTGATATCATTGAAAGGGAAAACCCCGTTATACTACCGTCTATAGGCGGAGATATAGAGATAAAAGAGCTTTATTTTGAGTATGAGCCTGCACGCCCCGTTATTAAAAACTTTAACCTTTCTGTAAAGGCAGGGCAAATGCTTGGCGTTGTTGGTAAAACGGGAGCGGGAAAAACTACAATTTCAAACCTTATAGCCCGTCTTTATGATGCAAAACAAGGCACTATAACTATTGACGGTGTTGATGTTAAAGACCTTTCTTTAACACAGCTTAGAACAAACATAGGAATTGTATCACAGGAAATCTACCTTTTTATTGGCTCTATTGCAGATAATATACGCTATGCCAACCAAAATGCGACGTATGACGATATTATAGCCGCCGCAAAAGCGGCACATGCGCACGACTTTATCATAAGTCTTCCAGACGGCTACGAAACAAAAGTAGGCTCTGGCGGGCAAGATTTATCAGGCGGAGAGCGGCAAAGAATATCTATAGCAAGAACAATTATTCAAAACCCAAAAATTCTAATTCTTGACGAGGCAACAGCCGCTATGGATACTGAAACAGAGCAAAAAATTCAAAATTCTATATCAAAGCTCAAATCAGGGCGCACCACAATTGCGATTGCGCATAGACTTTCTACACTTCGTGATGCCGATGTTTTAGCCGTTATAGATAGCGGCACCGTTGTAGAATACGGAACGTATCGTGAGCTAATGGATAAAAAGGGAGATTATTATAAACTTTATAAATTGCAGTCAGAGGCGTTAAAGTTTATAGGGGTTGAGCCTTTGGCGGATAACTCTTAAAACCAAAACATTATAGGAGGTAGCCTATGAATAACGAAAACAACACCGCCTTGAGCTTGGAGCTTTTAAGCCCCGAGGAAATAGGATTTACAGAAAACGAAAACGGTTTTTTAACACTCATAATTTCGGGCGAGAGCAAAGGCAGGGTAAAGCTTACCCGTGCCTACCCTTACAGCATGCCATACTCATATATAGGTGTGTATGATATAGAGGATAAAGAAGTTGGCATTATTAAAGATTTATCAAATCTTGATACTGCTTCAGAAACAGCGGCAAAAAAAGAGCTTGACAAGCGGTACTATTGCCCCGAGATTTCAGAAATTATATCTATAAAAGAAAAAATGGGCAGCTTTTATTTTGAAGTGAAAATAGACAATATAAAAAAAAGCTTTGCTGTTAGAGATATTAGCCGTAATATAAGGTTTACTAACGAAAACTTTATTATGATTTTTGATGTTGACGGAAACAGATATATAATACCCGACTTAAATAAAATAAGAAGGAAGGCAAAAAGGCTTTTAGAGCCTTACTTGTATTAAAATTCATGAAAGATTTATCCGTAAAATTTGATTTAGGAAACGACGGCACGTTATGCGACGGAACGCTTGCGCTTTCACACGATAATTTTTTAATATCGTATGGAGACGAAGGCGGCTTTAGCGTGCCTTTTAAGGGTATAAAAGAGCTTCGTCAGTTTACTGATATAGGCTGCGGCAGGCTGGAACTCGTTTATGAAAATGCTTCTTCTGACGGCAGTGAAAACGTGATTTTATGCAGGTTTTCTATGTCCTGTGTTGTGCAGATAGGCGAGTTTAGCAAGGTTGTAAACTATTATATAAAAAACGGGAAACTGCTTGAAATAAGTGATATAGAAAGACCTGTTTGCCCTGTTTGCGGCCGCCATCTTTTAGAGGGAATAAGCGTTTGCCTTTTCTGTGTTAAAAAAGGCTATGTATTTGGCAGAGCAATGACATTTTTCAAAAAATATCTGCCTCTTGTGATTTTTTCTGGCATTCTTATGGTTATCTCTAATCTTCTTTCTGCCATAATGCCACTATTCAATCAAAAACTTCTTGACAATTATATTGCCCCCACACCTGATGCTACAGCATATTTTAGTAGTCCCGTTAAAGGCATTGCCACTCTTGCAATTCTTATGGGAATTTCTTTCGCCATTGGAAGAGTGCTTAATATCTTTAGCGCTCGTATATCAAATAGAATAGGCTCACGCTTTTCAAACGATTTACGAATTATGGTATATGATAAAATTCAGCGGCAATCTCTTTGCTCTGTTTCAAAAAACTCAACTGGTAACCTAATAAAAAGAATAACACGTGATACAGAGGTGGTTAAAAACTTTTTTAACCAGCAAGGAAGATACCTTATTTCACAAACTGTAATTCTACTCGTCTCCCTTTTCATGCTTTTTAAGACGAATTTTTTCCTTGCCGCGCTTGTAATAATCCCTGTTCCGCTTGGCTTTTTAGCAATCAAACAATTTTGGTCAATGATGCGCCTGCGTTATGAAAAACAGTGGCGTGCTGACTCTCGTGCAACTTCAATACTTCATGATATTATAAAGGGTATTAGGGTTGTAAAGTCTTTCGGCAATGAAGACAGCGAAATAGCAAAGTTTTCTGACGCTTCAAAAAACCTTGCCAATGTTTCCTCATCAAACGAAAAACTTTTTGCACTTGTCTTTCCCTTGATTGGAAACTTTATAACCATAAGCGAGTTTTTCATTCTATTTTTTGGCGGCAAAATGGTTATAGAGGGAAAGCTCACCGTGGGCGAGCTTGTTATGTTTAACACATATTTAGCCTTTCTCTATAATCCGCTTAGATGGATGTCTACATTGCCGCGAAGAATTGCAGACGCCTCTACAAGCCTTGTCAAGTTATATGAAGTGTTAGATGAGGATTCTTCTATTAAAGATGCAGAAAATCCTGAAACTCTAAATGCTGGCGGTGCTGTAGAGTTTAAGGATGTGGAGTTTGGGTATAAATCATACGAGCCTGTTTTAAGGGATATTTCGCTAAAAATTAAACCTGGAGAAATGATAGGGCTCGTAGGTCACTCTGGTGCAGGTAAATCAACTTTAATAAACCTTTGTATGCGCCTTTATGACCCGTCAATCGGCTCAATTACTATTGATGGCACAGATATTCGTGATATAAGTCAAAAGGAGCTAAGGGATAATATTGGGGTTGTATTTCAGGAGACGTACCTCTTTTCAGGCAGTATATATGAAAATATTGCCTACGCCCGACCTAATGCCCTACCAGAGGATATTTTATCAGCGGCAAGGGCAGCTAATGCGCATGACTTTATTATGAAACTGCCAGACGGCTACAACACGGCTGTTGGAGAAAATGGCCACTCCCTTTCTGGCGGAGAGCGGCAAAGGATTGCAATTGCTCGTGCGCTGCTTAAAAACCCGAAAATTTTAATATTGGACGAGGCTACAAGCTCCCTTGACCCTGAAACAGAAAGCAAAATCCAAGAAGCTATATCAAGGCTTATAGAAAACAGAACAACAATAGCAATAGCACATAGGCTTTCAACCCTTAGAAATGCAAATAGACTAATTGTAATTGAAAAGGGAAGAATAGCAGAGTCTGGCTCTCATAAAGAGCTGCTAAAAAACAGGGGCATATATTATGACCTTGTTATGGCGCAAAGACAAACTTCAAAGCTAAAATAAAATTGCCGTCTTTTAATTCGGCAATTTTGTTTTTTATGATAACGATTTTAATGCAAGGCTGGCGTCATAAACTGTAAACCCGCCGGGGCTATTAATAAAGTTTTTGTTTAGGCTATCCCATCTTTTAGAGTACTCCTTAATCTTCTCCTCTGAAATATTTAGCCTTATATTTGTAAGCCCCTTAACTATTTCTAAAAATCCATCTTCATCTGTACCTAATATATTAAGCATTTCATCAAGTCTATTTTTGCAAAACTCCCCTGCCCGTTTAACAAGATAGGGCATAAAGGCTGTGCATGCCCTGCCATGTGAAACGCCAAAATCTTCTGTTAAAGCATAACCTAACACATGCGGAAAAGATGCCCCCGTAATATTAAGCGAAAGTCCCGCATAAATAGCACCGTAAAAAAGTTCGTCTCTCCCCTTTTTGTTTGGCAATCTATCATACTTATAAATATCACTAAGCTGCTGAAAAATTTGTTTTAATGCAAAGCTTCCAAACGCTTTTGATATTTCTGTCCGTCTTGGTGAAAACCACCCCTCTACAGTGTGTGACAAGGCATCAAGCCCTGTTGAAACAGTCACTGTAAGCGGCATTGTATCTGCATACCTTGGGTTAAGAAAAGCTACTTTAGCATAGCAGTCTTCCCCTGATATGCTTTTTTTCATATTTGTGTCATCATCTGTTAGAACTGACACTCCTGTAACCTCGCTTCCCGTTCCTGATGTTGTGCCCACAAGTAAAACAGGCAGCGCTTTTGCGGGTATACTTCTTTTATATATATCCCCATTTGTAAAATTCTCATTTGCCGCAAATATTGCAATCGCCTTTGCAGCATCAAGTGGTGAACCACCGCCTATGCCTATAATAAAATCTGCTTTTTGCTCCCTTGCCTTTTCTCCCCCTATTCTGCAAGAGGTAACGGTAGGGTTTTCTGAAATCTCCGAATAAATTGAATATGAAATATCTTCTTTGCACAGCACAGCTAAAACAGCATCTAAAGCTCCGCTTATTTTCGCAGAGCGGCCGCCCGTTACTATAAGGCACCGATTACCATGACTTTTGAAAATATCTCCACCTGTTTTAACACATAACTCCCCGCTTACAAGGCGTACAGGCATATAAAAATCAAGTTTCATACTTGTCACCTCCTTTTTTGTAATACTTCAACAAAATTGTTCCTATATATTGTATACTATATTGTATTGAAAAATCAATCATAATGTTATAGAATAGAATGTGTATGCGTGAGTATTTAAGTTAGGGGTATGGTTTTGTACAAGAAAGAGGCAAAAAAGGACAAGCGCACAAACAAAAGCCTTATTAAAAAATTTGATATCCTTTTAATTACAGCAGCCCTTGCAATTGCCTTTTTACTTATGGCAGCTTATAGGGGTAATGGGCAATCTGTGCTTGAAGCCCAAATCTCTGTTGATGGCAAGCCTTATAAATCCATATTATTAACAAACAGCCATACAGAAACTATCATAATACCTACAGACCCTACTGTCACATTAAAGGTGGCAAATGGCGGTATTGCTTTTTCAGATGCCCTTTGCCATGACCGCTGCTGCGAAAAATGCGGCGTACTTAGCAGTTCTGGCAGCATTGCCGTGTGTTTGCCTGCTAAGGTTGTTGTAACGGTATCGTCTAAAAAAGACCCTCATTCGGGTTTTGATGCAGTTAGCTACTAAAGCGGAGTTATTATGAAAAAAACACAAATTGCAGCACAAAAAACGGCACTGCTTGGAATACTTGCCGCAGAGGCTTTGGCTCTTAGCTTTCTTGAGGGACTACTTCCCCCCTTTTTGCCCGTTCAAGGAATGAGAATAGGCTTTTCAAATATTATTACAATGTTCTGTGTTTTCTCTCTTGGAATACCACAAGCGGCACTGATAACGCTTTTCAAGGTGTTCTTCGTTCTTGTAACAAGGGGCATTCAAGCGGCGCTACTTAGCCTTGCTGGCGGGCTTTTAAGCCTTTTAGGCATGATTATTCTGCTAAAACTAAAGCCTAATAAGTTTGGCTTAATTGGCGTGGGTATTGTTAGTGCGTTACTTCACAATTCGGGTCAATTATTTGTATCAGTTTTAATTTTAGGTAAATCCATTCTAAATTTTGCCCCACTGCTTATTGCAATATCTGTTTTGACGGGAGCTTTAACTGGTACTGTACTTTATTATACCATTCCCTTTTTGCAAAAACAATGCTCTCACTTTATTAATAGTAAAAAATAATCATATATAACTATACCGTATATAGATATAACCATATATAAGAAAAGAGGTAAAATAAATGAAGGAAAAGGCGGCTCGCGTCTTAACTCCTGTTTCAAGGTCAAAGGGCGGCATAAGTGTTCCGCACCACAAGAACACAGAAAACTGTGAGCCTGTGCGTGTGACTGAGGTTAAAACAGTCTCACTTCCCATGCTGCAGCACATTGGTGTACCTTGCACACCTACTGTTTCTGTGGGTGACGAGGTTAAAATTGGTCAAGTAATAGGTGATAGTGCTGAGTATTTATCCGTTCCTGTTCATGCAAGTGTTTCTGGAAAAGTTACTTCTATCGGCATAATTAAAACAGCACAGGGAAAGCCTGTAGAGGCAGTCACGATAGAGTCTGACGGTCAAATGTGTTTAGAGGACGGGCTTTGCCCCCCTGAAATTTCTAATAAAGAAGATTTTTTGAAAGCTGTTAGAGACTCTGGACTTTCAGGTCTTGGAGGAGCGGGGTTTCCAACTCACGCAAAACTAAACACACCGCAAAGCAAAAAGGTAGACACGCTAATTATAAACGGTGCAGAATGTGAGCCTTACATAACAATTGATTATCGTGAACTTATTGATAAATCAGACGATGTTTTAGAGGGCACAAAACTGCTTATGCACTATCTAAAAATAAAGCATGCTGTAATAGCTATTGAAGATAATAAACCTGCGGCTATTGAAAAAATGAGCAAGATGGTTCTCAGTGAGCCAAATATAACAGTTATGGCGCTAAAATCTAAATACCCTCAAGGCGCTGAAAAGATGATGATTTATTCTGCAACAGGCAGGAAAGTGCCCGTTGGCAAATTCCCTGCTGATGTTGGCTGTATGGTTGTTAATGTTTCTACCGTCTCATTTATTAATAGGTACATAAAAACAGGCAAACCTCTCGTTAGCCGCTCTATAACGGTTGACGGCTCTGCCGTCTCAAACCCACAGAATATACGAGTTCCCATAGGGCTTAGCATTAATGAAGCTATTGATTTTTGCGGCGGGCTTTTAGAAAAGCCATATAAGATAATCACAGGCGGCCCTCTTATGGGCGTATCTCTTATTGACACTGGCGCACCTATACTTAAAACTTACAGCGCCGTATTGGCATTTGCTAAAAAGAAGAACAAAATCAAAAGAGAGCATGATTGCATTCGCTGTAAACGGTGCGCTACAGTTTGTCCCATGAACCTAATACCAACCGATATTGAGCGCTATGCAATAGTGCGTGATGCCGAAAAGCTAATTCAAAGTAGTGCTAATGCGTGTATTCAGTGCGGCAGCTGTGCATACGTCTGCCCGTCTGGGATACCACTTGTTCAATACTTAATGCTCGCAAAAGATATTATACGAGAGGCAGGTGCTAAAAATGGGTGAAAAAACAAGAACAGCAGCTCTTAAAGAGCTAAACAATGAACCTCTTAACTTACCTACCGTAAGTGCCTCCCCGCATATGCGCTCACGGGACACTACCACAGGCATAATGCTTGATGTTATAGTTGCACTCATTCCGTCACTTATAGCCGCTGCTGCCCTTTTTGGTTTAAGGGCGTTAGCTGTTACGGGTGTGTCAGTTCTTAGCTGCCTTATATTTGAGTATATTTCAAGAAAGGTAATGAAACGAAACAACACCTTAAATGACCTTAGCGCCGTCGTAACAGGCATTTTGCTTGCGTTTAACTTACCCTCTTCCATTCCATTTTGGATGGTTATTATAGGTGCGTTCATTGCGATAGTCATAGTTAAACAGTTTTTCGGCGGCATTGGTCACAACTTTGTAAACCCCGCTTTAATAGGAAGAATTATATTAATGTCCTCATTTCCTACTGCTATGACAACATGGACAGGCAGTTTCGTTCGTGCCGGTGCAGATGCTGTAAGCTCCGCCACCCCCTTAGCCTCTCTTTCCGAAATATTTATACAGGGCGATTTTTCAGAAGCATCTTTTAGCACTTTGCCCTCAAACCTTAGCCTGTTTTTCGGTCAAACAGGCGGCGGGCTTGGCGAAACCTGCTCTATAGCAATATTAATAGGCATGATTTATCTTATTGCTCGCCGTGTTATTTCGCCTATTATTCCACTAACTTACATAGGCTCTGTAGCGCTTATTATGCTTATTGCAGGCGGCGGCAACATCAGTTTCTTAATCGCTCAAATTTTAAGCGGCGGGCTTCTTCTTGGCGCCGTTTTTATGGCAACAGATTATACAACCTCGCCTACAAACTCAAAAGGCAAATTTATTTATGCCATAGGCTGCGGTGTAATAACCTCTATTATAAGGCTTTACGGAAATTTACCTGAGGGAGTTTCGTTTGCAATTATTTTAATGAATATTTTAACACCACTAATTGATTATATAACAAAGCCAAAACCCTTTGGCTATGTAAAACAATCGAAAAAAGAAAAGGAGGCAGCAAATTGAAAACTTCTTTCGTTAAAGAATATATATTGCCTGCCCTATCTCTTTTCTCTATCTGCCTTGTTTGCTCTGTTCTTTTAGCGTTTACAAATAGTGCAACAAAGGAAAAAATAGCAGAGCGGCAAAAAGAGGCAGAAAGCAAGTCCATATCCTCTGCTGTGCGTGATGCCGTCTCTTTTTCAGACGCTCTTTCAATAAATGTTGACGAGAATGAGCAAATATACTATGAGGCGTTCTCAAAAGATGACGTCTTATCAGCTTATGTATTTATAACAACCTCAAAAGGCTATGGCGGTGAGGTAAAGGTCGTTACAGGAATAGATAGTAACGGGCTTTGCACAGGTGTTGTTCCGATTATATTAAACGAAACACCAGGGCTTGGAATGAAAGCGGGAGCCGAAAACTTCCTTAATCAATATTTAGGAAAATCAGAAAACATTGGTGTAAAGAAAAGCGGCCCTACTAAAAATGATATTGAGGCAATAAGCGGCGCCACTATTACCTCTGATGCCGTTACAGATGCCGTAAACACCGCTTTTAAGGTGTATAACGCCGTTAAGGAGGCTAACAATAAATGACTAAAAAAACACCTCTTTTCAAGGAGTTTTCTAAAGGAATTATAATAGAAAACCCCGTACTTCGTCTTGTGCTTGGCACCTGCCCTGTTCTTGCGGTATCAACCTCAATGATAAATGCAATAGGCATGGGGCTTTCAGCAACTCTTGTGCTTTTCTTTTCAAATATTGCTGTATCAGCATTAAGAAAAATAATACCGCAAAAAATTAGAATACCTGCGTACGTTGTTATAATCGCATCATTCGTTACCATAGTGCAGCTAATTGTCAAGGCATTCGTGCCAGCCATTGATGAGGCGCTCGGTATTTTCCTGCCGCTTATCGTGGTAAACTGCATAATTTTAGGCAGAGCAGAGGCTTTTGCAGGGAAAAACCCCGTCTTAGCAAGTGCTGTAGATGGGCTTGGTATGGGCATAGGGTTTACTGCCGCTCTTTTTATAATGGCTACATTTAGAGAGGTTTTAGGCAACGGCACCGTCTTTTCAGGGGCACAGGGTCTGCTTGCTCTTTTTGGTGAGAATACTTTAGGCGGCTTTAACGGCATTGATATATTTGCATTTTTGCCAAACTCTATAGAGCCTATGCTAATATTCATTCTTCCTGCTGGCGGCTTTTTCGTATTCGGCATACTCATTGCTGTAGCTAACCATCTTGGCAACAAAACAGGTCAAGAGAGGGACGACTTTGACGCTGGCGCTTGCACGGCTTGCCCATTAGCGCAAAACTGTTCCGCTATAAAGGACTGTGAGGAGGTTAAGGCATGACTACAATGTTCGTTATACTACTAACTGCAATTCTTACAGAAAACTTTGTGCTGACAAAGTTCCTTGGCATTTGCCCGTTTCTTGGCGTATCTAAAAAACTTAATACTGCTTTAGGAATGAGCGTTGCCGTAATTTTTGTTATGTCTTTATCCACTTTGGTATGCTTTCCAATTAATACATACCTTGAAAAAAAGGGCCTTGCTTTTTTGCAAACGATTATATTTATTCTTGTAATAGCAGCTCTCGTTCAGCTTGTTGAAATAATACTTAAAAAGTATATAAAACCGCTTTACAAGGCACTTGGCATTTATCTTCCGCTTATAACAACTAACTGTGCTGTGCTTGGCGTTGTTTTACTTAATATTGATAAGGAGTTTACATTCCTGCAATCCATGGTAAATACTGTTGGCGCAGGTATAGGTTTTCTTATTGCAATGGTTATGTTCGCAGGAGTGCGTGACAGGCTTGAGAGTGCCGACGTTCCTAAATTTCTACAAGGGCTTCCAATAACTCTTATATCCGCTTCTTTAACTTCCGTTTCTTTCCTTGGATTTGCTGGAGTTGTTGAAGCTATTTTCGGGAGGTGACTTTTCAATGAATGAAATATTAAGCGCCGCCTTAATGGTCTCTGGACTTGGTTTAGTTTTAGGGCTTGGGCTTTCGGTAGCGGCAAAAATTTTTGCTGTACCCGTTGATGAAAAGGCAGAAAGTATTAATGATATTTTGCCTGGTGTAAACTGCGGATTTTGCGGCTATTCTGGCTGCTCAGACTATGCCTATGCCCTATCAAAAGGAACTACGGATAAAACAAACTTATGTAACCCCGGCGGTAATGAAGTAGCAAATAAAATTTCTGAAATACTCGGTGTAGGCGCACAAAAAATTATTCCTACTACTGCATTTGTTCACTGTAACGGCAACAGGACTAACGCTAAGACAAAAATGCTTTATAACGGCGTTAGAAGCTGTAAAATGGCAAGCCAGCTTTTTGGCGGCAATAAAGAGTGTGAATACGGCTGTCTTGGTCTTGGAGACTGTGTTGCCGCATGTGATTATGAGGCTATAAATATAGTAGACGGTATCGCACAAGTAAGTCCCCTGCACTGCCGCAGCTGCAAGGCATGTATAACTGCATGCCCTAAAGACCTTATTTCGCTTATCCCCCTTGGTGTAAACAAAGCCGCTGTTCTTTGTATGAACCACGAAAAAGGCGGACTTGCAAAAAAACAATGCTCTGTAGCTTGTATAGGCTGCAAAAGATGTGAAAGAGTTTGCGAAACTTCTGCTATTAAGGTAACGGACTTTTTAGCAAGAGTTGATACTGACCTTTGTAACGGCTGTGGAAAATGTGCAGAGGTTTGCCCTGCGTCATGTATCGAAATGTTAACGCCTGGTATAGATAATATAGGCAAAAAGGCAGTTATTACAAAAGCATAAATCTTAGTGATTAGAGCCGCTTTATAGTAAGAAGTATTTTAGTATATCTTTTAAGAAAGAAGCGAGTAAATGGAACCTCTTATATTATCAATAGATTGTGGAACACAAAGTCTAAGAGCAATTTTATTTGACAAAAAAGGAAACATTCAAGCAATTGAGAGGATTATTTATAATCCTCCTTATCACAGACCCTATGAAGGTTTTGCAGAACAGGACGCTGATTTCTACTACGACACACTTTGTACTGCGGTGAAAAATCTATATGCAAAAAATCCAAAACTTTTTTCAAAAATAAAGGCTGTCACTGTCACAACCCAGCGTGATAGCATAGTGTTTCTTGATAAAAATAATAAACCTTTAAGACCCTGTATACTTTGGCTTGACCATCGTGAGGCAGACATGCGTATTTCAGACGTGTTTACAAAAAAGGTTATTTCATCTTTACCAAACTCTGCAATAAAACAAACCATTGAAAAGGGAATACGGCGCTCCCGTGCTCAGTGGGCACGTCAAAACGAGCCAGAAATATGGAAAAAAACCTATAAATATGTACTGCTTTCATGTTACCTAAACTTAAAGCTTACGGGCAATGTGTCAGACTCTGTTGCCTCACAAATTGGATACGTACCTTTTAACGCAAAAAGGTTTGACTGGCATAAAACAGACGGTAATATTTTCTACCGTGTGTTTGGTGTTTCAAAGTCGCAAATGCCAAAGCTCGTAACTCCCGGTGGAGTGCTTGGCAATATTACTCCCCTTGCCGCTCGTGAAACGGGGGTTCCAGAGGGCGTTCCTGTTATTGCTGCAGCGTCTGATAAAGGCTGCGAAACTTTAGGCAATGGCTGTTTAACTGAGGAGGCAGCCTCTGTTAGCTTTGGTACTACCGCAACTGTAGAGATAACAACAAAAAAACGTTTTGAAATACACCGTCTTGTAGCCCCCTTTCCTGCCGCTATTAAGGGGTACTATAATCCTGAATACGAAGTTTTTAGGGGCTATTGGCTGGTAACTTGGTTCAAAGAAGAGTTTGCCTCAAATGAGGTAGAACAAGCGAAACTTGCAAGCAAATCTGTAGAGGAAATATTGAATAAAGGGCTTTCTAAAATACCGATAGGCTCAGGCGGACTTATGGTTCAGCCGTATTGGAGCCCTGAATTAATGCTTAAAGATGCCCGTGGTGCTATAATAGGCTTTAATGATACTCATACTAAAGAACACATTTACCGTGCCATAATTGAGGGGATTAATTTTGCTCTTATGGACGGAATGGAGCGTATTATAAATAAAAGCCGTGTGCCTATTACTCGTGTTGGTGTAGCAGGTGGCGGTTCTCAAAACGATGATATATGCCAAATTGCTGCCGATATGTTTGGAAAGCCCGTCTACCGTGTGCAAACCCACGAAACCTCGGGGCTAGGTGCTGCTATTTTAGGTTTTGTTGGTATAGGCGAATACGAAAACATAAAAGAGGCTGTTGCAAACATGGTGCATTATAAGGATACCTTTATACCTAACACCAAAAATCACCGTATATATTACCGTCTGTATGAAAATGTTTATAAAAACATGTACCCAGCCCTAAAAGAGCTATATAAAAATAGCAAAGAAGCGCTTGGAAAATAGACCTTTAACCACAGTATATAAAAGCTTAAAACAAAACACGCACAGAAAAGAAGTTTCTGTGCGTGCATTTTCTTATACCCTAAAACATAAGAATACTTTCCATTTCAAGCCCTGGCCTATATTGGTTGAAAACAATTTTTAGTGCCTTAACCTCAACGGGGCGCACTTTAACTATCTTTTTATAGCCTATTATGCCGCCCTTGTAAAGCCGTTTCCATTTACCGTTTCCATAGTCAGCATAAACTGCAAAGTCTTCTACATGCTGCCCATTTTTTATATGCTCCATTAAAACAATCTTGTCAAACATATCAGCTTCGCTAAGTGTTATTGTTATGGTGGGTTTTTTATCACTGTCTGCTGGTTTCCATGTTTTATTTTTATCATCTAAAAATAAGTTTTTTGCACTATACTCATTAGAAAGCTCGCTGCTTGCCTCTATCTCTCCTATAGATGACACTTGATAAGAAAACATTTTGCTAAGGTCATAACCAAATGCTCTTAGTATTTGAGACTCCATTTCAGAAAACTTGCCGTTTTTCATCGGTGGTACATTGAGCATAAAGCAAAAATTGCTGCCAACCGTTTCATAGTAAAGCCTCAAAAGCTTGTCTTTCGTTTTCGCCGTGTATTCGTCAGACTTGTGATAATACCAGCCATCTCTCATAGAAACGCAAACTTCAGCAGGGTACCAAATAAATTCACTATCATTTTTAATAGCTTTTCTGCCGCCAATATCAAGCTCCATTGTGCCAGACTTTTTATTGTCTTTCCCTTTATCTGCTTGTTTTGAGCGATTGATTGCCTCATAAATGCTGTAGCGTTTAGGAATAACGCTCCATTCATTTTTGCGGCAAACGCCCCATTCATTACCGTTCCAGCGCACATCAGGGCCGCACAAAGCTATAACCGCCTCAGGCTGCAGCTTTCTTACTATTTCATAGTACCCCTCAAAGTCGTACTCCTGCTCATACCCACCCTTAACAGGCTCTGCCACTCCATCAAAGCGTACATAAAAAATATCTCCATAGCTTGTAAGAAGTTCTGATAAAAGTGACTTAAAGTATGTATTATAAGCCTCGCCTGTGCCATACGTTTTCTCGTGCCTATCAAGCGGGGTAATGTATATGCCAAACTTAAGACCTTGATTTTGACACTCCTTAGAAATGAGTTTTACAATATCCCTTTCCTCCACATCCCAGTTTACAGCATTTTTCACGCAATAATCCGTAAACTGAGAGTTCCAAAGGCAAAACCCATCATGGTGTTTAACCGTCAAAACAAGCCCTTTCATCCCTGCATCTTTAAAAAGCTTTACCCATTCAAATGCTGAAAACTCTGCAGGCGCAAAGTTTTCGGGCTTAACTGTGCCGTCACTCCACTCTTGATTGATAATGGTAGGCATTCCAAAATGTATTAGCCCATAGTACTCTGTCTCTTGCCAAAGCAGTTGCCTTTTATGGGGCTTTACTTCTGCCGCTATTTCGTAAGGTTTTTTCATTTATACGCCTCATTTCTTACTGTTGTTTACCCTTAACTCTATTCGTTATTACTATATCTATTCCTGTATCAAGTATGTTTTCTATCACCACATCACCAATTTCAGCGGGAGCTTTTACTTCAGTTTCATTTATTATTTTCATAGCTTCTAGCATCAAATCTTTTGGAAAAGGAGAGGCAGATTTTACAGGAACAACGGGTCTGTTTCCGTCTATAACCTTTACAGTTGAAGTAAGGCTTCTTGTGGGGTTTGTAACCTCACTTTCAGCATAGGTTATCCCTCTTTTGCAGCTATTGCCCGTAACTTTAGTAACTTTACCGTCACCATCTAGCAAAACCTCAAGCTGGCAGCCAATAGGGCAGGCAACACAAGTCATCTTTTTAACCAATTTTGGCATCTCCTTTATGTGCGTATGCTAAGCTTTAGCTTACTGTCTTTTAACATTTCCTTTTGCATATCGGCAGAAAGCGTAACACTTTCCATTTCACCTGGCGTTATCTTTGCTTTTTTTCTTTTGATAACCTCTTTATCATCAATGGTTAAAACAATGCTTGCACCACTGAAAACTTCATTAACTCTAAAATAAAGTTTAATGTTTTTTCCACTTTTTATATTTACCTTTTGCGGCACAATATAACGCACACCATTTCCGCAAGAAGGCTCAATATATTCGGGTTCTGCGGATTTTTCAAGTAGAATAAAGTCTGCTGCACCGTCTGCCGCTATACTGCTTTCCTGTGTTACATAGTCCACAAGGTCATGCACCTGCAAAACATTGCCGCAAGCGAAAATGCCTTTTCTGCTCGTACGCCTTGTTTCATCTACAACAGGGCCGCCTGTTACTTTGTCAAGCTCAATTCCAGCCTTTTTAGAAAGCTCATTTTCTGGTATAAGCCCTACGGAAAGTAAAAGTGTATCACACTCTACATATTCCTTTGTTCCCTCTATCGGCACAAGATTTTCATCTACATACTGCACAGTAACACCCTCAAGGCGCTCCTTGCCATGCACTTCTACTACCGTACAGCTAAATCTTAGCGGTATGTCAAAATCGTCAAGGCACTGCACGATATTACGCATAAGACCGCCAGAATATGGCATTAGCTCACATACCATTTTCACTTTTGCGCCCTCAAGAGTCATTCTTCGTGCCATAATAAGACCAATATCTCCAGAGCCGAGAATTACAGCAGTTTTGCCTACCATGTATCCCTCAAGATTAATATACTCCTGCGCTTGCCCCGCCGTCATAACCCCTGTTGGTCGTGTTCCTGCTATGCTAAGAGCGCCACGAGGCCGCTCTCTGCAGCCCATGGCAAGTATAATAGCTTTTGCTTTTATTTCTAAAATACCGTCATCTTTATTTGCTAAGGTGACGATATTATCCTTAGAAATATCAAGAACCATTGTATGCAACTTTACCTTTATATCGCTTTGCTCTATAAGCTTTATAAACCTTGCGGCATATTCAGGACCTGTTAGCTCCTCTTTGAAATAATGAAGCCCAAACCCAGCGTGTATACATTGCTCTAATATTCCGCCAAGCGTTCCTGCTCTTTCAAGAATTGTAACGTGCTTTACACCACGCTCTTTTGCTCTTAGCGCCGCCGCCATACCCGCAGGGCCGCCGCCTATTACCACAAGGTCTGCCTTTTCCATATTATTCTTTTCCCTTTTTTGTTTTTTCGTAAATTATCTTTGAGTTGCCGCCAAATTTTGTGATTTCGTTAACAGGAACAGACAACTCTCTTGCTAAAATCTCAACAACCTTACTCGCACAAAAACCGCCCTGGCAGCGCCCCATTCCTGCTCTTGTGCGCCTTTTTACACCGTCTACATCAACAGCTCCAGCAGGCGCTCTTATTGCGTCAATTATTTCACCTTCTGTAACCGTTTCACAGCGGCAAATGATTCTGCCATATGATTTTTCCTTTTCACATAAAGCCTTTCTTTGCTCTGTATTTAGGTTAGCAAAGCGAACCTTTTTAGGCCTTACTGGATTGAAAGCCTTATTTGGCTTTATATCATGGATTTCCTTTATTAATATATCTTTTATATATTCGGCAATAGCAGGCGCCGCAGAAAGACCTGGTGATTCTATCCCAGCAGCATTAATAAAACGTGGGTTAGCATCGCTTTTGCCAAGAATAAAGTCGCCCGTGCTAGAGTGCGCCCTATTTCCTGAAAATGATGTTATAATGTTCCTTTCCGAAATGGTTGGGACACTCTTTTTCACGCTTTTAATAATATAGTCAAGCCCTATTAAAGTTGTTGCCGTATCATAAGGGTCTTTTATATCTATAGCACTCGGACCTATAATTAAGTTACCGTCAACAGTTGGTGAAACTAAAGCACCTTTACCCATTTTTGTAGGGCATTGAAAAACTGTGTGCGACACTATTTCCCCCGCTGTTTTGTCAAGCAAATAATAGTCCCCATGCCTTGCTGTAAGCTTTATCGAGTTATCGCCTATCATGTTTGCAAGCTTGTCAGCATACCCGCCAGCGGCATTTACTATATATTTTGCCTTTATATCGCCCATTGAAGTTAAGAGGGTAAATATATCACCCTCGTCTTTAATGCTAAAAACTTCACAGTTTCTTATAAATTCCACCTTGTTAGAAACAGCGTTTTCTGTAGCGGCAATTGCAAGCTCATATGGGCACACAATGCCCGCTGTGGGTGCTAACAAAGCGCCGATAGCATCCTTGCTCACATTTTTTTCAAGTTCTAAAAGCTCTTCTTTAGAAAGGATTTTTAAGTCTTTAACACCGCTTTTTTCGCCGCTTTCTTTTAGCTTTTTAAGAGTATAAACATCATCTAAAGAAAATGCTAATACAAGTGAGCCATTATTTTTATACGGTACATCAAGCTCTTTGCATACATCTTCCATAAGAGCTGCTCCGCGCACATTCATTATAGCCTTGTTAGACCCCGGCACAGCGTCAAAACCAGCGTGGACTATTCCGCTATTTGCTTTTGTTGCCCCAAGTGCTACATCATTACCCTTTTCTAAAAGGGCAACTTTTATATTATATTTTGAAAGCTCCCTTACAGTTAGCGCCCCTATTACACCTGCGCCTATAACGGCAACATCAAACTGCATATATTTCTTCCTTATCTCTAATTATTCTACTGATTTTAATGACTCTACCATATCTATTTTCTTTAGATATCTATGCATTGCTATGTTTACAATAAGTGAAAATGATAACATAAGCAGCACAGACAAGCCATAGCTTATTAAGCTAACGTTTTGTGAAAGAGTTACCGCCTCAATTACAATAGTTGTTACTATTATCTTGTGCAAAATCTTACCGATTAAAAACCCTATGGGTATGGATATTATTGTAAATATAATGTTTTCTCTGTAAACATAAGCGGAAACATCCTTATCGTAAAGACCTAATACCTTTAAGGTTGCAAGCTCACGCATGCGCTCTTTAATATTTGTGTTGTTCAGTATATAAAGCACAATAAAAGATAAAATTGCACTCGCTATTATAACAACGATAATAATAAGATAAAGACTATCAATAATATGGGAAAAACTTTGGAACATTCCCTTTGTGAATATAGAGCCGCTAACCTCATCAAATGAGTTTATCTTATTTTCAAGCTGTATATACTCAGCATCAGTTAAAAGTTTTTCATCAAGCAGACCTACCATACTATTAAAACTAGGTGCTTTGCCAAAAATATGCTCGTAATACTGTGGTGTCATAAACACATAATGAAAAGCATAGTTCTCAACAACTCCGCTAACTCTTATTTTATACGAAACTACTGATGCGCCTTCAGTACGGAATATCGTTATATAGTCCCCCTGTTTTACATTTGCAACTTCTGCAAAACCGTCTGTAATAATTGCACCGTTATTATCTGGCCGCAAAATCTCGCCCGTCTTTTTATCAGCAAGCCGCATAAACTCTGGAAACCTGTCAGGGCTTTCAGGTACATAAACGTTAACTTCATAGTCGCTTTCCCAATAATCAGACGTGCCTCTATACACCTGTGCGTGTGATAGCATAACATCTTTTACACCAGGGGTAGACTTAATGCTTTGCGTTATTTCACTTTTTTCTACACTTTCCTCTTCATCTTTTAGGGCTAACTGAAAATCGAAAGTCAAAATCCCGTCATCGCCAAACTGTTTGTTTACAACAGCTCTTGCAGAGTCCATAAAGCCAAGCCCTGCAACAAGAAGAGCTGTGCAGCCCGCTATGCCAAGTACGGATAAAACAAAACGCTTTTTACTTCTAAAAAGATTACGAGCTGTTGATTTTGTTGTAAAACTAAGTCGATTCCAAATAAAGCCTACCCGCTCTATAAGTATGTGTTTGCCAATTTTCGGCGGTTTTGGGCGCATTAATACAGACGCACCCTCTCTAAGCTCTCTAAAGCAGGCTATAACAACCGCAGCCAAAGTAAGGAAGATTGTAATAAATAAACCAAGTGCAACGAGCTCTATATGAACCAAAGTTTGAAGGCTTGGCATTTGGTAAGTGATAACCCAGCCTAGCACAAATACTTTCGGCATAAGATATAACCCTAAAAGCACGCCTAAGGCTGAGCCAAAAACACAAGCAATTATTGTGTAAACTAAATATTTCATTAGTATTTGCACATTCGTATAACCGAGTGCCTTTAAACAGCCAAGCTGTTCACGCTCTTCCCCCACCATTCGTGTCATTGTTGTTAAACTTACAAGTGATGCCACAATAAAGAAAAATGTTGAAAATACAAGTGCCAATGTTCTCATGCTTAAAGCAGCACTGCCATAGCTGGAGTAGCCTGGCATATCTCTTCGTGTATGAACGAACCAAGAGGCATCATCAAGACTTTTTAACAAGTTTTTGCCCTTTTCAATCGTTGTTTCTGCAAGCTTTAACTCGCTAAAAATCTCTGCTTCTTTTCTTGCATATTCCGCCTCATACTGCGGTAAATTTTTCTTTGTTTCTTCAAGCTGTGCAGAATTTAAGTCTATTTCAGCTTTTGCATTAAGGTACTGAGTTTGTGCCTCTACGCTACCTGTTTGTAGGTCAAATCCACCTTTTTCAATTTCCTTTTTCGCTTCTTCAAGCCTTTTATCGGCAAGTTTAAGCTCCTCTTCTTTTTGCTCAAGCTCTTTCTTTCCGTTTTCAAGCTTTACTGAAGCTTCAGAAAGTTCAGCACTCTTTCTGTCATATAATGCTTTTGATATTGCATGCCTAATTTTTCTTGCTGCAAGGTCCGCCTTTCTTTGGTCTAAAACAGCCTCTGCATTCTCAATCGCTTCTTCAAGCTCTTCTGGTGATAGCCCTGTGTTGCCACTATTAAGGTTTTGAAGTGTTCTTTCTGCTGCTTTTATCAGCTCGTTTGAGGCGGCAATGCCTATATCTGAAATCGTAAGCTTTGTTTTAGCATCTTTCAGCTGCTTTTCAGCATCTTCATAAAGCAAAAGCATCTCATTATATTCTTCATTAGCCGCTTCCCACTGGAGTTTCCCATCAGTAACTTTCTGAAGCTTTTCATTATACTCCATTACAGCAGCCGTATACTCTGCGCTGCCGCTATTAATTTGCCCTATGGCTTCAGAATACTTTTCATCAAGCTCTTTCTTCGCCTTCTCAAGCATTGCATCGCCATTCTCTACAAAATACCTTGCTTCCTCAAGCCTTTTTCGTGCATCTGAAAGCTCTATATCTATTTGCAGCTGTTTTGCAGCAAGCTCTGCTTCACCAGCTTTAATTTTTGGTTCAATATCACTTCTAAGAAGAAATGCCCGCTCTGCAATAATTGCTCCTGATATACCACTTATTTTTCGTACAATGGTTTCTACATATTCATTATACTCATCATCATACGGCTCAAAAAGATGAGAGTCATTAAGGGTTATATACGCCTCACTATAATAGTTTACATTTTCTGTAAAAGTGTCGTTTGAAACATATATATAGTCCCCTAACTTTCCGCTGCCCACCATTGTTTCGCCACGCTCAAAGGACAAGTAGTAAGGAGTCATAGCAATACCTACAATTGTAAACTCCTCTACTTCAAGAGAGTAAAGAATGCTTTCATCTCCACCCTCAATTTTTATGGTTTCACCAATCTTAAATTCGCTTGGTGTTGCTATATCGTTACACGCAACAATGCACTCATTAGTTTTAGTAGGGTAAGTGCCTTCCACAAGCGTTAGCCTGTTTATATAATTACCGTCATCCTTGCCGTTTTGCGTAAATGCTACCCCTAAAGAGGTGTCAAGCCCATAAACCCGAACGGTCATTTCTGACCCATACAAGTCCATAAGCCCTTGGTAATTTCCATTTTCATCTTTTATACGTACAAACCCGTCCGCAAACTTTTGACCGGCAACATGCTTTACACCGTCAACATTTTGCAGCCTTTTAAGGTCACCATCGTAAAGACCGATATGTGACCTTATTCGTATATCAAAAAGATTGTTTTCCCTGTAATAATCAGCACTCGTATGAAGCATATCAGGGCATGTAGACCAATACCCAATAAATACACCGCTACCTATCATAACAACCGCTATTATAGAAATAAAGCGGTTAAAAGAGTGTTTAATAGAACGAAGCGTGCTAAGTAAATAGGCTTTGCTCATTAACTTTCAAATCCTTTCTTCTTGTCGCTTCGTGCTTACCATTCTATCTCTGATACAGATGATGGGTTTTCATTAAGCTTAGTTTCAATAACTTTTCCACTTCTCATTGATATTACTCTATTTGCTATTGGCATGATAGCAAGGTTATGCGTTACGATTATAACGGTCATACCTGTTTTTTTACTTGTATCTTGAAGAAGCTGAAGTATCTGTTTACCTGTTTGATAGTCAAGTGCGCCTGTAGGCTCATCACACAGTAAAATTTTCGGATTTTTTGCAAGCGCTCTTGCTATAGCAACTCTTTGCTGCTCGCCGCCTGAAAGCTGTGCAGGGAAGTTGTCCATTCTTTCGGCAAGACCCACACGTTCAAGAACTTTTTTAGCATTCAAAGACTTTTTAGCTATTTGCGTGGCAAGCTCAACATTTTCAAGCGCTGTAAGGTTTGGAACAAGGTTATAAAATTGAAATACAAATCCTACATCAAATCGGCGATACTCAATAAGCTTTTTTCTGTCATAGTTATTAATAAGCTCCCCTGCAACACGAATTTTTCCGTCGTCGCAATTATCCATGCCGCCGAGTATGTTTAAAATTGTGGATTTACCAGCTCCGCTCGTACCTGCTATAACCGCTAATTCCCCTTTTTCTATATCAAAGGTTGTTCCGTCTAAAGCGTTTATAACAACCTCACCCATTTTATAACTTTTATATACTGATTCAAACTCAATAAAACTCATTCTCTCAACCTTCCGACAAATAATATTAGATTGACTTAACTTGTGCGTTTGTTTTCATTTTATTATATAATAAAAGTAAAGTCTCGTCAATCTATATATTAAAACATATTATAATGTTTGTTAAAACTATCTTGCTATTGACAACATGTGCTTATAATTGTTATATTTCCCTATAAAGGGTGTGGAAATATTGGCTATTATAAAAAAACACTATGGATTTTTGCCAAGTGGTAAGGAAGTTTTCTCTTTTACTATTAAAAATGATGCGATTCATGTAGAACTTTTAAATTTAGGCGCTACTATTAACAAGCTGTTTATTAAAGATAAAAATGGCATTTTCAAAAATGTTGTTTTAGGGTTTGATAATCTATCCTCCCGTCTTACCTATTCAGAGTATCACGGTGTAATAGTTGGGCGGTACTGTAACAGAATTAAAGGCGGGGAATTTAGCTTAAACTCAAAGAAATACATCTTGCCAAAGAATGAAAAAGGCATAACTTGCCTTCATGGTAATGATGAATATTCAAATGCTGTATGGGAATACGAGTTTTTGAGTGGCAAGTCTATCGCCTTTACATACTTTAGTCCTGATATGACGAATGGTTTTCCTGGAAATCTAGACAATAAAGTTACATATTCTATAACAGATGATGGAGATTTAATAATTGACTATTTCACTACTACAGATTCTGAAACTGTCCTAAACCTTACTAACCACGCATATTTCAACCTAAATGGTGCAGGTTCTGAAGCTGTATTAAATCATAATTTCACTATAAATGCCAACTATTTTATTCCAACAGATGAAAAGAGCATCCCAACAGGAGAAATATCAAGTGTAAAGGGAACCCCCTTTTCATTTGTGAAAGAAAAACAATTAGGTCAAGACATCGATAATGACGATATTCAGCTAAAAAACAGTGGTGGTTATGACCATAATTTTTGTATAAATGATTATGACGGCACACTTAAAACAGCTGCCATTATAAAAGGTGACAAAAGCGGAATAAAGCTAACCTTAAAAACAACTTTACCAGGATTCCAGCTTTATTCGGGTAACTTTCTTTCAGGCGAAGGGGAAAAGCCAAACCACTATTTAGGTAAAAGGGCTGGATTTTGCCTTGAAACACAATTTTACCCTGACTCTCCTAATAACTCTCATTTTCCATCATCCATAATCACGCCTGATATACCTTATAAATCTACAACAATTTTCTCCTTTTCCACTATCTAACACATAATATATATTGACTGGCGGTTTATACCGTGCTATACTTAATTGTGGCGAATAAAAGTGTTTTTTAACGTTTTTTTATATAAACGGAGTTGACTTAGTTATGAAAAATAAATGCCTTAAAATAATCACAGTGCTTCTTATACTATCTTTAGTATCGGCAGCTGTAGCTGTTTTACCAATTGCAAAATCAAATATTTTCCCAAACGTAGTAAAGCCAGGCAGTAACGATAATTTTATAAAACTTCAAGATAAAAACGTTTCTGCATATCATATTTCTTGGCTTAGGAAACTGAATATTAAAGAGGATATTTTAAGTTCCCCTTCAAGCTCTAAGCTTAGCACATTAAAGCCTGTTTCTAAAAATCCATATACTTACACAGCCACTTCTTTTAACAAAGAGGTGGACTCTTACAGCAAGCTCTTTTCTTTAGATGACAACTTTCAAAAGGCGGCGTACCTTTTCTACCTTAATCAAATTGACACCATTGACCTTATCGCTATGTCTGGTGTTAAATTTAGCTCTAAAATCATCTATCTAAATCGTAATAAAGTTGTTGTGCCGTCAGACGCCCAGTCAAATAAAGTCCATTCTCTTATGGTTGATGCGCTTTATAGCTTTATGGACTATAACTTATACAATGCTGTAACT
>DASRNG010000054.1:0-7982 GCA_035647555.1 Oscillospiraceae bacterium | reverse complement strand
TTATTAATATCTAATTGTTATACTTAATGTAAAGTATACGATATTTTATAAGCGGGGCAAGGAAAGATTTGCAGTTATGGTAATAAACATACTAAGGGCTATTGAAATAATAGCCCTATCCATAATGATAATTGAATTATTTTATCATACTATTAAGAAAAGTAAGGCTAAAAAAGCTAATATTATAGTTTTTTTGCTTTGCTTTGTACTCTTTTCTGCCGTTTGGTTTTTTCAAACTCTTACTCCTCCAATTATTGAGTTTATTGGCGGAGAGGAAATAACTGTTGAAGTCTTTACGGAATATAATGACGAGGGGCTTAAAATAACAGATTATAAAGGGAAAGATGTTGAAACGGAAATTGTTTCAGACGCCTTTTTACTTGACACTAACATAATTGGTGATTTTCGTGTTACGTATTCATTTAAGTATAGAGGCAGCACATACTCTCCAATGCGAGTTGTTCATATAGTTGACACTGTACCGCCAGAGATTTCTGTTATCGGTGATGAAGTTGTTGCAGTGGAAAACTTTGATGACTACAAAGAAAAAGGCTGTATAGCAATTGATAATTATGATGGTGACCTTTCAAGCTTTGTTTCTGTCTCATATGATGGTGACTATAACTCACTTGTAACTGCAACCTATGCGGTTACAGACTCGTCAGGAAATGTTTCTGAATGCACTAAAAGAATTGAAGTTAGGGATATTACACCTCCTATTGTCACCTTAAATGGGTTTGATAGTGTAATTGTAGTTAAAGGGGCAAAATATGAGGAAAGAGGAGCAAAAGCAACGGATAACCGTGACGGTAATATAACTGAAAACATAAAGGTTTCAGGCAGTGTCGATACCTCAGTAGTTGGAGTTTATAAGCTTTCGTACACCGTTTCCGATAGTGCTGGTAATACTGGTGTAAAAAGACGAGAAGTTAAAGTGGTTGAGCCAGAAAAGGTAAAGGGTAGTATTATATATCTTACTTTTGATGATGGACCGAGCGAGTCGGCAACTAAGAAGATTCTTAATGTACTAAAGAAAAATAATGTGAAAGCCACTTTTTTTATTATAAATTTTGATACAACAGAAAAGGCGAATTTAGTCAAGCGTATGGTGAAAGAAGGGCATACGGTAGCTATTCATGGTTATTCGCATGACTATAAAAGTATATACCGCTCTGAAAAAGCTTTTATGAACAACATAGATTCCCTGCGTGATAAAGTTAAAGCACTAACGGGCTATAAGGCTACCATTATACGCTTTCCTGGTGGTAGTTCTAATACAGTGTCTGATTTTAATCCTGGTATTATGAGTACACTGGTAAAGTCGGTACGA
This sequence comes from Oscillospiraceae bacterium, assembly GCA_035647555.1. Lineage (GTDB taxonomy): Bacteria > Bacillota > Clostridia > Oscillospirales > Acutalibacteraceae > DTU089. Next base: position 6,652 of record DASRNG010000054.1, on the reverse strand, counting down.
AATGCAGGCTATACTTATTATGACTGGAATGTTGATAGTGGAGATGCTTTGAGCGGAAAACATACAGCTAACAAGCTTTATAATAATGTTAGAGTAGAGCTAAAAAAGAATAGAGGAAACATTGTTTTGATGCACGATACGGGAGATGGTGACGTGAAAGCAAAAGCCGTGCAAAAAATTATTGAATACGGCAAGGACAATGGATATGTTTTTGCACCCATAACTGAAGCTACCGCTCCCGTTCACCACCCTGTAATGAATTAATATTTATGTCATATAAAGCTGACCGGCAAACCCCATAAAAGGAGTTGCCGGTGCTTTTTATTTGCCTGTAATTACAGTGTCAATTAATTATTATTGACAACCGCATTTAGATGGGGGTCCAGTGTGTGCACAGGGGTCGCAAACATTATCACGATTGGGTGGGAAAAACTCGTCAATTGGGAAACCAATTCTCTTGAATGCATCGCAAGGGTCTTCATCGTTACAACTGCATTCTTTTGTGGGTACGCAGAAATCATATGCAGGAATTAGCATTTGAACGTCTCTTTGAAGCTGGACTATTGTAAATATGCCTATAGTTACTTTTATAACTCTTTCGCATTTATGGGCGCAAGTTATGCAGCTGTCAAAGCATTTTGCAATTCCACTTGGTACGCAAACATCACATTCTCCAAGAGTGTTGCAGCAGTCACGAATACGGCAAAGCTCTGCACTAAGGCAAATTGGTTCAGCACATTGAACTTTTGCACGTGGGTTAGTGTCACCCATTGGAAACGCATCATCAATTGCGTCTTCTCTGAATCTTGATGTGAAAATTCTTACACTGCCTTCGCTTCCGTATAAAATGCATTTTTTACTGAAGCAAACCAAACCACTGACAATGGTAGCTGGGCAACCAGGAGCGCCTAAAAGGTCAAGGGTTACTTTTATATAAAATGTTAAATCAACGGTATAAAACCCTTTGTTAAATGGCACTCTTTCAACCTCGACAAGACAATTAAGTATCTCGCAGCCCCTGCACCTAACAGAACAAGCACTATCAACATAACGCTGGCACTGGTCTGGAATATAAACTCTCAAATCACGTAAACAATCCTTATCCGCACAGGAGTCATATACTCTTTCTGTATCAATACATATAGCATCTTTAATGCGGGAAGGGTCAGGGCAGCAATGTCTGTCTGACATAAAAAATCCTCCTTAAAATATATTGAAGTAGAACTTCAATACTATTCTACACAGGAGGAGTTTTTTTGTTACAAATTTAAGTGGTAATTGTAAAAAACAATTTGATTAAACGTTTTGTCTTGAGATTAAAGAGTTTTCAATAGCTTTAAATAATGAAAGCTTATTGTTAAAAGCTAAATCACAATTCATATGCCATACCATAATGCCAGCAATACCGCTATCATAGGCATAAGCTGTTTTATCAAAAACCATTTGATAAGAGTTATAATACCTTGTGTCACACTTATCGTCTGCTATTGCGGAAGCGCCCTTAACCATGTTGCGATATTTTCCAAGCTTCTCAGCTTCAAGAGAATAGCTGTAAAAGAAGTCTCCCATATCAGCTGACCTTGAGAAAAATGGAATACCAAGTGAAAGCTGCTCTTTAGCAAAACCAGCATCTAAAAAAGCATTTATGTCAAACACACTTTCAAAAGGGGAGTGGTTACCAAAAGAGTCAAAGGCATTATATGCGGCAATTTCAACTCTATCAAGTACACTTATAGCTTTTTTACTCAAGTCTATACACTGTAAGGAAAGTGTGGCAGAAAGTGTTTTATCAGGCATACTTTCTTTAACATCAACTATTAGTTCACTATATGCCTTTTTTGCTTTTGTTGTTTCAAGAAAGCTAAAGTCTATATACAGTCCATCAAACTTAAACTCGTCCATAAGCGGTTTAATTGAGGCTATAAACCCGCTTACATTGCCTGTAACAGCATTCGTATTGCTATCAGAATACATTAAATTAATATGTACCTTAATGTCTTTGTTTAGCTTGGCTTTGCCATCATTTATATTTTTTACAACCTTTATTAAAGCATCTTTACCGCTAACTTTTTTATTATCAACTACAATATCATTATAAACAATATCGCCGTTATTATTGAATGAAGTAAGACCATAAATAACAATATCCGTCACAACAGTTAATGCACCATAATTAAAATGTTCTTTTTTATATGCATCTGCTGCATAAAGATAAGAGGTTACACGAAAATCTCTTTTTTCAGGCTCTGCACAAAAGGCTTCTGTTGATACTATCTTAAACTTGCCATTGTTTAAAACTTTTGTTACAACAATTCTAAACCCGCTTGTTTTAACCTTGTTAAACGTGCAGTATCTTAAATTGCCTACTGTATCCTGCTCATATATAGAGATATACTCGTTATCTTTTTCAATTTCAATGCGAAAGGCTAAGATGTTGTTTTCTGATTCTTCACTAAGTATTATAGTATTAATTTCATGCGGTTCGCTAAAAAGCACTTCATACGTAGTGTTGGCGCTTCCAGAAAAAGCGCCCATGCTCGCCTCAAGACTTTTTGTGCTAAGGGTTTTATTATTAACCGATATGTTCATAGCCTTAGTTAAAAGATTACTGGTTTCAGAGTTTTCTTTATTTTTACCGCAAGCAGAAAATAAAGTGGCAACTAATGCTATTAGCAAAATCAATGAAATGTATTTATGGGTTTTTCTCATTATTTTATTATACCTTTCCAAGTGCTTGTTCAATATCATAAATAATGTCCTCTACATCTTCAATACCAACAGAAAGCCGAACAAGACCTGGGCTAATACCAGCATTTTGCAGCTGCTCTTTAGTTAGCTGGCGGTGTGTAGCGCTTGCAGGGTGTAAAAGGCAGGAGCGGCAATCTGCAACATGAGTTGCAATAGATACGAGTGATAAACTATCTGAAAACTTTACTGCGGCATCGTATCCGCCCTTAATGCAAAGAGAGATTACTCCGCATGTGCCGTTTGGCATATATTTTTTTGAAAGTTCATAGTATTTGTCGTTTTGTAAAGAGGGGTAACTTACCTGTGAAATTTTACTGTTATTAGAAAGAAACTTTGCAACCTCTAAGGCATTTTTGCAGTGCCTTTCCACTCTTAAAAACAAGGTTTCAAGACCAATGTTTAATAAAAATGAATTATTTGGGGAGGGGGTGCTGCCAAGGTCACGCATGAGCTGAGTTGTCATTTTCGTGATATAGGCACTTTTCCCAAATTGTTTTGTATAAATAATGCCATGATAAGAATCATCAGGAGTTGTAAGACCTAAAAACTTGTCGTTTTGCTCCCAGTTAAAGTTACCGCTGTCAACAATAGCACCGCCAACGCTTGTTGCATGCCCGTCTAAATATTTAGTAGTGGAATGAATTACAATGTCTGCACCAAATTCAAAAGGACGGCAATTAACGGGCGTGGGGAAAGTATTGTCTACAATAAGCGGCACGCCATTGTCGTGTGCTGCTTTTGCAAACTTTTCAATGTCAAGAACTTCAAGGGTTGGATTTGCAAGAGTTTCGCCGAAAACGGCCTTTGTATTCGGCCTGAATGCAGCATTAATCTCTTCAATAGAGGCATCAGGGTCTATAAATGTAAAATCAAACCCAAGCTTTTTCATGGTTACTGAGAAAAGGTTAAATGTGCCGCCATAAAGCTTTGTGCTTGCTATGATATGGTCACCAGCAGAAGCAATATTAAAAACAGAGTAAAAGGAGGCGGCCTGACCTGAGGAAGTTAAAACTGCGCCAATACCACCCTCAAGGGCTGCAATTTTAGCGGCAACAGCGTCATTTGTGGGGTTTTGAAGCCTTGTATAAAAATACCCTTCTTTTTCAAGGTCAAAAAGCTGCCCCATCTCCTTAGTGCTTTCATACTTAAATGTGGTGCTTTGTACAATTGGCAAAACACGTGGTTCACCATTTTTAGGTTCATAACCCGCATGCAGGCAGTTTGTGTTAAATTTATATTCGTTCGCCATTTTTTTGCTCCTTAATCATTTATGAAGTGCTTCATAAGGGTATGCCCATGCTCTATGAATACACCAGTTTCTTTTGCTGTTTTTTCCGTAAAAGTTTTAACAGAGTTTGGTTTGTGTTTCTTTTTATGATAAATCATATATGGAACAGGGTCACTTGCGTGAGTCATTGTAGCTATTGGGGTTGGGTGGTCGGGAAGTGCTAATATTTTATAGTCATCGTATATTTCTAAGCCGTCTATAAGTATATTTAGCACTTGTTCATCTATAAGTTCTATTGAGCGAACTTTATTTTCAGGCTCATTTCTGTGGCCGCATTCATCGGGCGCTTCTATATGAATATAGACAAGGTCTTTGCCGTTTTTTAGCTCATCTAAAGCAGTTTTTGCCTTACCCTCAAAATTTGTGTCAATATATCCTGTTGCACCCTCTACATTTGGGGCGCACATACCAGCGCAGCTAGCTATTCCCTTTAGCAGGTCCACAGCAGAAACAACACTTGCTTTTAGCCCATATTTTTCATGAAAAGAGGGGAGTGACGGCTTTGTACCCTCGCCCCAAAGCCAAATGGAGTTTGCAGGGCGCTTTCCCTCTTTAACACGCTTCACGTTTACGGGGTGAGATGATAAAAGATTATAACTTTCCTTCATCATATTTATAAGCACACGGGCATTTTTGTTGTTTGATAGATATGTTTTAATTTTCTTTCCTGTTATATCATGAGGAGGGGTAAGTTCACCTAAATGAGGCGTGCCGTTATGCCACACAAGGCAGTGGCGGTAACTCACTCCATTATAAAACTCAAATTCATCATTACCAAAATGCTCTTGTACAGATTTTATAATCTCTTTTGCCTCTTTTGTTGATATATCTCCTGCGCTGTAATCAGTCATTGTTTTATTTTCATAATCACACTCGTCTGAAAGAGTAACAATATTACAGCGAAAGATAATGTCCGAGTCAACCATTGGAACGCCGATACTAACAGCCTCAAGCGGCGAGCGCCCTGTGTAATTTTCCTTAGGATTATAACCTAAAACACTCATATTAGCAATATCGCTTCCAGGTATTAGCCCGTCTGCAACAGTTTTAACAAGGCCTACTTCAGAGTTAGAAGCAAGCCTGTCAAGGATTGGTTTTTTTGCAACTTCCATCGGTGTTTTCCCGTCTAAAGCCTTAACAGGATAATCCGACATTCCGTCATATAATAAAACAATGTATTTCAAGAGTTTTCCCCTTTATGATTGGTTAGAATTTGGCTTGAGCAGCGAAAATTAGGTTATTCTGTCAAAGTTAGCTGCTCGTCAAACAAAGCATCTGCTTGCTGCCTGTTTTTATGCTCCACTATACGGCTTGCAATTTTATCGGCAGGGTTTAGCAAATGACTTACAGATACATCATGATTTAGCGTGTCTACAATATATGCCAAGTATTTACTCATATCAACTTCACAGTACCACTCTCGTGTTAAAAGCTCTGGTGACCTATATATAAGGTTGGTTGTAAAAACTTTAGTAATTAAACCTGCTTCATATGCTTCATCAAAAGTTTCAAGGCCATTGCAGAAAAGTCCAAAGCTTGTACATACAAAAATCCTGTTAGCGTTAAGCTCTTTAAGTTTTTTTGCAACCTCAATCATAGAATCACCAGATGAAATCATATCATCAATAACAAGGCAATCCTTTCCATCAAGGTTAGCGCCAAGGTATTCGTGGGCAAGAATGGGGTTTCTTCCTTGTATTATGCGTGTAAAATCACGCCTTTTGTAAAACATACCAAGCTGAAGACCTAGTACGGTAGAATAGTAGATACAACGGCTCATTCCGCCCTCGTCAGGAGAGATAATCATAAGGTGGTTAGGGTCAAAACGTATATCTGGAACAGTTTTAGTGAGTGCTTTTACCATTTGATATGTAGGCTGAACATTTTCAAACCCATTAAGCGGAATAGCGTTTTGAACACGTGGGTCATGTGCATCAAATGTAATAATATTCTCAACGCCCATATGGCAAATTTCTTGAAGTGCTATGGCACAGTCAAGAGATTCCCTGCCAGAACGTTTATGCTGCCTGCCCTCATAAAGCATTGGCATAATAACAGTTATCCTTCTTGCTTTTCCGCCTATTGCAGAAATAGCTCTTTTAAGATTTGCGAAGTGGTCATCAGGGCTCATACAGCACTCTCTCCCATAGATTGGAAAGGATATGCCATAATTAAACATATCACATATAATGAAAATGTCATAACCACGAACGCTTTCATGAATTACCGCTTTTCCCTCGCCTGTTCCAAAACGGTTAAAGGTAACATCAACTATGTATGAACTTCTTTGATAGTCAGAAAATGCTAAGGTAGATTTATACTTGCTATCTCTTGATTCACGCCATTTAATAATGTAATGTTCAACCTTTTTACAGATTTCTTCGCAACCAGGTAGAGCAATAATGCCCATAGGACCGCAGGGAATAGTGTTTAACTCGTCTAAAATTTCCGCCACTTTTCTACCTCCTTGATTTTCTTTATAAAAATAAAGATTACAATGCTATTCTACTACATTTTGTGTTTTTTTCAAGGACATTTACAACATTTTGAGAAAATATTATAAAATTACATCGAAATTCATAAAAATTAATATAATTAAAGCGAAAAATCTTCCTT
>DASRNG010000053.1:0-2837 GCA_035647555.1 Oscillospiraceae bacterium | reverse complement strand
AAGTTAACCTTTTCAAAAGAAGGAAAATAATACTAATCAATTGTAACACTAATAGCAAGCTTTTTCAACAAGATATCATACAAAATGATAAATGTTTACAAGGACTTGTATATGATAATCTAAAATTAGTCCAAAAAAGCTATCATTCTAATTTAAAATTAGTCCACCTAAGGTGGATTAAAAAACGTTTTATGTTAAAATTTAAAGGTTGTTTAATCAACATAAAATTTTAGCGAAAGCGAGAAGAAAGGAATGGTAGATTTGATGGACAAAGCAAGAATTATCACACTAAAACGTGAGGGGGTGTCAACGCGTGAAATATCGCGGCGAACAGGCATGAGCCGTGATACTATAGCAAAATATTGGCAAGAGTTTACAAGGCTTAACAATAAATTAAAGGAAAACCCTGAGCAAAAAGAAGAAATCCAGGATGAAATGCTGTCAAAGCCTAAAAGTGTGTCAAGAACACGTAGAAGGCATAAATTCACGCCGGAATTAGAAGAACGACTGCATGCAATCTTAGCTGAAGAAAAGCGCAAAGATAGCATTTTAGGTGCCAATCACAAACAAAAGCTCACTAATAAGCAAATCCGGGACAAAATCGTGGAGGAAGGCTTTGACATAAGCCAGCCGACCATCAATAATGCCTTGGCAGAAATACGTAACCATCAGAAAAAGGTGTACATTCGGCAGCAGTATGATTATGGTGACCGTTTAGAATATGATTTCGGCGAGGTGCGCCTTGACTGTGGTGAAGGAGTTAAATCGTATCATATGGCAGTATTTTGTGCACCAGCAAGCAAGTTTCGGTGGATGTATCTATACATAAACCAAAAAAAAGACGTATTTATGGATAGTCATGTGCAGTTTTTCTCTATGGTGGGCGGTGTTTGGCGGGAAATCGTTTACGATAACATGAAAAATGTAGTGACTAAATTTATAGGTAAAAATGATAAGGAACTCAACGAAGATCTTGTAAAAATATCGATGTATTACGGTTTTAAAATCAACGTTACCAACTGTTTTTCAGGTAACGAAAAGGGTTCGGTTGAAAAATCCGTAGATATTCTGCGCAGCGAGATTTTTGCCGCGAATTGGCAGTTCTTAAGCCTTGATGATGCTCGCCAATATGCCCAAAGTCGCCTGAACAAGCTGAATGAGGGCTGCAAAATTGAAGAAGAAAAAGCTTTCCTACTCCCTGCTATGCCTCAGTTGGATCTTGCAGAAATTTGCCAATGCAAGGTAGATAAAAGCAGTCTGATTAGCGTTGACTCAGTTAAATATTCCGTGCCGGAGCATTTAGTTGGCAAGCTTGTAATAGTAAAGAAGTACCATGAAAAAATCTGTGTTTATGCGGAAAACCAGCCAGTATGCGTTCACAGGCGAGCTTACGGCAATGGCACGATGCAGATTGATATCATGCACTATCTAAATACCTTGCATAAAAAGCCCGGAGCTATAAAAAATAGTGTCGCGCTTAAATCAATCCCTAAACTTAAAGCGATTTTTGATAAGCACTATTCTAAAAAACCAAAGCAGTTTATTGAGATATTCCAGGAAAACAAGCATATGACAATAGAAGAAATCCTTGAAATCTTTGAGCAAAAAACTGCCATAAGAGGCGAGATTAAGGCACTTGACGTTGTTAAGAATGTGTCCCAGGTGGATGTGCTGACTCGCAGCCTTATTGATAATTATGCGGCATTGTTAGTTTCGGGAGGTGCGAAGAGATGACCATTCCTGATTTATGCACCATTCTGAAACTAACCTATATTCGCGATAATTATGGGCAGTTAATCACCGAGGCAAGGCAAACATCTCAGGATCCGGAAAGCTTTCTTTGCGAACTTTTGGAGAATGAGCTCCGCCGAAGGACAGAAAACGGACAGAACCGTCGTATACGTTACGCAAAGTTTCCAATAAAGAAATATCTTTGTGATTTTGACAGAACAAAATATGATAAAGTTTTTCTTCCGAAATTCAAAGAACTTGAAACGCTTGAGTTTATAGACAAAAAGGAAAACATTATTCTCATTGGAACGCCCGGAGCCGGAAAGACCCATTATGCCACAGCCCTTGGCATCGCAGCATGCATGGCTGGTAAAAGCGTGCTTTTCGCAAGCGTTCCAAATCTTATTACTGAAATGAAGGAAGCTATGAGCCAAAATCAAATTACCGTTTTTAGGCGTAAATTTGAGTCTTTCTCACTGGTCATTTTAGATGAACTTGGCTATGTTTCATTTGAAAAACAGGGCTGCGAGATGTTGTTTAATTTGCTTTCATCACGAAATGGCAAAGGCTCGATTATTGTGACTACCAATCTCACTTTTGACCGCTGGCAGGAAGTTTTTCATGACCCAACATTGACTGGAGCGATGGTTGACCGTCTAGCGCACAAGGCACATATCCTAGATATTTCAAGGGAAAAAGGTGGGAGGTATGAAGAAACTTTAGAATGGCTTAGTGCGAACAATAGGATTGTTTAGCTCTAAATCTATCCAAAAAGCAGTAAATCTGCCCCCGTCGTTTTTCGCTACTGATGCTAACACAGGACGGTGGCGGTTGTAAAGGGTAAAATGAACGCTTTGCGCCCTTGACAACCGCACCGATCCGTGTTGTGAATTTCTTTGCGAAAAACTCATCCGGGAAGTAGATTTTTATACCCCTTTTTATTATGCCAAGTGGCCTGATTTTAAATTAGAATGGTGGACTATTTTAAGATTGACATATACAACAATTTCGTGTCTCGTTTCTTGGGGCCATTATAAACGACAAATGGGCGGTATATATCGACGGCATACTTATAGAAATAATCGATACTTATTCGGAAAACACAT
>DASRNG010000052.1:0-8226 GCA_035647555.1 Oscillospiraceae bacterium | reverse complement strand
GTAGCCTCACGCTGCGGAGTATTTGCTAAAACAGATATTCAGCCTTTGCTAAATCAAGGTGCTAAAAGCACAGATATTGCAGCGAGCATATTTTATGCCGTGGTAAACCAAACGATAGGCGGCCTTGCACAAGGGCGTGCTATAAAGGGGAAGGTAGTTTATCTTGGCGGTCCTATAACCTTTTTACCAGAACTTAGAAAGGCATTTGACAACACACTTAACTTAGAGGGTATTTGCCCAGAAAACTCTCTGTTTTTTGTGGCGGCAGGCGCTGCTTTATATTCTGATGAAGAGCTTTTACTAAGTAACGTATACGACAGTTTGCTGAAGTACGATGGGGATTTAGGCTTTAGCTACAATGAGCCGCTTTTTGAAAACGAGAAAGAGTATGATGATTTTATAAAAAGGCACAACAAAGATAAGGTGGAAAGAGGCGTGCTTGACGCCTCTACAGGCGCTGTTCATATAGGAATAGATGCAGGTTCTACCACACTAAAATGTGCCGTTATAGACTCTAAGGGAAGACTCCTTCATTCAACTTATCAGTCAAATAGCGGAAACCCAGTGCCGCAAGTTAAACAGTTTTTAGAAGCTCTTTATGAAAATCACCCTTATATAGAAATCCATTCTGTAACTACAACGGGTTACGGCGAGGAGATTGTTAAAAAGGCATTTAACGCTGACTTTGGCGTAGTGGAAACAATAGCCCACTTCACAGCGGCAAAAAAGTTTATGCCAGAGGTTGATTTTGTTATAGATATTGGCGGTCAGGACATGAAATGCTTTCAAATAAAAGATGGTGTTATAACAAACATCTTTTTAAACGAGGCATGCTCATCAGGCTGTGGTTCATTTCTTCAAACGTTTGCTGAAGCGTTAGACGAAGATATAGCAGATTTTTCAAAACAAGGGCTGTTTGCTAAAGCACCCGTAGAGCTTGGCTCTCGCTGCACAGTTTTTATGAACTCAAGTATTAAGCAGGCACAAAAGGACGGGGCAACGGTAGATAATATATCGGCAGGGCTTTCTATAAGCGTAGTTAAAAATGCTCTGTATAAAGTAATAAGGGCGGATGACCCGAAGCTTTTAGGTAGCCATATTGTAGTGCAAGGCGGCACTTTTCTTAATATGGCTGTTTTGCGTGCATTTGAAAAAGAGCTTGAGGCAGAGGTTAAAGCACCAGACATAGCAGGTCTTATGGGGGCTTATGGTGCGGCTTTATACGGCAAAAGCAAATCAAAGGGCAAAAGTTCTGTTATGGACGAAAAGGCGCTTTCACAGTTTGAGCATAAGGTAAAAACCACTGTTTGCAGGGGCTGTGAAAATAATTGCAGGCTTACAGTTAACACATTTTACGGCGGCAGCAGATTTATAAGCGGTAATCGCTGTGAGCATCCTGTTACAAATAAAAAAACAAGCGGAGAGTTAAACCTTTATAGCTTTAAGCACTCTTTGCTTGCAGAATATAAGCCGTGCAAAGGCGAAAGGGGTACCATAGGCATACCAATGGGGCTAAACTTTTATGAAACATACCCGTTTTGGTACACTCTTTTTACAAATCTTGGTTTTGGTGTTGTAAGGTCTAAAAAGTCTGATAGGCAGCTATATTTAGAGGGGCAATCTACAATACCGTCAGACACCGTCTGTTTCCCTGCAAAGCTAATGCATGGGCATGTTGCAGATTTAAGCGAGATGGAAGACGTTGACACTATATTTTACCCGTGTATGACGTATAACATTAATGAAAACAAGGGAGATAATCACTATAACTGCCCTGTTGTGGCATATTATCCAGAAGTTATTGCCGCAAGCATGAAAGAAACGCTTGCAGGAAAAAGATTTATATATGATTATGTAGGGATTGATAGAAAAAGGGACTTTAGCAAAAAGTTTACCGAGATACTTTCAAAATACTTTGAAAATATTACATATAAAGAAGTGAAATCTGCGGCAAAGAAAGCATATGCAGAGTATGACAAGTTTCTTCTTACTATTCGTGAGAAAGGCAGTGAGGTAATAAAAAAAGCACGTGAAAAGGATATGCTTATTATTGTGCTTGCAGGAAGGCCTTATCACATAGATGAAGAAGTTTGCCATGGTATTGATACGCTTATAGAGGGGTTTAATACAGCGATTTTATCAGAGGAGTCTATAAGCCATTTGGTAGAAAAGGAAAAGGTTAATGTATTAAACCAATGGACATATCACTCAAGGCTATATGATGCTGCAAGGTACGTTTGCGAAAATGAGGATATGCAGCTCGTTCAGTTAATATCTTTCGGGTGTGGGGTTGATGCTGTTACGGCAGATGAAATTCGCTCAATTCTTGAAGAAAACGGAAAGATATACACGCAGGTTAAAATAGATGAGATAACGAACCTTGGAGCTGTAAAAATAAGAATTAGGAGCCTGCTTGCAGCAATAGGTTATTAAAGAGGTGACAATATGGCGAAAATAAATAATAAGGGAAACATTGAGTTCACTAAAAAGATGAAAAAACAAGGGTATACCATATTAGTTCCTATGATGGCGCCCATACATTTCAAGATAATTGAAAAGGCATTTCAGGACAGTGGCTATAACTTAGCACTACTTCACAACTCTGGCAGGTCCGTAGTTGAAGAGGGGCTAAAATATGTGCATAATGATATGTGCTATCCTGCGCTTTTAGCAATAGGTCAGCTTATTGACGCACTAAACAGCGGCGAGTTTGACGTTAACCGCTCTGCCGTTATGATAACCCAAACGGGCGGCGGCTGCAGAGCATCAAACTACATTCACCTTTTAAGAAAAGCACTTAAAAAGGCGGGGTACTCACAAGTGCCTGTTATAAGTCTCAATATGTCAGGGCTTGAAAAAAATGAGGGTTTTAAGCTCACACTAACTCTTATAATAAAGTTTTTAGCGGGCGTGGTATATGGGGATATGCTAATGCTTCTTAACAATCAAATTCGCTCATATGAGATTAATAAAGGTGAAAGTGAAGCTTTAATAGACACATGGGTGGACGAAATAGTTTCGCAGCTGCACTCTGGCAGGGGCTGGCGAATGAAAGATATGAAAAAGAACCTTGATGAAATTGTAAAAGACTTTAGCAAAATACCTGTTAACAAAGTGCCAAAGGTTAAAGTTGGTGTTGTAGGCGAGATTTATGTAAAATATTCAAGCCTTGGCAACAACAATCTTGAAGACTTTTTAATTTCTGAAGACTGTGAAATCTGTGTGCCAGGTCTTATGGGATTTGGTCTTTTCAAGGTTGATAATAGGCTTGAGGATATTAAGCTATACGGCGGCAAACGCCTTAAAAAGTTTGTTGTAACAATACTAATGAATTACTTATTAAAACTTGAGGATGTTACTATAAAGGCCGTGGAAAAGTACCCGCAATTTACTCCGCCTGCTCGCTATGCACATATCAAAGAGCTTGTAAAAGGTTTTATTGGCTACGGAAACAAAATGGGAGAGGGCTGGCTTTTAACTGCCGAAATGGTAGAGCTTATTGACAGTGGCTTTGAAAATGTTGTTTGTACACAACCGTTTGGGTGCTTGCCTAACCACATATGCGGCAAGGGAATGATAGGCAAAATAAGAGAGAGCTATGAGCAGTCAAATATTGTTCCTATTGACTATGACCCGAGCGCCTCTGCCGTTAATCAGGAAAACAGAATTAAGTTAATGCTTGCCGTTGCAAAAGAGCGGCTTGCTGAGAATAATTAAAAAAACTACATTACCTTTACTAAAGAGGAAAGCAGAACATGGCGAAATAATCTATATTTTACAAAATAAAAAGAAGGTGATTAAATGAAAAAAGTAGCACCAATAGCAGTGGCTATGGCGTCAATTGCTGGCACAGGGTTTGGGCTTAGAGCGCTTTCAAACTATATGGCTAATAAAAGTGAATATGTAAAGCCAATAAAAGGCTTAAAGGCAACAAAAGAGCTTAAAATGATAGCACACCGTGGATTTTCTTCTATAGCGCCTGAAAACAGTCTTGCTGCATACCATCTTGCTGGTGAGGCGGGCTTCAAATATGCCGAATGCGACATTCGCAAGACTAAAGATAACGAATGGATATTAATGCATGACAGAACGCTTGATAGAATGACAAGCGGCAAAGGTCCAGTATGTGAGATGACGCTTTCACAAATAAAAGAATTAAAGTACATAAAGGGAGCTAATATCAAGCTGTATAAGGACGAAAAAATTCCTACCCTTACAGAGTTTTTAGAAGTGTGCAAGCAGTATAATATAGCACCTGTTATAGAGATTAAGGACGGCAAGAGTGATTATCTTGACAAAATTTTAGATGCTATTGTTGAATATGACATGGTCGATAAAGCGATAATTATTGATTATTGTGATGAAAACTTAAAAGTTATAAGGTCACTTTGTCCAGAAATAGAACTTATGGTACTATGTAAGGTCTTAACAAAAAAGATTATACAGACGGCAGAGGAGATAGGAAATTGCGGAGTGAATGTTTTTCATTCACTTTTGATTCAAAACAAAGCTTTAGAAAAGGCATTTGGCAGCGATATGGCTCTTAGCTGCTGGACGGTTGATACGAAAAAAGCACTTGAAAGGGTCCACAAGTTAGGAGTTTCTTTTGTTACAACAAACTCACTTGTGCCTTGTAGTCAGTAAGAATAAAAAACAGCACTCTTTTTAGAGTGCTGTTTTTTATTTGCGTTTAAGTTTAGTTTTTTATAGTCTTTTCTAAATATTCAACAACATCATTAACGGTTATAAGCGTTTGAAGTGTTCTGTCTGGTATTATAATATCATACTTTTCTTCAATAATGCAAACAAGGTCTAAAAGCTCAACAGAGTTAAGTCCAAGGTCTGCCGCCAGAACAAAATCTGGTTCAATATGTTCAATCTTACCGCCTGTGTAGTCGTTCAAAATCTCAAAAAGTTCTTCCCTCATTTAACTTCCTCCATCTTTTTTGCGTTTGTATCTTCAATTTTTTTATTTTCCCAAATATAATTAAAAATTTCTTCAGTAGCAAGTGAAACTTTTGTAACAGAAAACTCGTCTGCCTCAGGGAACACGTACCAAGTATCTTCAAGTGTGTTGAGGTCAATACAGTCTCTGTAATTACCAAACTTATAGTCATACTCTATGTGTATTGCGTACTGCCCAGCGGCGGGTAAATCCATTTCAAATGGTACACCATCATACTCACGAACACCACGCAAGGAAAAGCCGTTCATATCATGCACAAGAGTGCCTTTGCCCATGTATACAAATCCTTTAGAGTTTGGCAGGTCATGAACTTGTACGGGGGATTCAAAGTAGTATGTGCCGTTTTCAACCTCTTTACGAACTTGCTCTCTTTCCCAAAGGTACCAGTCTGTAAGGAATTTGAACTCTGTTTCACCCTCACTCGCTTCAAGCTCGCCATAGTAGTTAAGCGTCCATGATTTGCCGCAATGATTGCAAAAGACCTTATCGCCTTTAGAGTCCATTTTGTACTCTGTCATACAATTAGGGCAGTGGTAAAGAACTTTGTGCAGACCCTCTGCTCGTTTTTTATATGTTACTTTTACCCTATTTTCACTTTGCCACTTAAAATCATCATTATAAAGCAGTTCACGCACTTTTGCGCTTATTTCATCAACCGAGGCGGTTTTTAGCTCCTCTGGAGTAAACGCTTGTGTAACCGTAGTTTCAAAGGGAATAACCCGCCTGCGTTTTCCGTTGCCCCAAAAAGGGTCAAATATATGGTGGCCGCTAAATTTCATAGTTACAACAGGAACACCTTGCCTTTTAAGCAGTTGCCCTACAGCATCTGGTATAACCTCTGTAACGCCGCAAAGAGAGTAACGAGCCTCAACATAAATGCCGAAAATGCCTTTATCTTTTAGCACTTTTCTGCATTGGCGCAAAAGATTTATGTCTGCCGTGTACTTTCTTTTTGGTATTCCGCCAAGGCCTCTTAAAAAATACTCCCTGCCGATAAAATCGTCCACAGCCGCAGGAAAAGCGCCGCGGTGCGGGCAAAGTATGGAAGACATTACATAAAAGTCAACAAAAGCACTATGGTTGCAAAGCAGAATATACGGTGGTTTAACACCTTTCATTCTTATTTTATGAACTTTAGTTAAATGAGCCCATTTTCTAAGAGTTGTAGCTAACCATACGGGAATCATAAGGTGAAGCTTTTGTATAATGGGCGGTCTAAACATATCAAACTTCTTTTCGTCCATAGGACCTTTGCGAACACGCTTGCCGTGCTCACATCGCATTATAACACCTCCTGATAGTATAATTTTGTGAAATAAAGTATACCACAAAAAAAGGAACTGGGCAACAGGTAAATATATGATTTATACACATTTTACTAATTTTTGATATTTTTGCAGACAAAGAAAGATTAAAAATCATAATTTTCAGAAGGAGAGCTGGACATTGTAAAAATAAGTGTACCACCATCTTTAATTTGCGAGTGACTAATAATAAAGCTTTCGAGTTTTTCACCGTTGAGTACAGCGCTTTTTACATATATATTTTCGGGACTTTGGTTTTTCGCTATAATCGTTAAGGTTTTGCCTTTTGAGAGGTTTACTACAGCTTTATTTACATTTGGAGAGCCAACCCAGTAAAGCTCAGTACCAGCGGCGGGGTAAAGCCCAATTGCCGACCATACATACCAAGAGCTTAAAGCGCCGCCGTCATCGTTACCTGCTAAGTCATGAGGTCCTGTGCCGAAGCTGTCTGAAAGAGTTTTACGAACCCATTTTTGAGTTAAATCAGCCCTTTTTGCATTGTTGAAAAGGTAGGGAGCGTGCAGGTTATGCTCATTGCCTATCCAAAACCCACCGGCAGAGTCAAGCGCCATGGGGCTTGTGCTTGAGTTTTCCATAAATTCATTTAGCTCTGATACAAAATATTCCTGACTTCCGAAAAGCTCTATTAGACCGTCAACATCCTGAACAACACTCCACCTCCAATGACGAGCGCTTCCCTCACAGTAAGGCCTTGCAAATTCTGTGCCAAGAATATCGTCATAAAAAGAGGAAGCATCAGGACTGAAAGGTGTAACCCAAGTACCGTCAGAGTTTTTACCTCTGAAATATTTCGTGTCCTCATCAAATATGTTTTTATAATATAAGGACTTTTCTTTGTAATGCTCTGCCTGTGCCGTTTCGCCGAGCGCTTGTGCCAGCAGTGCTATGCTGCCGTCCGCCCAAGCATATTCAAGAGTGCGGCTAACAGAGGTTTTGCTGCTGTCTGCCGGAACATAGCCGTAAGCGTTATATTCTTCAATTGCAGATCTATTGTCAGCGCCCTCAACCGTGCCGTCAGAGGTAAGCTTCATATAGTGAAAAGCTTTGTGTACATCAAAGTCCGTTATTCCCTTTAAATAGCTTTCGGCAAACACCATATCACACGGTGTTCCAAACATAGAGCCTGTATAACCGCCGCCAGAGGGCCAGCGGGGGAGAGTGCCGCCTATCTCTGCCATTGAAAGAAGGCTTTTTAGGCAGTCATGTTGAAGCTCGGGAGCAATAAGTATATAAAGGGGATGGGTATTTCTATAGGTATCCCAAAGGGACATATCACTGTAATAGGTAAAGCCATCTGCCATGCCTATTGTTCTGTTAAAGCCAAGATATTCGCCGTTTACATCGGTGTATGTGGTGGGCATAGTCATTGAGTGGTATAAAGAGGTATAGAATATTGTTTTTATATCCTCGTCATCTGTTTCAATATCTATCCTTGAAAGATAAGAATCCCAAGTATCCCGTGAATAGGCTCTTACACCCTCAAAGTCTAATTCTCCCGCCTGGGCCTGCATATTCTGCCTTGCGTTATCAACGCTTACAAAACTGATTGCAAGCTTCATTTCAAGAGGTTCGTTTTTAATGTTGCCAAAATTAAGGTCTGCTCCGCAGTCGTCACCCCATGCTTTTTGTCTATTTTCTACACTTTCACCCTCTGCCCAAGTAGAGAATGAATAAAAGGGTTTATTGAATGAGGCGGTAAAATATGATTTAAGCCCGTCATACCTGGTTGAAAAACCTACAAATAAGCGTGCCTCACCCGTAATTTCACCTGTTTCATAATTTACATTAATAGCACCCTCCTTTGCGTAGCCGCCAAAAAGTGTGCTCGTTGAGTCTATGAAAATATGTGCATCTTTGTCAGTATCAAATGTATAGCGGTGCGCTGCAACATGCTCTGTTGCGGTAAGCTCTGCCATGCAGTTAATTGTAGGCAAA
>DASRNG010000051.1:0-44115 GCA_035647555.1 Oscillospiraceae bacterium | reverse complement strand
GCATATTTTTGAAGCGCACGTAAAGACGGAAGCGTTTTTCTCGTATCCGTAATTTTTGCGCTATACCCCTCAAGCTCTTTTGCATATAAAGCGGTTTCTGTGGCTATGCCCGACATGTGCTGAAGCAAATTGAGCGCCGTTCGCTCGCCTTTTAAAAGCATTGCAGTTTTGCCTGAAAACTTTGCAATAAGGCAGCCTTTTTTTATTGTGTCACCATCTTTATAAAAAGCCTCCATTTCAAAAGAGTTGTCAAGCAGCAAAAACACTCGCCTGAAAACATCAATACCACAAAGCACCCCATCTGCCTTTGAGATAATAGAGGCAGTACCCCTACTGTCCCCCCTAATAAGGTTATCTGTTGTTATGTCAATATAGTTAATATCCTCTGCTAATGCCCTTTTTATTATGTCATCAACATAAAATTCTGGAAGCTGCGCCATTTATAAATCCTCCTTATTCGTTTACCTCTCGTAAAATTAAAAATGCTATTGTAGCTATACTTACTGCCTCAGAGTACTCAGAAGTTTTGGCAAATCCACCTGTTTTCAGCCTTCTTAATATCTCATTAACTCTTTTATACCCCTCGTGTATGGCACCCTCGTCGGGTATAACAAAGTACGCCTTTTGCATTATTTCCCGTATTTCTGTACGCATACCACTTACAAGCGGTGCTTTTCCATGATGCTCTGCTGACACCTTTTCTGGTCTAACATTATATATACCAAGCTTTCTTTGCCTTTCAATATCCTGCGCTGCCTTTCTGCCAAAAACCAACGCCTCTAAAAGAGAGTTACTTGCAAGTCTATTCTTTCCATGAACACCCGTATTTGCACACTCACCCGCTGCATATAGCTGTGAAACGGTAGTTCTCGCATTAAGGTCTGTTTCAATGCCGCCCATAAGGTAGTGCTGGCATGGAAAAATAGGAATTAAGTCCTTTGAAATATCTATTCCGTTTTTAAGGCAGCCCTCACTTATCCCTGGGAAACGCTCTGCTAAAAACTTTTTTCCCTTATATCTTATGTCAAGATAAAAATTGTTGCTACCCGTTCTTCTTGACTCCAAAATAATTGATTTAGATACAACATCTCTTGGGGCTAACTCAAGGCGGCTGTCATACCTATCCATAAACCGCTCTTTATTCACATTAAGCAGATATGCCCCCTCACCTCTTACTGCCTCACTTATTAAAAACTGCTCTCTGCCGTCAGAGTTAAATGCTGTTGGGTGAAACTGAATGTAGCTAAGGTTTTTAATTGAGGCACCCATTTCATAAGCGAATCTAATTCCGTCACCCGTAGCTATTGATGGATTTGTGGTGTACTTATAAATCCTGCCTATTCCTCCTGTGGCAAAAAGAGCAAATGTAGAAAAAACATATCTTTGCTGTGAACCAGAAAGCAGCTCTACCATAAACCCGCCAAACATTTTTTTAACAGATGTAACCATCGTCATATCACAAAATGTAACGTTAGGCAGGCTCTCAACCGCCAAAATTAGTTTTGTAACAAGCTCGCTCCCCGTTGTATCTTTGTGGTGTACTATTCTTTTACGGCTGTGCCCACCCTCAAGCGTTTTTAAAAGCTCACCATTTTCATCTCTGTCATACTCTACATTGTACCTTATAGTTTTAAGAACATCCCCCGGTCCCTTTGTTACAAGCTCTTGTACAGCCTCTATCTTATTCTCTTTTCTGCCTGCTATTAAGGTATCTTCAATATGTAAATCATAACTATCATAAGTTAAATCTAAAACACACGCAATGCCGCCTTGCGCTAAACAGGAGCTTGACCTTGTCTTTTCCTTTTTACTTACAATAAGCACCTTAGTAGTCGGCTCAAAATGGAGAGCCGCATAAAGACCAGCAACGCCTGCACCAACTATTATAACGTCATACTGTGTTTTAAGTGCAGACAAATCCATATAAGACCCTCCTAGCGAAATTATTATTTTAATATAAAACAAAAAATGCACATTTTCTCATTTTTTAATTACATATTCTTATTATATCACTTTTTTCTATCTTATCAACATTATAAATGATAATATGTTTAAGATATTGCTATTGCAAATAACGACAATATATTGTATATTATTTTTTGTACCTCGAATATGAAAGGACGAAAGATATGAATGATTGTTTATCATTTTTAAATGAGTATGACCCTGAAATTGCTCGTGCTATCGAGCTTGAAACTGGGCGGCAAAAAAGAAACATTGAGCTTATCGCATCTGAAAACTACACATCGCCCGCTGTTATGGCGGTTATGGGCAGTGTGCTGACAAATAAATATGCCGAAGGGTACCCTGGCAAAAGATATTATGGCGGCTGTGAATATGTTGACATAGCGGAAAATCTCGCAATTGAAAGAGCTAAAAAGCTTTTTGGTGCAAGGTTCGCAAATGTTCAGTCGCACTCTGGCTCTCAGGCAAATTTTGCAGTATATTTCGCACTTTTAACCCCTGGTGATAAGGTTCTTGGAATGAGCCTTAGTGACGGCGGCCACTTAACTCACGGCTCACCCGTAAATGTTAGCGGTAAATATTTTGAGTTTATCTCTTATGGTGTAGATGAAAACGGTTATCTTGACTATAACGAGCTTGAAGAAAAGGCAAAGACTGAAAAACCCAAAATGATAGTTGCAGGTGCCTCTGCCTACCCTCGGTCTATTGATTTTGAAAGAATTTCTGCCATTGCAAAAGAGATTGACGCTTTATTTATGGTAGATATGGCACACATTGCAGGGCTTGTAGCGGCAGGAGTACACTCCTCTCCCGTACCTTTTGCAGATGTTGTAACCTCTACAACTCATAAAACGTTAAGAGGGCCCAGAGGCGGTCTTATTCTTTGTAACGATGAAAATATAGCAGCAAAAATTAACAAGTCTATTTTCCCAGGCATACAAGGCGGCCCTTTAATGCACATTATAGCGGCAAAAGCAATATGTTTTGAGGAAGCGTTAAAACCCTCATTTAAAAAGTACGGTGAAAACACAATTAAGAATGCAAAAGCCTTTGAACACGCACTTAAAAATGAGGATATAGATATTGTTTCAAACGGCTCTGATAACCACCTGCTTTTACTTGACCTTCGCTCTTTAGGCATTACGGGTAAAGAACTTGAAGTAAGGCTTGACAAGGTTTATATAACAGCAAATAAAAACGCAATTCCTAATGACCCAGAGAAAGTGTTCATCACAAGCGGGCTTAGAGTTGGCACACCTGCCGTAACAACAAGAGGATTTGGCGAGCCTGAAATGGCGAAAATCGCAAAGTTTATTAAACTTGCCGCCACTGACTTTGAAAGTAATGCAGATTATATTCGCTCTAAGGTTACAGAAATTTGCAATAGTTTTCCTATTTATGACTAAATGAACAACTTGCTGTATCTGTTTTAAGGTTATAAAAACTTAAGTAGTATCCCTATTTACAGCTAAAAAGCTAATTTGCCGTATCCTTTTTTCGGATACGGCTTTTTTGTATTATTTATAGTTTTAATCAGAGTATAGTTTGAGCATTTCTACTGCCTTGTAAAGCGGAACACCAAGTGCCAAAAGCACTGCCAGCTCACCCATAGCAACTTGTAGCGCTGATATTACAAATAGTTTTATTGAAAAAGCGCCGTCTGCTAAAAAGGCTATCTCCGCCCCTACAAAAAGGGCGTTAAATATAATAGGCGGCAGGAAAGAGAATACGGGAAAGCCCTTTATTCTTTTTTTTCGCAGTTTTCTCGTAAGCATCGCCGCTAAAAGAGTTGAAAAAGAGCCAAATATTATATCTATTACGAAAAACGGACTGCCAATATTGCCAAATACACACCCAATAACTAGACCCCAAATAGAGGCCGCTGAGAATATCGGCATAATTGTAAGCGCTTCTGAAATGCGAAACTGCACCCCTAGGTATGCAACCCCAAACGCTCCCGAAATATATGTTAAAGCCGCATAAAGCGCCGCTATTATGGCAGCTTCTGAAAGAAAACGATTCTTTTTTCCGCTCAAACGGAAAACCTCCTATAATTCAACTGTTTATGGTAAAACTGTTTATAGCAAGAAAAATAAATTGTTTTAGGGGGGCATTTTCTTGGCAAAAGATATAGCAATAACAGCTATTACCTCTGTTTTATCCTTATTTGTTCTTTTTGTGCTCACAAAGCTTATGGGCAGAAAGCAAATGTCAGAACTTTCTGTGTTTGACTATGTAATAGGCATAACAATAGGCTCAATAGCCGCAGAAATGGCGACAGAACTTGAGGATTTTCATAAACCGCTTACAGCAATGGTTTTATATGCATTGTGCGCAATAGTGCTTTCATTTTTCGAGTATAAATCCTTTACAGCGCAAAAACTGATTGAGGGAAAGCCCATGATACTTTATGAAGATGGAAAGATTTATTATAAAAATCTTCACATAGCAAAGCTTTCTATAGATGATTTGCTTACTCAGTGCAGGGGCAACGGCTTTTTTAACTTAGGCTCTTTAAAGCTTATTATTCTTGAATCTAACGGCAGTATGAGCTTTTTACCATTATCAGCAGAAAGACCCTTAACACCCTCTGATATGAGTATTATTCCTCAGCAAGAAAAGCTGCCTGTAAACGTTATAATAAACGGCAAAATAATAGATAAAAACCTAAGCGACACCGAAAACAACAAAGCATGGCTGCTTGGTGAGCTTATAAAACAAGGCATTAAAACACCAAACGAGGTGGCACTTGCAACTTGTGATGATAGCAATAATTTAAGCGTATATACAAAGATATAAAGAGATTGCTATTTGAAATACATGTATAACTGGCATTTTATCATGCCGTTATAAAGCTTTCTTCTTTTATCTGCCTTTCTGCCAAAAGCCGTTTCAAATTCCTCGTCTGCTGTGATAATAGAGTAGCTGCTGCCCTGTCTTTTTACAAACTTTTCGCCCATTATCTCATAAAGTTTTTTTGCATTCTCTATGTCAAGCAGCCGCTCACCGTAAGGTGGGTTACACACAAATGTGCCTCTTTCTGTTGTCGGCTCAAAATCCTTTATATCACATTCTTTGAAAACAAATTTATCTTTTAATGGCATTTTAGAGGCGGAAGAACGTGCTATTTCAATAGCATTTTTATCTATATCAGAGCCAAAGGCTAAAAAGTCTGTATCTACTTTTACTAAGTCTTTTGCTCTTTCCTTTTCTACTTTCCAAATATCTTTTGGTAAAACTGAAAACCTTTCAGCAGCAAAACTTCTGTTTTGACCAGGCGCAATGCCATGGG
This sequence comes from Oscillospiraceae bacterium, assembly GCA_035647555.1. Classification (GTDB taxonomy): domain Bacteria; phylum Bacillota; class Clostridia; order Oscillospirales; family Acutalibacteraceae; genus DTU089. The sequence continues at coordinate 38,858 of DASRNG010000051.1, read as the reverse complement.
CAAGTAATGCACCCTCAATTAAAAGTGTGCCAGAGCCGCACATTGGATCATACATCGTGTGATAATGCTTTACCTTTGAAAGCGAACAAATAGCTGCTGCAAGCGTTTCTTTAATTGGCGCCTCTGTGGCTTTTGGCCTATACCCTCTTTTATGAAGCCCTGCCCCTGAGGTATCAATTAAAAGCGAAACCTCATCTTTCATAATTGAAAACTGTATTTGGTGTATCGGTCCCGTTTCTGTAAACCACGATATACCATACTTTTCTTTCAGCCTTTCAACGACTGCCTTTTTTATTATTGACTGGCAGTCACTCACGCTAAAAAGAGTAGATTTAAGCGAATAGCCTTTAACAGGGAATGCATCTGTACTGCCTATCCACTGCTCCCATGGCAGTGCTTTTGTTCCCTCAAAAAGCTCCTCAAATGTCTTTGCTGTAAAGCTGCCTATTAAAATTTGCACTCTCTCTGCATAGTGTGAGCAAATATTAACTCTTGCAAGCATATACTCATCGCCTGAGAAAAGCACTCTCCCGTTTTGCGCCTTTATATTTTTTGCACCTAGCTGTTCAAGCTCTTTTGAAATTAATCCCTCTATGCCCAAAAGGCACGGTATTACAAAATTTATATCCACATTTTTCTCCTTATTCCCTCTATTTATATATCTGTTTTATGCCCTATTTCACTTCGCCTTTTTAACTTCAAACCAAAACTCTACGCCATTTTCAGTATTATTAAAACCATAATCTGTGCCGTGAACGTCCATAATAGCTTTTACTATTGAAAGTCCTAATCCAAAACGACCCTCTTCTCTCGTGTGCGCTTTGTTTGCACGGTAAAAATTCAAAAACAGCTTGTCTGCATCTTCATTTGTTATATTAGGCCCCGTATTAAAAACAATTATTCTTGCCGTGTCGCCCTTGTCCTCAAATCGGCAAATTATTTTCTTCTCTCTTCTAGTGTGGGAGGCGGCGTTTTGAACAAAGTTATCAATAACAGTAAAAAGCCTTTCGGCATCACCTTTAACCATGACTGTTTCTGGCACTGTGCTTTCTATTTCAATTCCCTTTTCGGCGAAAAAGGGACGTATAACGGCAATGTGGTCTGCTATTACTTTTCCTATAGGAAACACACTTTCTCTTAAAACATATCCGCCCGACTCATAAAGTGAAATTTCAAGCAGCGTATGCACAAGCTCGTTCATTCTGTCTGCCTCTGATACAATTATGCCGCTATATTCCTTTGCCGTTTTAAGCTCGCTTTTTTCTAACGTCACAAGCCCCTCTGCATAGCCTTTTATAATTGAAATCGGGGTTTTAAGCTCATGTGATACTGATGAAATAAATTCTTTGCGTATTATATCAAGCCGTCGCTCTTTATCAATATCTTTCATAAGCTCTTTATTCTGCTTTTCAAGCTGTGTAAGGGCGCTATAAAGCGAATCTGAAAGGTTGTTTATATTATTTGCAAGCTCCCCTATCTCGTCATTTCTATCTGTTTTACATTTATGATTAAAGTTAAGGTTTGCAATTTCACCCGTTACTTTATTTAGCTGTTCAAGCGGTTTTGTGAACCTGCCTGCAAAAATCAAAACAACAATGAGTGATAAAATAAGCCCCAATACTGATAGTAAGGCAGTAAATGTTCTTGCCACCATTTCACTTTGCGCTATTGGGCTAACAAGGGATATAACCTCAATAAGAAAACCATTTTTCAGCACTTTGCCATAAACATTGTAATGAAGCTCACTTCCCTCTTCACGCAAGATAAAATAATAGCTGTTACCGTCATCACTTGCCTTTCGGCTTATAACATTCATCTTCTTACTTGAAAGGTCAATTTTTGATGCGCTTTCATAAATAAGCTCGTCATACGCATTGTAAAGCTCTATGCTCAAGTTGTTCCTTTGCTCGAAAGACGGCAGCTCTGTATAATAAGTCATTTCAATATTCGGTATATTCTCGATAGTATCAACCATTTTTGTGGTTTTTCTCTTTTCATACCACAAATATGTGTTTTGCATATACCGTGAGTTTAGAAACATTATTACAGTAACACAAACAGCAAGTATGACAGCTACCTGTAAAAAGAGCCGTGTTTTTAGCCTTAGTTTGCGTCTTTCGCCTTTTCTCATCACTCGTTTTCCTCTATTTTATATCCTATTCCGTATATCGTTTTAATCCTTTTAGCTCCCCAATCGCCAAGCTTCGTCCTAAGCCTTGCAACGTGCGAATCTACCGTTCGTATATCCCCATAAAAATCCATACCCCACACCTCGTCAAGCAGTCTATCACGGGAATATGCCCTGCCTATGTTTGACATTAGCATAGCTAAAATTTTATATTCTTTTAGGGTCAGTTCAATAGAAACACCGTCAAGATAAACCTCGTGTGCGGCAATGTCAAGCTTTAACCCGTCAAATAAAATTACTTCTTTGCTTTTTTTGCTTGACGAATAATTCATCTTATGCCTGTCTAAAAGAACTTGTACCCTTTTTGCAAGCACAGCGGGGCTAAATGGTTTTGTCACATACTCATCTGCGCCAGACTCAAAACCCATTATCTGGTCAAAGTCTTGTGAGCGTGCAGAAACGAGTATAATAGGTATATCTGAAATTGCTCGTATTTGCCTCGTCGCTTCCCACCCGTCCATATTAGGCATCATAATATCAAGTATGGCAAGATTTATTTCGTTTGTTGACTTAAATATTCGTAAAGCCTCATCACCGTCTTTAGCCTCTTTAATTTCATGCCCATCTCTTTTTAAAAAATCAGAAATAAGTCTTCTCATAAGTGGTTCATCATCGGCAATCAAAATTTTAGCCATGGCTACACCTCGCTTAAAAGCTCCTTTAATACGTTCCAAGAGTTAATTTTAAGATACTCCCCATCGTCCATAAAAACAGATTTTTCGCTTGCACTTGTATCATAAAGCACAGGGAAATAGCCTGCACTTTTCGCTCCCTTTACATCTGCCTCAAAAGAATCACCGCAATAAAAACAATCCTCTGGTGCAACAGATAGCCTTTTTGCCGCTGCTATAAACATATGAGGTGCTGGTTTTAACAGGCAATAATCTGCACTTGTAATTACAAACTCAAACGGATTATCAGGATAAATCTTTTCGATAGCTCTTCTAAGCGCCTTTCCAGACAGTGTTATGTTGCTTATTACTGCTGTTTTTATGCCGCTTTCTTTTATGTATTGAAGAAGCTCTTTCATATGCTTTGCTCTTGTTCTGTCAGAATTATTACTATCAAAAATACATTCAAGTTCTAATAAATCCTTATCAAATTTAAGCCCCGAAACATCAAATAAATAGCGGAACATACAGGATAACGGCGTTTCAAGCCCGAAAGGCGCATCATGGTTAAATGCCGTGTTAATTCCCCTATATAGCTCGTCCCATATGTCATTTAGCTTTTCTGTCGATACCACTTCACCGTTAAGCGCAGCATTTTTTAAAGCCTTAGCACCTCTCTTAAAATCAAATTCAGAATCAATAGCAAGAGTGCCCCCAAAATCAAAAAGGATTGCCTTTGGCTTTCTCATAAAAATCCCCCATATTAAATTGATATAATCATTATATATTGCGGCGCTTTATTAGTCAATTAGCACTTTATTTTTTAAAAAATTGTTAATTTATCAAAAAATGCTTGATTTTTTGGAAATATGAGTTAAAATACCTTTAGCACTCAACAATATAGAGTGCTAACCAAAATAGTTATAAAAATAAAAAATAGGAGGAATAGTTATGACACTCAAACCACTCGCAGACAGAGTCGTTTTGAAGTTTACACAAGCAGAGGAAACCACAAAAGGCGGAATTATCCTTGCTTCTTCAGCTCAGGAAAAGCCACAAATAGCAGAGGTTATCTCAGTAGGACCTGGTGGCCTAGTAGACGGCAAAGAGGTTACAATGCAGTTAAAAGTAGGGGATAATGTAATCCTTAACAAATATTCTGGAACAGAAGTGAAGCTTGACTCTGAGGAGTACATCATTGTTCGTCAGAGTGACATTCTTGCAATTGTAGAATAAATTTAACAGGAGGAATAACGAATGGCAAAACAAATTATTTATAGTGAAGACGCCAGAAGGGCGCTTCAATCTGGTATTAACCAACTTAGCGATACTATTAAGATAACACTCGGCCCTAAAGGCAGAAATGTTGTTCTTGACAAGAAATACGGCGCACCTCTTATTACTAATGACGGTGTAACAATAGCAAAAGAAATTGACCTTGAGGACGCATTTGAGAATATGGGCGCACAGCTCGTAAAAGAAGTTGCTACTAAAACTAATGACGTAGCAGGTGACGGCACTACAACAGCTACTCTACTTGCACAGGCAATGGTAAGAGAGGGCATGAAAAACGTTGTTGCAGGCGCTAACCCAATGGTCGTTAAAAAAGGCATAAAATCAGCAGTTGACACTGTTATTGAAACCTTAAAAGAAAACTCTAAGACCGTTAAAGACTCAAGCGATATTTCAAGAATAGCCACTATCTCAGCAGGCGATGAAAACATCGGAAAACTTATTGCCGAGGCTATGGACAAGGTAACAGCAGACGGTGTTATCACCGTTGAGGAAAGCAAAACAGCCGATACGAGCTGTGATGTTGTTGACGGCATGCAGTTTGACAGAGGTTACATCTCCCCTTACATGGTAACAGATACAGATAAGATGGAAGCTATTATTGACGAGGCTCACATTCTTATAACTGATAAGAAGATATCTAACATTCAAGAGATTTTACCGCTGCTTGAGCAAGTTGTACAGGCAGGCAAAAAGCTTGTTATCATTGCAGAGGATATTGAGGGCGAAGCTCTCGCCACCCTCCTTGTAAACAAGCTAAGAGGCACATTCGTTTGCATTGGTGTAAAAGCCCCTGGCTTTGGTGACAGAAGAAAAGAAATGCTTCGTGATATTGCTATTCTCACAGGTGGAGAGGTTATTACAGAGGAGCTTGGTCTTGAGCTTAAAGACACAACTATGGAACAGCTTGGACGCGCACGACAAATAAAAATCTCGAAAGAAGATACTATTATTGTTGACGGCTCTGGTGATGCCGATGAAATCAAAGCAAGAACAGCGCAAATTCGCAGCCAAATTGAAAACACAACTTCAGACTTTGACCGTGAAAAACTTCAAGAAAGACTTGCAAAACTTGCAGGCGGTGTTGCAGTTTTACGTGTTGGTGCTGCCACTGAAACAGAGATGAAAGAAATTAAACTTCGTGTTGAAGACGCTTTAGCTGCTACTAAAGCCGCAGTAGAAGAGGGTTATGTATCAGGCGGCGGTGTTGCACTTCTTAACACAATCCCTGCTATTGAAAAGCTTATTGAAGACACGAAAGATACTGACGAAATAACAGGCATTAAAATCGTTCGCAAGGCACTTGAAGAGCCAATTCGTCAAATAGCTGCAAACGCCGGACTTGAAGGCTCTGTTATTATAGACTCTATTATGCGCTCTGAAAAAGCGGAATACGGTTTTGACTTTGCAAAAGAGGCTTATACCGATATGTCGGATGCTGGTATTCTTGACCCAACAAAGGTTACCCGCTCTGCACTTGAGAATGCTGCAAGTATAGCCGCTATGGTTATTACAACAGAGTCTCTCGTTACCGACAAACCTGACCCAGAAGCAGACGCTGCAGCAAATGCCGCAATGGCAGCAGCTGCCCAAGGCGGAGGAATGTATTAATAAATCACGCTAAAATAGGCAAAACCCCGTGGAACAATTCCGCGGGGTTTTTACTATTTATTTAATATCTTATGCTGTATCCGCCCTGAGAGAAAACTACCGCAGCACTTTCATCAGAATAGTGTGACAAATAATACACATGCTCACTTTCTTCTATCTCGTTATAATATGGCACTGTTATATATAGCAGATTATATTCAGTATCAAGCTTAAAATTGCACTTAGGTACATGTATTATGTTCTCATTAAATACCACAGAAAGACTTTTTGTTTCTACCACCTCTAAATTGCCTTTCAAAGAGAAGCCTGTATACTTTTCCTCGTTTTTTGTTGTAAATGGTATTGGATAATCAAGTACTATGCTAAATGATGTTACATAATCCCCATCAATAACGATGTTCTCCAGCTTAAAATCATCAAGCACATATTCATGTATTTCTATGTTTCCTTGTGTTGATTCATGCTCAGATAATGGAAAATAGTCATCCACATACTGGTACTGTGATTGATTATACCTCATAGAAGTTAAAACGCCTGGCAATATAACAGTAGCTACAAAGATAATAATAAATATTATAATCCCTGGTAGCGGCAAAGTTTTTCTATTCGTATTTCTTCTTACTGTGGGCATTTGTGCAGCTCGCCTATATTCAGGTTCATCAATAGCAGTGTTATAAGAGCGAGACTGCGGCGCCTCTTTTGGCATACCATAACTTTCTGATGGTGTTTTTCCGCCTTTCCCCTTAAGCCCTTGCTGATTATTAAATTCTTTTTGAAGTTCTTGCCACAAGGCTGCCCACTTTTGATAGGGACTGCTATACGTCTCCCTTTTATCATTTGCACTATATTTACTTGATTTACTTGGTTCACTTTTTCCGTCAAGCTGAAAATCAGCATATTCTGCAACATCAGAGTTTCTTCTTGGAACGAACGACCCACAGTTTTCACAAAACTCATTTTCCTTTACGCCAACTTTTTTGCAGTTAAAGCACTTCATAAGTTTACCCCTTTCTCGCCTTTATAATGCTGTTATATATGTCTGCCGCTTTATTTTCTAATACATTCGCCTCATAAGTGCTATCAGAAGAAATAAGGTTTCTAAGCTCTTTACCCTTTAGTTTTAGAAGCGCATACATATAATGCTCATTAAAATAATCGCCATTTATCTTTATTGCCTCTTTTATAACAAGAAACACATTTTTATCAGTGACTACCACAATAGCCTCATTAGCCTTTGCTTTTTCAACCTGATTAAAAAAGCTTTCTGGATAATATGAACTTCCCTTTTTTAACGTCGTTATTTCTCCTGTGTTATTTGCATTTTCTTTTTGCAGCTTTGTGCCCGCTTCCTCTATCGTTTGGCTTTTATCATTTATCTGTTTTGCTGCATCCTTAAACTCTGAAATGAGCAGCTCTTTTTCGGCTGCTGAAATTTCTGTAATTTCGCCGTTTTCTTTCGTCTTTGTAAAATAGCCGTTCACACTTTTGAATGCAATAAAATATTTATTAAGAGTTTTTAATACCTCTTCATTCTTCACGGCTTTTATGCCCTTTTCTCCAAAATAAGCATTTAGCAAAGCCATTTCATATGCATTACTTTCCATTATTTTTTGAACTGCCTGTTTTGAGACTCCTATTTTTTTATAATACTCACCATAAACCGCATCTATTCCCGAAAGCTTTTCAGAAATCTCCATTTTTTCTGTTTGGGATAAAATAATACCCTGCTTTGCCGCTAAGGTGTTTACTTTTACATAGTACCTTACCCTTTCAGCTGCATCTACAATAAGCTCTGACGCGGTTTTTCCGCCCATTTCATCTATTGCAGCGTTTAAATAATAGGTAAAAACCTCATTGTCAATAGGTGTGTCTCCTATGTGTATCACCGATTTTTCGGTAACGCACGATGGCAGAAACACCATTGTACTTATAATTAATATTATTAAAAGCCTTTTTATGCTATTCGTTCTCAATGCTCTCTTCCTTTTTGAATGCTTTTCATTTATATTTTACACTATTTACACTACTTTGTATATAGCTTAATTGTTAAAAAATTTTGTAAACAAGCTCTTATCTATTGTAAAAAAGCTGTATGTCTGTTATACTTCTAAACACATAAATTTATAATAGTATTGTGGAGGTAGTAAATGGATATAAAAAAAGCCTTTTATGAAATCCGTGTTATTGAGAACTTCAAACAACTCATAGAGCAAAGTGCGGCGCTTTTCCCTGGCAGGCCAGCATTTAGACTCAAAGATAAAAATGGCGGGTTTTATGATATAACATATCCTGTTTTACTCCATACCGTACACTCATTAGCGCAGGCTATAGCAGATATAGGCATCGGCCGCAAAAAGATTGCTATCATAGGCAACAATTCGTATAATTGGTGCTGCACTTATCTTGCTATAACTTTTGGTGCTGGTGTTGTTGTTCCCATTGATAAAGAGCTGCCAGCAGAGGAAGTTGCAAATATACTAAATCTCTCTGGTGCCTGTGCCGTATTTTTTGATGATTCGCAAGGTCAAAAAATAACAGAAATAATGGACAAGCTTTCTGAGGATATGCTTTACTACGCTTTTGATAATACGGAGGATGAGGGTAAATTTTTATCCTACGATAAACTGCTAAGCTCAGGTAAAGCCACACTTGACAATGGAGGAGACACCGTTAAAAATATTCCTATTGACAAAGATGAACTGGCGGCACTTCTTTTTACGTCTGGCACTACAGGCGTTGCAAAAGGTGTAATGCTTAGCCAATACAATATTTGTTCTGATATTATGCTGCTGTCTGGCGTTGTTAAAATATACCCAGAAGATGTGCTTTTATCTATTTTGCCGCTGCACCATACATATGAGTGTTCGCTTAGCTTTCTTATGCTGATGTACTCTGGCGGGTGTGTGTGTTTCTGCGAGGGACTTAGGCACTTTCAAAGAAATATGCAGGAGTACCAGCCCACAATATTTGTCACAGTGCCGCTGCTGCTTGAAAAAGTTCATGCACGCATAATAAAAAAGGCAAGTGAAAATAGGGTAAGCAAGTTAGCTTTTTCTGTAGGTAAGGCGCTTTCCTCTGCTACGAGTGCTATCGGTGTAAATATAAACGAAAGAATATTCGCTGAAGTATCGAAAAACTTTGGCGGCAAGATACGTCTTATTATAACAGGCGCTGCTGCTATCTCCCCCCATGTTGTAAAAGACTTTAAAACATTTGGCATGCCCGTATATCTTGGCTATGGGCTTACAGAGTGCTCTCCTCTTGTAATAGGCAACCATGACCGTCTTCAGCTTGCCGATAGTGTGGGGGAACCACTGCCAGGCGTTAGCGTAAAAATCAAAAATCCTGATACTAAGGGAATAGGAGAAATCCTTATAAAAGGCCCTATGGTTATGCTTGGCTACTATAATGACAAAGAGGCTACTGACGCTGTTTTTGATGAAGACGGTTGGTTTTGCACAGGCGACCTTGGCTCTGTTGATGAAAACGGGCATTATAGAATAGTCGGCAGAATTAAAAATGTAATCGTTACAAAAAACGGTAAAAACATTTACCCTGAAGAAGTTGAATACTATCTTAACAGGCACCCATTTATATCAGAAAGTATTGTTTTTGGTGCAGAGGATGATGAAAATAATGATGATGCATCTATTCAGGCTAAAATACTGCCTAACATAGAGGCTATTACAGATAAATTTAAAAATCAAACTCCCTCTAAAGAAGAAATTTTTAAAGCTATATCATCTGCTGTAAGAGAAGTAAACAAAAAACTGCCGCACTATAAAAACATTAGGCATTTCGACATAAGAGAAATTGACTTTTTACGAACAACAACTAATAAAATTAAGCGTCACGCAAACCTTAATGATTCTGAAAATAATTCAAAATAAAAGGAGATGGATATGTCACATTTTGATGTTAAGTTTTTCGATAAGAACTCTGAACGCTATATGCTCTCTAAGCGTATTATGCAGTTTTGCAGAGACATTCAGTCTGAAAGATTTATAACCGACTCTAATGAAACAGGTAACTTCTTTCACAGAGATGGGCAGTATACCTTTGACGAGCGAGATAAGGGCGAATGGGCGCCTTTTGATGCCGAAAAAGATTATTGGGGATACCCCGAATGTTACTGCTGGTTTAAGCAAACTATTAAAATCCCAGACCGTTTTGACGGCAAAAAGGTTTACTACGGTATTACTCCTTATATAGGTGCATGGAACACCGTAAACCCACAACTTATTATCTTTGTAAACGGCAAAATGCTTCAAGGGATGGACTCTAACCATCAAAATGTTATTATTACAGACAGTGCAAAAGCAGGAGAAGAGTTTGAAATTTATATAAACGCTCATGCTGATGCAAAAGAGTTTAAGTCTGAGCTTAAAATGAAGGCCTTAATGTTCACAATGGACGATGTTGCTATTAAATTATACTATGACCTTTTAACACCGCTTGAGGTTGCAAACGCTTACTCAGGTGACAGTGACGAAAGGGTCAATTTAATAAAAGCGCTTAACACCGCTGTTAATATGGTAGATATTAGCGCTATGGATGCAGAAGATTTTAGAGAGTCTGCAAAAAAAGCGAGCGCATACCTAGAAAAAGAGGTTTATGGCAAAAAAAGTCAGGCTACTGCCTACTGCGTTGGTCATACTCATATTGATGTTGCATGGCTTTGGCGGCTTCGCCAAACTCGTGACAAGACGGGCCGCTCATTTGCTACTGTACTAAAATTTATGGACGAATATCCAGATTACATATTTATGTCTCCCCAGGCACAGCTTTATGATTTTGTAAAGCATGATTATCCAGAGCTTTATGAAGAAATTAAAAAGAGAATTAAAGACGGCCGCTGGGAGGCAGAGGGCAGTATGTGGGTTGAGGCTGACACTAACGTTGCCTCTGGTGAGTCTTTAGTGCGTCAATTCTTAGTTGGCAAACGCTTTTTTAAAGATGAGTTCGGTGTTGAAAATAAAATAATGTGGCTTCCCGATGTTTTTGGCTACAGTGCGGCTCTTCCTCAAATTATGAGAAAGTCTGGCATTGACTATTTTATGACAACAAAAATAAGCTGGAACGAATATAACCGCCTGCCTTTTGATACATTTGAATGGCAAGGGATAGACGGTAGTAAAGTACTTTCACACTTTTCACCTGGCTCTCATAAAAGTGATGACTACCGTGAAACTTTCAGAACTACATACAACACCTATTTATCACCAAAACAGGTTATAGGCGGGTATGATAGATACGGTCAAAAAGATATAGGCAAAGATTATCTTATATCCTATGGCTATGGCGACGGTGGCGGAGGCCCTACAAGAGAAATGCTTGAGTTTGATAAACGTATGGCAAAAGGTATTGAGGGCTGCCCCGTAACAGTTCAAAGCACTGCAAGAAACTTTTTTGAAAAGCTTGGCAGGGACGTACTCGATAACCGCTATTTGCCAACTTGGACTGGTGAGCTATACCTTGAATTTCACAGAGGCACACTCACATCTGAGGCAAAAAATAAAAAATACAACCGTAAAACAGAGTATTTGCACCACGATGTAGAAACGCTTTCTGCTATCGCCTCTGCTTTGGGAGATTTTAGCTATCCGCATGAGCTTCTTCTTGAAAACTGGAAGCTAATTCTTCTTAACCAGTTCCACGATATATTGCCTGGCTCCTCTATCCCCGCAGTTTATGAAGACAGCACAGTTCAATATGAAAAAGTGCTTAAAGACGGAAAAAAGATGCTTAGCAGCGCTATAGATGCTATTCTATCCAAAGTTAAGCTTTCAGAGCCATCTTATGTAATATTTAACACCCTTGGTTTTGAAAGGGAAGATATTGCATACTGCGATGTTCCGCCTATAAAAGATTTTAAGATTTTAGATAAGAGCGGCAAGGAAACTCCTTATCAAATTTATGACGGTAAGGTAGCCTTTATAGCCAAAGTTCCTGCTAAAGGCTTTGCCGTATACAGCATAGTAGAAGGTGCTGTGTCCTTTAACTCTAAGCTTAGCGCCAATATTGAAGGTGCTGAAACTGATGCATTTTCAGTAAAGTTTGATAGTGAGTTAAATATTGAAAAACTCATTCATAAGGAAAGCGGCAGAAGTGTTTCGGGCGAAAATAATATTGTAGGAAAACTCGTTGCATTTGAGGACCGCCCTCACAACCACGATGCATGGGATATTAAAGCTTACTTTGAGGAAAAAAGCTGGGATATAATTAATGCTGACGAAAAGACGCTTATCTCAAACGGTGCGGTAATGGCAGTTTATAAGGCAGTAAGAAATTTCCGTAAATCAAAAATTACACAGTATACATACATTTATAAAGACCTTCAAAGAATTGATGTAGATTATGTTATAGACTGGAAAGATAGCCACGTAGCACTAAAGGCAGATTATCATGTAGATGTTAATACTAGCCGTGCAACCTTTGATATTCAGTTTGGCAACCTTGAGCGCAGCACAACGAGAAACACAAGCTGGGACTTTGCACAATTTGAGGTTTGCATGCACAAGTGGGCAGACCTTTCAGACAATGGCTTTGGTTTTGCCGTTATAAATGACTGCAAATACGGCGTAGATGTTAAAGACGGGCATATTAGGCCCACACTTTTACGCTCTCCCGTGGGGCACCACCCAACGCAAGATAAAGAAATTCACGAGTTTTCATTCTCACTTTATCCGCACAGCGGCAAAGCTTGCGACTCTGCTGTTTCTGAAGAAGGTTACAATGTAAACTTCCCACTTCACACAAAGCTTGCAAATAAAGGCGGCGAGGGTCTAAAGGGTGACTACTCATTCATAAACACAAGCGCCTCTAATATCGTTATAGAAACAGTAAAACTTGCTGAGGACTCTGACGATATTATAGTAAGAGCCTTTGAAACCTGGAATAAGAAAACACCTTGCACACTAAATGTTTCATCTGCAATAGCCAGCGTGTTTGAATGTGACCTTATGGAAGAAAATGATACCCCCGCCGTTCGTGAGGGAAATCAAATCCACACAACATTTAAGCCATTTGAAATAAAGACATTTAAGATAAGACTTAAAAAATAGTTTTCGGAGTTAGATATGAGCCGCAACAGCTTTTTCTCAATGATTTCAAGAATGAAATATATAAATCGTTGGGCGTTAATGAGAAACACCAAAGAGGAAAACCTTGACACCCACACGAAAGAGGTAGCAGTAATTGCCCATGCGCTTGCCGTACTGGGCAACATACGGCTTGGGAAGTCTTATAATGCAGACCGTGCGGCAACCCTTGCCCTTTACCATGATGCCCATGAAATTTTAACAGGAGATATGCCAACTCCCGTAAAATACAAAAATCCCGAAATTCTTTCGGCATTCAAAGGCATTGAAGATGCGGCAAACAGAAAAATAGCGTCAATGCTGCCGCCCGATATGGAGAAAGTTTATCTGCCGCTGCTAACAGGGGAAGATGATAAGACTCTTATGCCGCTTATAAAAGCAGCAGATAAAATAGCCGCCCTTATAAAATGTGTTGAGGAAAGAAAGGCAGGTAACACTGAATTTCTTTCTGCTGAAAAAACTATAAGAGAAAACTCGCCTGCACTAAAAATAAAAGAGGCACAGATTTTTCTTGAAGAGTTTCTATCCCCGTTTGAAGAAACTTTAGACGATATGAGTGTTTAATAAGGAGTATTTATGGAAACGAATGAAAAACTAACTTTAACTCCAAAGCAAAATTTTCTACAAGCTATAAAGTTTGCTCTTTTTTCTGCCACAGCAGGCATTATTCAGGCTACGAGCTTTGCTATACTAAATGAAACTATGAACTGGCAGTACTGGCCGTCTTACCTTATTGCCCTCACTTTATCTGTCCTTTATAACTTTACAATAAACCGCAAATTTACATTCAAGTCTGCCGCAAATGTGCCCATAGCAATGCTAAAAGTTTTTGGCTTTTACTTAGTGTTTACGCCCATCTCTACCATTCTTGGCAACTTTGTTAAAGAAAACCTTGGTGTAAATGAATATATTGTTCTTGCTGCTACTATGGTAAGCAACCTTGTTACAGAATTTTTATTCTGCCGTTTTGTCGTTTATAAAGACTCTATAAACACGAGCAGTGGGGCAGATAAAAAATAAATTAGTATAAATTAAACACGCATCAAATAAAGATATTCTGATATACTTTGCATCGGAATATCTTTTAATTATTATATAACCATAGTTTTATCCTATCTGCCATCATAAATTACAGGTATTAGCCTATACCATGTTTTAATGGTAATATTATAGTGGCACTACATAATGAAAGGGGAGCTTATTATGAAAACCTCTGAGCTGTTCGGAAACAAAAAAGTTTTTTCTTTTGAAATATTTCCGCCAAAAAGAACCTCTTCGGTAGATACTATTTATTCCGCCGTACATGAGCTGAAAGCTCTTTCGCCTGACTTTATAAGTGTGACATACGGCGCAGGCGGCACTGAAACAAATGAAAACACAATTAAAATTGCCTCTGCCGTAAAAAATGATTACGGTGTTTTAAGTGTAGCACATTTACCGTGCGTAAATTTAAGCAAAGATGACGTGCTTGAAATGCTACAGAAATTAAAAGCTGCAAATATTAAAAATATTCTTGCTTTAAGAGGAGATGTTAACCCCGATTACCCTCCTAAAAACTGCTTTAAGTACGCAAGTGACCTTATTTCATTTATCAAAGAAAATGGCGACTTTAACATTGTGGCAGCCTCTTATCCAGAGGGGCATTTTGAATCTAAAAATTTAGTTGAGGACACTATAAACCTTAAAACAAAGGTTGATAGCGGTGCGAATCACTTAATTACACAGCTGTTTTTTGATAATAATTATTTTTACTCCTTTAGGGAGCGGGCAGCGATAGCAGGCATTAATGTGCCAATACAAGCGGGCATTATGCCCGTTGTAAATAAAAAACAAATAGAGCGTATGGTTACACTTTGCAAAGTTGATTTACCTAAAAAGTTTCTTTCTATAATGAATAAGTATGAACATAACGAAACGGCAATGCGTGATGCTGGAATTGCATATGCTGTTGACCAAATAGTTGACTTATTGTCAGAGGGCGTTGACGGAATCCACCTTTATACAATGAACAACCCTTACATAGCTCGGCGAATTTATGAGGCAACCGCCTCACTGATGACTTAAAAAAGGGCTTTGCCAATACGGCAAAGCTCTTTTCTATTTAACTTCATAACCAAAGTTTGCAATAACTTCTTTAAGCTTTAAGATATATTCAGCAGCCTCTAGGCTAAGCTTCACCTTTTTGTTTGATATAAAGCCTACACGCATTTTTTCATCTGTTAAAAGCGGCACAGATATAATATCTCCAGAGCTTATATCCCCGCCTAAAAACCCAGAGCATATAGTATAGCCATTTAACCCAATTAGCAAATTAAAAAGTGTTGCACGGTCGCTAACATAAATTGTTTTTTTACGTGATACTGTGCTAAGTATCTCCTCTGAAAAATAAAAAGAGTTATAGCTTCCCTGCTCAAATGCAAGAAAAGGATAGTCTGCTAAGTCCTCAAGTGTTACCATATCTTTATTAGACAACGGGTGTTTCGAGCTTATAAACACATGGGCGTTCGCCTTAAAAAGAAGGCTAAAATTTAACTGGTTTTCTTTTAGCAGTTTCTTAATTACTTTTTCGTTAAAATCACTTAAATATATAACTCCTATTTCACTTCGCATATTTTTTACATCTTCTATTATCTCATGTGTTCTTGTTTCACGCAGTGTAAATTCATATTCATCTACATCAAGCTCTAAAAGCATGTTAATAAAAGCGTCTACCGCAAAGGAGTAATGCTGTGTAGAGATAGAACATAGCCGCTTTGACAGCTTTTTGCCCGTATAACGATTAGCCATTAGCTCTGCTTGCTCTATCACTTGCCGCGCATAAGAAAGAAATTCACTGCCGTCAGGCGTTAAAGTCACACCCGTTGGCTTGCGGCTAAAAACTTCTATGTCAAACTCCTTTTCAACCTCTTTAACTGCCGCCGAAAGGCTTGGCTGTGATATAAATAGCCTGTTTGCCGCCTCTGTGATAGAGCCGCATTCGGCTATTTTTATTATATATTTTAGCTGTTGTAGTGTCATAGCACTGCCCCCCATAGCTTTTTCCTATGATTATACACTTTTCTCTTAAAAACACAATAACCAAATCATTCTTTTATGCAAAACTTTTTATTTGACGAGGCACCTGTTTTAGTGTAAAATATATCTTATTGCATATATCAATATATGGTAAGTGGATATACTGAAATTAGCAAAATCAAGCATACAGAGCGAAAGGAAGATGATTAGTTGAATGTCGTCTTAACAAAATTTAAAGAAGTTTTATTTTCTGTTCTTCCAATAACAATTATTGTAGTTATATTAAACTTTACATTTACACCTCTTGAAACACAAGTTTTATATCGGTTTTTAATAGGTGCTTGTTTTATAGTAATAGGGCTTACAGTCTTTTTGCTCGGTGTGGACCTTGGTATTACTCCTATCGGAAACAATATCGGGGCTACTGTTGCCAAAACAAATAAAATTTGGCTCGTTGGCTTAGCCGGCCTATTTCTTGGCTTTTTCATTTCTGTTGCAGAGCCTGACCTTCATATTTTAGCAGGTCAAGTCAGCACAGTTACATCAGGTCTTGTATCAAAATTTGTAATTGTAATAGTAGTATCTATAGGAGTTGCGGCTTTAGTTTCCCTTGGATTAATTAGAATAGTTAAAAACATTCCGCTAAGAATAACGTTTACCGTTATATATGCAGTTATATTCGGGCTTGCAATCTTTACCTCTCCTGAGTTTCTTGCCATTTCGTTTGATGCCTCAGGCGCTACTACGGGCGCTTTAGCTGTTCCGTTTATGCTTGCGCTTGCAATGGGTATTTCAAACTTAAAAAAGGGTAGCAAGGCATCAGAGGATGATAGTTTTGGGCTTGTAGGCCTTGCCTCATCTGGCGCTATTATAGCTGTTATGGTTATGAATATAATCTCAAAGTCTGACAGAATGACTGGCTCACTTGAGTTTTCTGATACAGTTTCTAACTCTTTGTTTGCACCTTTTATTGAATCATTAACTACAATTCTTTACGAAGTTTCTCTTGCCCTTGCCCCTATTTTAATTATATTTCTTCTTTTCCAAAAGTTTTCTTTCAAAATGCCTAAATCCACTTTCATAAAAACTTTATTCGGTTTGGCGTTAATGTTCTCAGGGCTTATTCTATTCCTGCTTGGTGTTAATGCTGGATTTATGGAAGTTGGCAGCATTGTGGGGTACACACTCGCTTCAATGGATAGTAGCATTTATGTTATACTGGCAGCTGCAGTTATAGGAATGGTTACAATTCTTGCAGAGCCTGCTGTTTTAGTTTTAACACAGCAAACTGAAGAGGTTACAAGCGGCTATGTAAAAAGGGGTATTGTTATGGTATCTTTATCTTTAGGTGTAGCCCTTGCCGTTGCCCTGGCGATAATTAAAATACTCGTTCCGAGTGTACATTTATGGCACTATCTTTTACCTGGCTATATTATCTCCATTATACTTTCCTATTTAACGCCAAACCTTTTCGTTGGCATAGCGTTTGACTCTGGCGGCGTGGCTTCAGGGCCTATGGCTGCAACATTTATTTTAGCATTTGCACAAGGTGTAGCAAAGGCTGTTCCAACTGCCGATGTTTTGGTAGACGGGTTCGGCATTATAGCAATGATAGCCATGACTCCACTTTTAGCTTTGCAAATATTAGGTTTAGTCTTTAAGTTAAAATCTAAAAAGGAAGGAATTAAAGATGCAAATGAACAGTGAATTGGATAATGATAAATTTAAGTTGCTGTATGTTATTATTAATCGTGGCTCTGGTAGCAAAGTTTTAAGAATAGCTGAAAAACATGGTATTTCCAGCGGAACAATCGTTTACGGCAGAGGAACTGCACATACTGGAATTTTAGCGTATTTAGGTCTATCTGATACAAAAAAAGAAATCGTTTTTTTAGCCTCTACAAGGCAAACTGTGCTAAAGGTGTTAGATGACCTTAATAAGGAGCTTGATTTCTCGAAACCCAACCATGGCATCGCATTTTCAATCTACATCAACAGTATTAAAGGCTCAAAAAATATAATCCACAGCAATACAGATGAAAAAGGGAGCAGTGACAGCATTATGTATCAACTCATTACAGCTATTGTAGAAAAAGGCAAGGCGGAAGATGTTGTAGCGTCCGCTGAAAAGGCAGGCTCAAGGGGCGGCACTGTTGTAAAAGCACGTGGCTCTGGAGTTCATGAAACAACTAAACTTTTTTCCATGGAAATTGAGCCGGAAAAAGAAATCGTTCTTATTTTAGCAAAAACAGATACCACAGAAAACATTGTAAATGCCATTAAAGATGCACTGAAAATGGATGAACCTGATGGGGGCATCGTCTATACCCAGCCTGTTGATAAAGTTTTCGGTGTTAGATAGTTTGTATTAGGCGGTCATTTTATGAGGAAATACCTTTTCGAGGATATTAGCAAACGAGGCAAACTTATTACCATTTCCCTGCTTGTAGCAATATGCTTTTTTATAGCTATTGTTTTTAATGTTTATATGAGTATTGGCACAGCGTATACGCAGCTCTTTTTTATACCTGTTATTCTCTCAGGGCTTTGGTTTCACAGAAGAGCATATGCTGTTGCCGCATTTTTAGGTAGCACACATATTGTTCTTAGTATAGTTATGGGCGGCTCTTTAGAGTTTGCTCCGTTTCTTCGCACTGCTGTTTTAATGATTGCGGCAGATATGATAGGAAACATTGCCCTTAGAATGGATTTGCTTGATAGTCAAATGAAAACAGAGCGTGAAAAGGCAATGCTTTTAAATAACTCTGTTCAAGACATAATAGGCAGGATAGACAAAAGCGGGCAGATTAAGTTTATTAGTCCCTCTGTTGAGTCTATTTTAGGCTACACACCCAATGAGGCTATGGCACTTACGCTTTATAATATTGTTCACCCTGACGAGCAAAAAGCTACAAGCAAACTTTTTAGGCAGTTTTTAGTTGATGGCATTTCTGTTTCACTTGAATTTCGCTGTCTTGACAAAAGCAAAAACTATATTTGGATTGAGGTTTTACTAAATAGAGCAGATAGTGATTATTCTGATGGCAATTTTGCCACTTTCTCCTGCCGTGATATAGATTTGCGTAAAAAGAATGAGGAGATAATAAACAATATATCGTTAACTGACCCTCTTACAGGCCTTAAAAACAGGCGGTTTCTTGACGGTGTTATTGAAAAGGAAATGGCACGTTCTACCCGTTACAACCTTAAAATGTCTATAGTCATCATTGACCTTGACTTTTTTAAGCATATTAACGACACTTATGGTCACCCTGCTGGTGACAGCGTTTTAATAAAAGTTGCAAGAGTTATAAGTGAAACTATACGCAGCTCTGATATACCTGCACGTCTTGGCGGTGAAGAGTTTTTAATACTCCTGCCTGACACTGGTTTATACGGTGCTTTTTCCGTTGCAGAAAAAATACGCAAAAATATTGAGGCAACGCCTCACCCTGAGGCATCATTCGTAACTGCAAGCTTTGGCGTTGCAGAGCGTTATGAAAATGAGCCCGTAAACGATTTATATAAACGTGCTGATAATGCACTATATCTTGCTAAAGAGCGTGGCAGAAACCGTGTTGCTGTGTTTGAAATAATAGATGAAAAACCCGTGGCATACATAAGCCTTAACTGGCGGCCGAGTATGGCATGCGGCGAAAAAGAGATTGACAAGCAGCATATGCTGCTTTTTGAGCTTGCAAACAGCCTAATAAATGCCGCTATAACGAAAGAGAGTAAAGAAGATATTTCAGAAAAGTTTGACAAGCTGCTAAAACATATTGTAGAGCATTTTGAGTATGAAGAAACCGCTCAGCGTGAAGCAGGATTTCCTGACTGGAAAGAGCATACAAAAATTCATGATGAACTTGTTGAAAAGGCTCTTAGCCTTAAAAAATCATTTGATGAGGACACAATAAAAGTTGCGGACCTTTTCACATTTATGGTTGATGATGTTGTATACGGTCATATGATGGTTGAGGATATAAAATTTTACCCTTATTTAGAAAATAATTATACATCCTAAATATTAAAAATAGAAACGGTTAGCTTTTGGGCTAACCGTTTTTTGTCTTTAATATTACTATAAATTATGGCAAAAGCTGTCTAAGCTCGTTTATATGTGCTCTTGTGTCCATATTCTCAATTCTGTGTGCATCTGTACCAAAGTGAAATACTGAGCCTATCTCTTTGCCAAATCGCCACAATCTTTTTGTAAGCTCTGGGTCTGCAAGCGCTTCCCCTATATTAATCTCCCATGCGGTATTGTGACGTTTAGCAAGCTCCATTAAGTAGTAAAGCTCCTCATCAGTCATGGCAGCTGCAAGGGAGTTTTTATCTTCAAGTGCTCTTACATATCCGCCATGAATAGGGTGGGCAATACAGTCTGCCCGCTCTGACTTTATAAGGGACTCTAAAACCTTTACCGTATGCTTTGCATAACCGCGCGCCGTCTTTTCCTCTGGCTGCTCCCAAAAGTCAAGATGATAGTGGTTTGCAGCATATAGCCTATAATCAAGCGCCGCATTTGTTTCATCACTGTCAAGCCATTTGCCTACACCATAGGCAGAAAGCTCTGCCCCATAAAGAAATGGAATTTGTGTTCCCGACATTTCTACCACAAACTTGTCTGCCATATTCTTTTCAACCATAGGAGTATGACTGCGGTTAAAATGGTCAACAAGTGCAACTCTTTCAAGCTTTAGCTCCTCTGCCCTTTTTACAATATCCTTTACTCGCATTTCTGGCTTTGCACACCCTGAAAAAGGTGTATGAACGTGAAGATTCTCTTTGACAAGCTCATCTATATCAAAACACGGTTCTCTTAAATACATCAAATTTCTCCTTTTATAATTATACTTAATTATTATAGTACAACCAAACTATTTTTGCAATTAGCCAAGGTTTGTATCATAGCTATTTTATGAATTTGTGTCACCGCTGCTTTTTCCACATATTATAGTAGGGCAATAAGTATTGAGGTGATATTATGGGTGATATTAAATTTTTTTTAGGAACAGGAAACGCTAACGGATATGTTTCATATTTTCATGATAGCTATAACCCCGAAAATGGAGGTAAATATTTTATACTAAAAGGCGGCCCTGGTTCAGGCAAATCTACTTTTATGAAAAAGAGCGCCGATGAAATAGAAAAGGAAGGCTTTACAGTACATAAAATTTTTTGCTCGTCAGACCCCTCTTCTCTTGATGCCGTTTTATTTCCAGAGCTTAACGCCGGCATATTTGATGGCACAGCACCACATACAATGGACCCTGTGCTTCCTGGTATTTGTGATGAAATTGTAAACCTTGGCGACTGCTGGGATAGCAAAATGCTGCGAAAAAATAGAGCCGCTCTTACGGCATTAAAACTTGAATATTCACAGCTTCATAAAAAGTCTTCAGACTTTCTTTTCGTGGCGTCCCGCTTTGAAAGGGAAAACTTACGAATAGTGTCCCGTGCTATAGACAAGGAAAAGCTTGAAAGGTATGTAACAAGGCTTTGTACCCGTGAAATAGGAGTTTCAAAAAACGGGTCAGGAAAACTGCATAAACGGTTTTTAAGTGCCGTAACGCCCGAAAATGTTGTTGTCTTTATAGACACCGTACCACAGCTTGCTAAAAATATTATTGTGATTCGTGATGAGTTTTCTGCCGTATCACCTTTAATAACGGTGAATTTATGTGCATATGCACTGAAAAACGGCTATGATGTTATTGCTTGTTACTGCCCGCTTTTCCCAAGAGAAAAAATTGAGCATATATTCATTCCGGAAATTTCGCTTTCGGTCTTTTCCTCTAACTCATATCACAGCGCCCCTAAGGAATTTGGAAAACAAATTCATGCTACTCGTTTTTTAGACAAAGAGGCTATAAGCTTTAAAAAGGAGTTTTTAGATTTCAATAAAAAGGCTAAATCAGAGCTAATTCTTGAAGCATCTTCAAAACTAAAACAGGCAAGAGATGTTCACAATAAAATGGAAGAATATTATGTAAAAGCTATGGATTTTGATATCTTAGAAAGTATGCGCCAAAAAGCAACCAAGAAAATACTTGACTTTGAATAGTCTTTTCGCTATTTAATAATTTCAGACAGTTCATTAAGATTATTTATCACTCTACAGCCAAGCTGTTTAAGAATTCTTTCACCCTGATGGCCTTTTGTAATAAGAGTACAGTCAATACCGAGCGCATTTGCAGTTTCAAGGTCGTGAAGCGTGTCCCCTATCATCATAGCACGGCTTTTATTATAGCCCTTTTCATTAAAATACTGTGCTGCCCTTTCTATTTTGCTTGCCGCTTTATGGTCATTAGCGCCTATTATATCTTCAAAAAAATCACGTATACCATATTGAAAAACAAGCTGCTCTACTGCCTTTTTATTTGCAGAGGTTATTATAACCTGCTTGATTCCAAGGTCTTTATTGCGGGAAAGAACCTCTTTTGCAAAAGGCATAAGCTTTATTTTGTTTAGTCTTTTATTATAAGAAGTGCGAAAGCTTTGCGATATTTTATCAAAGTCAAGCTCATTTGTGCCGAAAAGCCCTATATAAAACTTTTTTATTGGGGTGTCCATAAGTGAGTAGTATCTTTCAAAATCTATATGACTGCCCCCTGTTTCATCAAGCATTTCATTCACGCATGAAAAAGTTGCAGTAAAATCATCTAAAAGAGTGCCGTTCCAGTCCCAAAAAACTACATCATACATTTAACAATAACTCCTAAATTAAGTTAAGCCACGCAAAATGTGGCTCATATCGTTAAATATATCATATTTTTATGGCGATGTCACCAGTTGAATGACTTTTTAGTGTAAAGTACAATAGGTTTGTTTTCTTGTGGGTAAACAATAAGCTTTGCATTCTTTTTGCTTTCTACATATAGTGCTGCCATGCTCATTTTTATATAAGGCAAGATATAAACTGCGGGTAATATAAAAACACAGCAGGCAAGCGGTACTAAAAGGCTTATTTTAACTATAGCAGGATGAACTCCTGAACAGTCAAACACCGCTATGCTTCGCCTTATTCCGCTTCTTGGTGAAAACTCCTTGCTTTTTGCAGAAAATAGGGCGGCATAGCAGTATTTTTGTATAAAAAAATACCACGATATTATAGCCGTTAAAAACAAAGATATAACTAAAACAGAAAGGGAAAGAAACACACTAAGGGAAAGCCCTGTGTCATAATATAAAAGAAATGTAATAAAAGCTACAAACATACATGGGATTAGCATAACAACAAGCCAAAGAAGCCGAAACATATTTATAGATACATAAAGCGTTAATGCCTTTAATGATGACAATGGGCGGCAATGTGAAAATAAAACTGCAAACCTTGCGCTGCCTCCACCAGCATAAATACCGTAATATTCTGTTTCTCCAAGTTTTATAGCGGCGGCTGTTTGCAGCATTAAAAGAATAAATACTGCTGAAGTAATATATATTAAGTAGCTAAACCAAATGCCAAACCCGAAAGAGTTTATATAATTTTGAGCTGTATTTATTGATAAAAAATAAACAGTAAATATGCAGGCCGATAGTAATATCACCCTTAAGAAAAGCGCAAAAAGGGAGACAAGAAATAATTTACCTGTCTTCCCCTGTAGCGCTTTTTTTGCTGTCTTTTTAACTCTGCCGACCATTAAACCAACCCTTTATACCATTTGCTTTTATTCTTGCCTATTTAGGTTGGTTTATTAAGTGTTTTAGTAAAATTTATTCTGCTAAAAGATTTACTCCCTCTATAACCATTTTCATGACACTTTCTATGCACTCGCTATTTACCGCTTTTGTGTCATCAAATCGAGTAGGATAAAGCTGTTTTCTGTTTTTACCTGCCGCTCTAATTATTACAGACTGTATTCCGCTGTGAATAAATTTTACAGCATCTGTACTGCCTATTTTTATAGGCGATTTTACTGTTTTTATGCCGATACTGCTGGCGGATAACTCCATTAGTGCATTTAATTCGCCAGAAGTTTTCAAAAGCCCTGATTCATCTCTATTAGCAATAGAAATTTCATCAGTATTACAAAGTGACTCTAAAACAATTACCGTAGTATCTGTTTTTTTAAGCTCGTGTATATTCCTTTTAATATATGCCGCAGCACCCTTTTGACCTGCATTTTTAGCCGTCGTTAAAAGGCAGATAACCTCTGTATCACTATAGCGGTAATGGCTATCAGAAAGCTCCTTCATAATTCCTATTGCTGCATATACGGCAGATAAATTGTGCGCCGCTCCTCTTGTGCTTTTATTTGAGAAAAAGAAAAGAGCAGGAATATAAAAAATATTAAACACCAATTGTATAGTAGCAACTTTTTGCCAAACTGCACCGACCTCAGGCAAAGCTGCAATATAAAAAATAAAAATTAACAGCGACATTACCATAGCAGCAGCAAATAAAACCGTAAACCCCAAAAGGGTTTTTGGAGAAAACCCCATTGCATAGCGGTATTCATACGCTCTGTCTATATTTGCACAAATTATCACTCTTTTATTGGTTCTGGCATATGGCTTTCTCACTGCTACTACATTGCGCCCTTTTACTCTTTTCAAAAGAAAGTTTGCCGCTGGCTTGCCAAATATAAAACCGTAAACAAACCAAGAAAGTGCAGCAAGGCAAAGAAGAAGTGCCGTAAACGGAAAGGCAAGCGAGTTTGAAAACCGTGTTATAAAAAACAAAAGTGAGCAGAATATCATAATTGCCGCCGGAATAGTATACGCCGCTTTATCTGCCATAGGGCAATATGCCACATCTTCTAAAGAGGCACTGTCTGAAAACTTTGAAAGAACTTTTCTTAAATATTCTGCCGTATCACATTCGTTTATACCCTTTTTATCAAAGCTTTTAAAGGTGTCCGCAATATACCGAACACCTTGTGCTGTAAATTTTCTGCTTTCCATATCAAAATAGGGAGAATGCTTCATAACTCTTAGCCTTTCACAGCTTTATTTTATAATGCTGCTGTCACCATGATAAGGGGGAAGTGCGTGCGGGCGAACAATTTCGCCGCCAGACTCAAAAGAGTCAATCGCTGCAAAAATATACTCCATAGTAGCGAGCGCATCTCTCCCGTTTGCCCTTAAATGCTCTCGTGGAACGCCGTTTATAACATCTTCAAGAAAAGCATTTATTCTAATAGGGAATGTTGCACCAAAGTCTGTAATACCTGTGCTGTTTATAACAGGCTCTTTTTCATGCTCCCAATACGTTATTTTGTCAACACAGTCCTCTATGCAAAATGTGCCCTTAGTACCTGCAAGCTCAAAACTCCACCAACCGCCAAGCCCAAAACAGGCATCGCCCCTTTGTGAAAGCAAATATCCCATACACCCATTTTGAAATTTCATATGTATACTTTGTACCGAAAGCATAAGGTCGCCTGACTGTTTGCGGGCGCCAGGTCTATCCATAAACGCTTGTATGTGCGTAACATCACCACAAAAGTGGCGCATAACAGAAAATGGGTGCGTTAGAAATGCTTTTGCGTGTGAGTACGGCATTTGCCAGCGTGAATTCTTATCTATCGCCAAAGGGTTTACTGAACTTCCGTTAAAACCCACCTTGTTTATACAATAAATTTGCTCACCTATTTTATCATTTGCAATGTATTCTCTTGCCCTGTCTGCTGGCTCTGAAAAGAAGTGGTTAAGGTTGCAGCCAAGATAAAGATTTTTCTTTGCCGCAAAGTTTACCATATCTCTCGCTTCAAATATATCGTTTGAAATTGGCTTTTCAGTTAAAACGTGCTTTCCTGCATCAAGCGCCTCCATAACAGGCTCATAGTGCCAACTTCCATTTTCAAATCCGCTTGTGCAAACGTCTACAATATCAAGCTCTGGATATGCATTTAGCATTTCACTAAGACTATAAAATGCAGGGACTCCATACTTTTCCGCCGCCTTGTCTGCTCTGTCTTTTTTCAGGTCGCACACGCATATTAGCTGCGACAGCTTATTCTCGCTATAACATTTTGCATGAGTATTCCCTATGCCGCCCATTCCAACGACTCCAACTTTTAAAGGTGCTTTTGGCATATTTACAACCCTTTCTGTGCTTTGCACAAATTTTATTCTTTTATATCTGCAACATTAATTACAGCGCCATTTTCTTTAATTGACTTTATAGCGGCATGTATAACTCTTGATGCCTCAAGCCCCTCTTTTGCGCTGCCGTCAATGTCTTTAGGCTCTATACCTTCTTCTACTTGATTTACAAAACTGTGAATTCTATCTCTAAATGTATCATAAAAACCTTCAAACCCTCCAAAAACAGGGTTTGTATAAACTTCTTTAATCCACGACTCGGCGGGGTAAAGCGTTGCCTCTCGCCACATATCCTCAAATATAAATCTGCCGTTTACTCCCGCAACTTCGCACCGCTCCATTGGGTGGCCTCGTTTAATATCATAAGAGCTTGTAAGATGCCCCACCGCACCACATGAAAACCGCATATTTACAGATGCCGTTGAATAAATTTGCCGGCCCAAGGCTTTAAGCGCAAAGCAGGACACCTCTTTAACAGGGCCGCAAAAGTACTGCATAATGTTTACGCTGTGGGGATTTAATGCCTTTAGGTGGTAATACGGCGTATCCAGCGGGTCATCTCTGCCTATCCATAAAGCCATGTTGCAAAAAAGCAACTCGCCTATTCTGCCCTCCTCTTGCCACCTTTTAGCCTGCCTTGCAGCAGGCGTAAAGCGGTGGTTAAGGTCTATCCCATAGCAAAGGTTAAGCTTTTCTGCCGTATCCACCATCTTTTGTGCCTCTATTAAATTATTGCTTATAGGCTTTTCCCCAAGCACATGGCAGCCAAATTCTAAAGCTTCTATAGTAGGCTCGAAGTGGTCACTCGCATACTCAAATCCACCTGTAGAAACGCTGCAAATATCAGGCTTTAACGCACGGAGCATTTCACGGGCGCTTAAAAAATACGGTACACCAAACTTTTCTCCCGCACTTTTTGCCCTTTCCTCTATTTTGTCACACACTCCAACAAGAGTGGCTTTTTCACACTCTTTATATGCCCTTGCGTGTATGTTTCCTATGTGACCCATGCCAATAACACAGCACCGCTGCATGTTTTTCGCTTCCTTCCGTTTTTAATCCTTAGATTTTGACTGAAGTTTTTTCGCCGTGGTAGAACTGCCTATATAAAGTGTGTTATATGCCTCGTCTGACGACTCGAAAGGCCTGCCAAACCCGCTCCAGTCAAGGTTTGTATACATTGGGTTCGGTCTGCCTGTTTCTTTCTCTCTTTTGCTTATATGTTCTTCCATTCTCGTTTTTAAGAACTCTACAACATTTGGCTCTTTGTCTGCTATATTGTGAAGCTCTTTAGGGTCATCTATCAGGTTATAAAGCTCTATTTCAGGTTTGTAGTGAAAGTCTGGCTCAAGCGCTATCATAAGCTTCCATTCAGGTGTACGCCAGCCGTGCTTTCTCATCCATGTGGCCTCTGTTATGTACATTTCGCTTTCTTGTTTTATGCCCTCACCTGTAATAGCCTTTGTCATATCTATGCCGTCAAACTTTATACCGCTATCTATACCGCAAAGGGATAAAATCGTTGGCATAATATCTTTTACTTGGCAATAGTCTGAAAGTCTTCCTGCGTACTCAAATTTATTATAACGAAATGCGAAAGGAACGACTAGTACGTTATCATAAAGTGAATGATGGTCAAAATAACAGTCATGCTCGTCAAGCGTTTCGCCGTGGTCAGAGGTGAAAATAACAATCGTGTCATCTTCTACGCCAAGGGTGTAAAGCTTTTCTAAAATTTGATTTATGCAAGCGTCCATATAAGCTACAGCACCGTCATACTGCGCTATAATATACTGTGCATCAGTACAGCCATCAGGAAACCAAGACTTAAAATAATCGCAAAACGGCTTAAAGTCATATACAGGCTGCAAAGATTTGTTGTTTGGGTCAAACTCATCTTCGCTATAAAACAGCCTATCAAACGGGCGTGGTGCATAATACGGGCTGTGCGGGTCCATATGGCGCATAAACATTAGCCACGGCTTATCTTGCTTTACAAGCCTTTCAAGCTCAGGTAGCGCAACGTCATTCATATTTTCTGCTTTATTAGGCTCCCAATCGCCATAGGATAAGTAGTTATCAAACCCTCTTGAGCCAGCGTTACCGCTAAAACCTATGCAGGTAGATGTGTACCCATTTTCACGAAGCACCTCTGGAAGTGTTTTGATACTACTGAGCAGCTGCCCCTTGTGGCGAAGCGCCACACAGTCTGTACCAAAGCAGTCAAACCCCGTTAGCATTGAAGCATAGCCAGGGGTAGTAGGAACAGAGGGACTAAACATATTCTCAAATACAATGCCGCACTCGTTTATATATTTATCAATATGCGGTGTGGTTAGCCTATCATAACCGTATAGACTCATATGGTCACTTCTTAAACTGTCGATGCCGAAAAATAAAATATTAGGACTTTTTTTCATTAATATCAATCCATTCTTTTTTATTTAAGATTTATCTATCTTGCGCCAAGCCTTTTAAGGCAGGCATTTATGTAACCATAGCTTTCCGCCGCTATTATGGCTGCACTTTCAAGGCTTTGGTCAGCCCCTATAACTTCAAGGCAGACAGGACCGTTATAATTTGCACTTACCATTGCCTTGCAGTAACCATAAAGGTCAATGTCTCCCCTGCCGCATGCCTGAAAAGACGGCTCGCCCGGGGAAGGCCCCGTGCCAAGGCAGTCTCTTATATGTATATGCCTTATATAATCTATAACTTTAGGAAGCTCTTTTGCTGGGTTTTCACCTGCTCTGTGAATGTGGCTAGGGTCCATATCTACCCCAAGGGAGTTAGAATTTACTTCCTTTACCATACGAAGTGTTGTTTCTGTATTGTGTACTGCTGCGCCCACGTGCGCTTTTACACAAAGTGTTATGCCAAAACTTTCAGCATCATTTGCTAAAATAGATATAGTTTCCATAGCCTTTTTAAAAGATTCTTCATCACCCGACTTTCCACCAGAGCCGATATTCGCTACAGGAATAGACAGCTCGCTGCAAGCCTCAAACGCAAGCAGCATTCTCTCTCTATCAAGGCTTGCAACTTCTGTAGAAAGAAACGGAAGATTATACTCCTTAGAAATAGAAAGAAGTTCTGTTTTTTGCGTTTTATACTTAGTTAGGGCAAGGTGTTCGCACATACCCTCAATAGCAGAAATTTCAACACCATCATAACCGCACCTGCTTATAATCTCTGCCGCCTCACGAAATGAAAAACGCTTGAACAGAACACTGTTGACACCAAGTTTTATCATTAGATACCCGTCCTTCACCAGTAAATATTTATTTTATTGTACTGCATACACGAAAACAATTCAAGGTAATATAAGAAAAATATTGTAAAATCTTTTCACTTGCTTTAATATATACCTATAAGGTGATTTTTTGTTGGTTTTATAGCTTCTATACCATTTATAAATACCTTTCAACTACCATTTCCACAATGATACATTGTCTTATATTTTAATTTTACAAAGGAGAGATGTCTTTGAGCCTCATTTTAGACAGCAAACCCGTTATTACAGTTGAAAACTTGTCGAAAGCCTTCGGCGGTAAAAAGGCGGTAGACTCGCTGAGCTTTTCTGTGCCTAAAGGTAGCCTTTTCGCCTTTTTAGGGCAGAATGGTGCAGGAAAAACTACTACAATAAATATGCTAGTTGGGCTGCTAGAAAAAGACAGCGGAGCGGTTTTATATAACGGCAAAGAAAATGTTATATCCTTCAAGAATAAAATCGGCGTTGTTTTTCAAAACAATATTTTTGATGAGCTGCTCACAGTTGAAGAAAATCTGCTCGTTTACGGCGCTCTTTATATGCCTGACAGAAAGGCCGTAAAAAAGCGCTGTAATGAAATCATTTCTCTTTTGCATATTGATGATTTCTATAAAAAACGTATTAAAACTCTTTCGGGCGGTCAAAAAAGAAAAGTGGAAATCGCACGGGCGCTTTTCACCTCTCCCGAAATTCTTTTTCTTGACGAACCTACCACGGGGCTTGACCCGAAAACGAGAGCCGAGGTTTGGGATATTCTTCATTCCATTCGTAAAGCGACGGGTATGACATTATTTTTAACAACTCATTACATGGAGGAAACCGCAAATGCCGACTATGTTGTCATTATCCATCAAGGCAAAAAAGTGTGTGCCGCAAGCCCTGCAGAGTTAAAATCACGTTATTCTTTTGACCGTCTTGTCATTACACCTAAAGAAGCAAGAAGCTTTGAAAAAAGGGCACAGGAAAAAGGAGTAAAGCTTAAAAAGACTGCCGACACTTACACAATCACCTGCGACAGCACAGACGAAATTATAGAGCTTATCAACTTTTTTAAGAGTGATATACGCTTTTTTGAGGTGCTAAAAGGCTCAATGGATGATGTTTTTCTAAACGCTACGGGTGAGCATATTGGGGAGGGTTTATAAGTGATTCATATTACCGCTTTAACAAAACGCAACATTAAGCTTTTTCTGCGTGACAGAGCTACCGTTTTCTTTTCACTTTTAAGTACGCTTATACTCGTGGGGCTTTATCTTCTGTTTATCGCAAAAACATATTCAGATGCTTTGCTCGGTGAAATGGGTGGTTTACTCTCGGAGTCTGGCAGCAACTTTCTTATATACCTGCAAATGATAGCGGGTGTGATGATACTAAACTCCATGTCCCTTTCAACAGGAGCGTTTGGAACCATTGCAAAAGATTTTGAAAACCGCCGTGTGGATAGTTTCCTGCTTACCCCCGCAAGAGTCCATGAAATTTTAATCTCTTATTTTGCCGCTGGCTTTCTTATCTCTTTTATACTAAATTTGTTTTCATGGATTATAAGCTTTCTGCTAATTGGGTTTTTAACAACGTATTGGATTTCATTAAAAGTCTTTATTCTTACAGCAGGCTCACTTTTTGCCGCCTCGTTTATAAGTGCAGCGCTAATGCTGCTTATAACATCGCTTGTAAAGTCCTCTGCGGCAATCGGAGTAATAAGTGGTGTTGCCGGAACATTTGTTGGTTTTTTAAGCGGAATTTATATGCCATATTCAAGCCTTGGGGAAGCTACAAAAAAAGTAGGTTCTTTGCTTCCATTTTCGCATCTTACCGTCTGGATAAAAAACATTTTGCTTTCAGATGCCAGCGCTCAGCTAAATATCACGGGAGAATTAAAGGAAATAGTTATAGACGGTTATTTCTCAGCAGGAAATATTGGCTTTTTAGGGCTAGATATCCCTCTGTGGATACTACTTTTAGCAAGCGGCGTATTTGCGCTGCTGTGCCTTGTGGCATCAAGCCGTATACTTAAAAAACGAATGACGGCATAAAATAACAATAAACGAACCGCCAAATCTTTAGTTTTTAAGGTTGGCGGTTCACTTTTTTAATTTTAAGTTATATTCGTTTCCTTAACAAACTGTAAAAGGCTTTTTGCTATGTCTTCATTTTCCTTGAAGTACATATCAAAGTCTTTTGCACGTTTTTTTGGGGTGCCTATCCAAACGGTAAGTATCTCGTCTGTGCGAATGATTGTGCGCAAGGTGTCAAGCTCATTTGGCATTAAATCGCTTGCCGTTACAACAAGGATATTACCTGCATCAAGAATAATATTGCAAAGCTCTCCAAGCCGCCTTATATGCTCTTCCCGCTCTTTTGGTAAAAGCATAGAGCCGTCACTTTTAATATCGGCATTTACGCCGTAAAGCATATTTCCTATACCCATATAATAAGCGATTTTACCATCTTCAAGCAGCATTTTCTCTAAAGTTCTTGCGACCGCCTTTTTATCAACTGCCGTAGTGCCTGTTATTAAAATCATTTGCGCTTTTTGGTTATAATACTTCTCCCTTTGCGCTAAAGTTATGCTGCTTTTATGCCATTTTATGTTTCTTATATTCAGCTTGCCGCTTAGCTCTTCACTTCCTAAAAGCTCTGTTATAATTCCGCCGCCCGAAATCTCGTAGTCGTCCACGATAACAAAACGCTCTGTTTCAGAAACACCGCTTGCAATGTCAAACGCCGCGGGGCGGTGCAAATGCAAAATGCACTGTGCCACCTCGTGGCGGTTTGCTTTTGTTTTCTTGCTGTTTTCAAGTGTAGAGGCATTGAGAACGCCAAGAATCTTTTCGATTTCACAGCCCACCTGAAAAGTGCCGATTTTAAGGTTATATGTCTTTCCCTGTGTTAGCGGCTCTTTACCAAGCCAAAAAACAGACGCTTTTATTCTACTGCCCGTAAGAGGTGCGCTTTCACCTATTTTTGTTATCAGCTCGCCTCTTTTAGCATATATTTGCTCGCTCATGCAAAAGCCTGCCGCACAGCCTGATGAAACACTCGTTTTTGGGCTTTCATTAAATGTCTCTATTGATTTTACAAATGTTTTTTTACCAGACGGTAAAAGCATAATCTCGTCACCAGTACTCAAAACTCCTGATGATACTGTTCCTGCAATTATTCGCCTGTCATCATTTCCTGCTGTAAATTTATACACATCTTGCACCCACATGCGAAATGGCAAACCGTCTGCTTTTTCTGAGTGATTAAAACTATCAAGCGTTTGCAGTACCGTTTCGCCCTTGTACCACGGCATACTTTTGCCATAAAATGCTATGTTTTCGCCTTGCACTGCACTTATAGGGATATAGCATGATGCTAAAATGTCAACTTTGCTTAAAAACTCTGTAAAGTCTTTCACCACATTGTCATACACCTTTTTTCGCTCTTGTATTTCAAAAAGGTCTAATTTATTAACAAGAACGGCAACCTGCTTTATGCCAAGCATTGACAGCATATACCCATGGCGTCGTGAGTTTTCACTGATTCCCTCATTTGCATCTATAACAAGAAGTGCCGCATCCGCGTGGGACGCTCCCGTTATCATGTTTTTAAGAAACTCTATATGCCCTGGTGCATCAATTATGATGTACTTTCTTTTTTTCGTCTTAAAAAAGCAGCGTGCTGCATCAATCGTTATGCCTTGTGAGCGCTCGTCTTTTAAGGCATCAAGCAAAAACGCATATTCAAACGGTTTGTCTGTTCTGCGGCAAAGCTCTCTAACTGCTTCAAGCTTGCCTTTAGGGAGCGAGTTAGTATCTGCAAGAAGTCTGCCTATTACTGTGCTTTTACCATGGTCCACGTGCCCCACTATTACAATATTCATTTCCCTGTTTTGCATATCTATAAAAACGCCCTTTCAAAGCCCCTATTTTTAGGTTTTAGCTACATATAGCCGCCTCTTCTTAGCTCCTCAAGCCCTCCGCCGTCCTCTTTATCTTGCTCTCTGCCAGAACGCTCGGCAATATTTGAAAATTTACCTGTTTTTAGCTCCTCTATTATCTCTTTGATATTCTTAGCCTCAGACTCTACAGGAGTTGTGCAAGGAAAGCACCCAAGAGAGCGGTAACGCTTGCCGTCACCCTGATTAAAGTATAAAGAAACAACGGGAACGCCCTCTTTTTCTATATACTCCCAAACATCAAGCTCTGTCCAGTCAAGCAAGGGGTGAACACGTATATGCGTGCCGGGCTTAAAATCTGTTTTATACTGACCCCAAAACTCTGGCGGCTGGTCCCCAACATCCCAATCATTGTTTCTGTCACGAGGGGAGAAATAACGCTCTTTTGAGCGGCTGCCTTCCTCGTCTGCACGAATGCCTACAATTACACCTGTATACGGCTCTGTGTTTTTATCCACTTCATAAATTCCTGTGCTGTGATTTATTCTAAACCTATCCCATTCTCCTGACAAAGTATTTCTAAGCGCATTTGTTTTTAAGTTTTTACAGCACTCTATGCGTGTTACATTGCCATCAGGAAAAGTCTGTTTTTCTTCAAGCGCCTTTGTGTTTTCGCCATAAATCATATCAAGATTCCACTCTTTTGCAAGCGTGTCACGGTATACTATCATTTCTGGTATTTTATAATGCGTGTCTATATGCACAAGCGGAAACGGAACGTGACCAAAAAATGCTTTTCGTGCGAGGCTTAAAAGTACAGTAGAGTCTTTACCGATAGACCACAGCATACACAAATTAGGAAAGCGGTTATACGCCTCCCTTAATATATGTATACTTTTGTTTTCAAGGCTTTCAAGATGTGTCATGCTTTTTACCCCTATTTATATAAATTTATTTTCAATATTATTCAGTATATAAAATCCTTTTTTATTAAGCGAATCCTCTCTATTATACCTCATAATAGAGCCGTCTCCCTCAAGAAATATGCCGCCCGCTTCCTCTACTATGCACTGCATAGCGCATGTATCCCACTCCATTGTGTACCCCGTGCGGTAGTAAACGTCTGCCTCTCCTGCGGCTATTAAGCACCCTTTTAATGATGAGCCAGCACCTATAGTACTTCCGATTTTCTTTGCATTTCTCTGAAGTAATTCTTTAGTTTTCTCATCGAGATGTGAGCGTGACGTTAAAACCTTTAGATTTTCTTTTCTGTCTGATACCCTTATCGCCGTATTTTCATTAAAATACTCACCAGAAAAATCATATTCATATGCCCCCTCATAAAAAGCGCCATAAAATAGCCGCCTTAAAACAGGAGCATAAACTACCCCTAAAATGCTTTTACCAAAATACGAAAAGCCTATATTAACAGTAAACTCGCCGTTTCTTTTAATAAATTCCTTAGTGCCGTCAAGCGGGTCTACAATAAAACAGCAGTTGCGGTTTAGCCTTTTTAGGTCGTCTGTACTTTCCTCTGATAAAATTTCTATATCAGGATATTTCTCTTTAAGCCTTTTGCATATAAGCTTTTCTGCCGCTAAGTCCGCCTTTGTTAAAGGGGAATTATCCTCTTTATATGTTACATCAAAATGTTTTTCATATATCTCTAATACTTTTTCGCCTGCCTCTTTTGCCGTTTCACAAATGTATGCCGTCATCTCTTTTATAGACAGCAAAACTTTTACATACTTTGCTATATCCTCTGCCGCCTTTTGTGCAGGCGTTTTTAAGGTTTCTATAGTAATATCAGGATTAAAAGGCTCTTCATAAGGAGATGAAATGCCTGTAAAGTCTTTTATTTCGCCTGCAATAGCTCTTTCGTAAAGCCCTTTTGTATCACGCTTTATGCATTCTTCTATCGGAGTTTTTACAAATACTTCTACAAAAGTGCAGCCATTTTTTCGGCAATGCTCTTTTGCCATTTCTCTATCTTTATTAAAAGGAGAAATAGCGCTAACTATCGCAGTCGTTCCGCTATTTGCAAAAAGTGATGCCACACAGTAAAGCCTTCTTACATTTTCTGCTCTGCCCTTAGCACTAAAATCAAGGTCGCTATTAAGACCAAGCCTTACATTGTCGCCGTCAAGCAGGTATGCCCTTATCCCGCTGGATAAAAGCTCTTTCTCAAGCCTTGAAGCTACTGCCGATTTCCCAGAGCCTGATAGACCCGTAAACCAAATTACAGCGCCTTTTCCAAGTACGCTTTGCCTTAGGGTTTGGTGTTTACTTGTAAACTTAAAAATATTGTCCATAAATCCCCCAAAAACGGTTTTTTTGTTGCAATAAGGCGGTATTAATGATAATATTAGCTAATGTTAAACGGAGGTTACTTTATGCTTGTAACGATAATAGGCAGGGGCCATTCTGGAACACGTGCTATTTCAGAAACGCTATCTAAAAGCGGCTTTTATATGGGTGAGCCATTAAACGGCTCGTGGGACCTTATACCGCCCGAAAAAATGTACGAGGCTTGCAGGGTTTTCGGCAGCTATGTAAAACACACAGGCGGACTAAGCTGGGACTTTTCAAAGGTTATAGACACTACGCCAGACCCTGTTTTTGTAAGGCTTATTGAAGAATATCTTCACTCTGTACTATCCTCTAAAGCTGAAAATAAGGGGTGGAAAATACCAGAAACCACACTTTGCTACCCGTGGATACTGAAAATGTTCCCTGAAATATACTGTATTCATTGGGTAAGGGACCCGAGAGACTGCATTTTGAGCGGTCATGTTACTGATGACCTTAATGATTTTAATATAAAATACCCTGAAACTTTTGATATTCGTGAGAAAAGGGCAATTAGCTGGAAATATCAAAGAGAGCTTATGAAAGCTACCAAAGCACCCCAACATTTGCTTTCACTTCGCTTTGAAGATATGGTATTTAAGCAAGATGAAACGCTTTTAAAGCTTGAAGATTTTCTTTCTATGCCAATGGCAAAAATCCATATGAGAACTGACTCTGTTGGAAGATATAAAACTGATAACAAAACTTCCTTTTTTGACTTTTTCAAAGAGGATATGCTTGAATGCGGCTATGAAATTTAAAGAAGCCTTTTCACAATATCTTCTTTAGTACCTCTAAAAAGTAGGTACGGCGCAATGTCAAACACAGTTTTACAGCCGCTGTCACCATTTTTATGCAGCCTATATGCCGCCCTTGCATAGCAAAGCAAGATATTTGCCGTAAACTCTGGGTTTGAGCTAAGATTTATGCTATATTCAATAATTTGTTTATTCTCGTTACTACTGCCCGTAGTTCCACTTCTTATAACTGTTCCGCCGTGCGGCATAAAGGTATGCTCTTTTTCAAATTCTTCTTCCGTTATAAAATTTACGGTTGTATCATAATCCGCAAAATAATTTGGCATACTTTTAATTGTGCTTTCAATAAGCTCTTTATTAGCGCCCTTTTCTGGCACTACAAAACATTTACGAGTATGCATTTCACGGGGCAAAAATACGGGAGTGTTTCCCCCTCTTACCTCACTTAATGCATCTTGCGACGGGTTTGTGTACTGAACGGCCTTTTTTACACCCTCTATACGGCGAATAGCGTCAGAATGGCCTTGGCTTACACCGCTGCCCCAAAATGTGTACCCTTTGCCATTTGGCAAAAACGCCTCAGAAAAAAGGCGATTGAGTGAAAACACACCAGGGTCCCACCCAGCAGAAATTATTGCTACCTTTTTACTCTTTTTTGCAGACTTGTCCACATTTATAAAGTGCTGCGGGATTTTTGCGTGAGTGTCAAAACTGTCTACAATGTTAAAATGCTTTGCCATTTCGGGGGATTCTTTCGGCAAGTCTAAGGCGCTGCCGCCGCACATTAGCATAACATCTATTTTGTCCGTTAAGTTTAGCGCATCTTCTTTTCTGTACACAGGCGCTCCCGTTACAGTTTTTATATCAGATGGATTTCTGCGTGTGAAAACTGCGGAAAGCTTCATATCAGAGTTTTGTGCAATTCCGATTTCAGCGGCTTTTGCTATATTGCCATATCCAAAAAGGCCAATTTTTATACTCATCTCAATACCCCTATTTTATCATAATCTTTTTTTATACTACTATAATCTATAGCAAATAGCAAGCGTGAAACTGGTTTTTACTTATTTTTAGTGACTTGGTCACATTCGGTTTGTTTTGTTTGTGTTATTATATTAACAAACCTAAAATAACTTAGATAATAGAGATACTTTGTATCTTTTTTATATTAACATTAAAAGGAGGATTTCTTATGAAAAAATACATTTGCATTCCCTGTGGTTATATTTATGACCCAGAAATCGGTGACCCTGATAGTGGCATAGAGCCAGGAACAGCGTTTGAAGATATTCCTGACGATTGGCAATGCCCTATTTGCTTTGTTGGCAAAGAAGATTTTGAAGTGGTGGAATAAGGAGGACTATAATGAGTATGTTTTGTTTTCAATGCCAAGAAACGGCGGCAGGTAAAGGCTGTGCCGTTCGTGGTGTGTGTGGTAAAACAGATGATATTGCAAGACTTCAGGACCTTTTAATTTATTCATTAAAAGGGCTTTCAGAGGTTGTTGTAAAAGGTAAACTTGATGCTAAAGACCTTGGCGATGTTAATTACAAAGTTTTAAGCGGTCTTTTTATGACTATAACGAACGCAAACTTTGACGGTAAGGCTATCACAAAAGCTATAAAAGAAATTTTAGAGGCAAGAGATGCACTTAAAAACTCTGCTAATATTAACTCTTTGCATGACAGCACCGTTTTCACAGTTAGCTCACCTGAAGAAATGGATAAAAAGGCGGCTGTAGTTGGTGTTCTTGCAACAGAGAATGAAGATATCCGCTCACTTCGTGAGATGATAATATACGGACTTAAAGGAATGGCGGCATACGCAGAGCATGCCCTTAACATTGGCAAAGAAGATTTTGAGGTTTACACATTTATTTATGAGGCGCTTTCAGCAACACTTGACGATACACTTTCTGTAGATGAGCTAGTAGCGCTAACTCTTAAAACGGGCGAATACGGTGTTAAAGCAATGGCTCTTCTTGATGGCGCTAATACATCAAAATACGGTAACCCTGAAATTACAACTGTAAATATTGGCGTTAAAGAAAACCCCGCTATTTTAATTTCGGGTCACGACTTAGTTGACTTAGAGCAGCTTCTCATACAAACTAAAGACAGCGGTGTTGATGTTTATACCCATGGAGAAATGCTCCCTGCACATTATTATCCAGAGCTTAAAAAATATCCGCACCTTGTAGGAAACTATGGCGGTGCGTGGTGGCAGCAGCTTACAGATTTTGAGTCTTTCAAAGGACCCATTCTTTTCACAACAAACTGCATAGTACCGCCAAGAAGTGATGAAATAAGAAACAGAATTTTCACAACAGGCGCTGCGGGCTACCCAGGGTGCATACATATAGCAGCAGACGCTGACGGTAAAAAAGACTTTTCTGAAATCATAAGCCTTGCAAAAACTCTCCCCTCACCTGTAGAGATTGAAACAGGCAGCATT
Source organism: Oscillospiraceae bacterium (assembly GCA_035647555.1). GTDB lineage: Bacteria > Bacillota > Clostridia > Oscillospirales > Acutalibacteraceae > DTU089. The sequence goes on along the minus strand of DASRNG010000051.1, from coordinate 278 downwards.
GTAGGCGGCTTTGCTCACAATCAAGTTTTCGCACTTGCAGACAAGGTAGTAGATGCCGTAAAGTCTGGCGCTATTAAGAAGTTTTTCGTCATGGCAGGGTGTGACGGCAGAATGAGAAACAGAGAATATTACACAAATTTTGCAAAAGCCTTACCAACTGATACTGTTATTTTAACAGCAGGCTGTGCTAAATACCGCTATAACAAGCTTAATCTTGGTGACATTGGCGGTATTCCACGAGTGCTTGATGCAGGGCAGTGTAACGATTCATACTCCCT
>DASRNG010000050.1:0-6184 GCA_035647555.1 Oscillospiraceae bacterium | reverse complement strand
GCTCCTGAGGATGATGAATATAGCGAGCTGCTTTGCACTGCCGCTAAGAACACATTATCGCATATTATCGACAAAGGTTATCAGCTCCATGAGTGTGACGAAAAACCTACTACATGGGCAAAATGGGACCTTGAATACTTCACTACAGGCGTTGGCTACCCTGACGGCGGTCTTAACAGTGTAGAGATTATGATGTATCACCGTATCGTTATGCATATGACTGGTGAGAGCGGCAAATGGCAAGAGTCTCTTGATAACCTTATTTCTTTAGGTTATATGGACCTGCCTGAAAAGCATAACGCAAGGTTTTTCCAGTCTGCACTAAGCATCGGGCTAGACCCTAGAGAGGAGCTTATGTTTGGTGACCTTGCACTTTGTGTTTTCTCTTATTGGGGGCTTATCACCCTTGAGCCTGAGGGAGAAAATAAAGAAAGGCTTAAAAACGGATTTAAAAGCTGGCGGAATTTGTTTGACACCGAGCATAACCCCGGATATGACTTTCTATTTCTTCTTTGCTGCCCAGAGGAAGAAGAAAACCTTAACTGGCATCTTTATAAAAAATGGTTTGAGCGCCATAATATTTCCCGCCTTGCCTCAGGCGTTTCTCTTGATAAAAGAGTAGACATTCCTAAAAAAATCTCAATGGGCGGCTATGAAGAAACTTCTTTCCTGCTTATGCCTGACGAGCGTTTTATAAGCAAGTATGACCGTAATCCACTTCAATTTAAAAATCAAGACAGCGGCGGTGTATACCGTGTAGAAAGCTGCTACCCATATACATTTGCATATTGGATTGGAAGATATTTTGGATTCATAGAGAAATAGAAATATAGAAATATTGAAAGGAAAAGACATATGAATAAATCTATACATCTTATTGGCAATGCTCACCTTGACCCTACATGGCTTTGGTGCTGGCAAGAGGGTTGCTCAGAGGTACTTCAAACCTTTAGAAGCGCTCTTGACAGATTAAATGAATATAATGACTTTGTTTTCACTTGCTCATCTGCGGCTCATTACAAATGGGTAGAGGAAATAGACCCCGAAATGTTCAAAGAAATTCAAGAACGTGTAAAACAAGGCAGGTGGGTCATCGTAAACGGCTGGTGGGTACAGGCAGACTGTAATATGCCATCTTGTGAAAGCTATGCAAGGCAAGCGCTTTACAGCCAGCTTTATTATTATGAAAAGTTCGGCAAAACGTGTCAGACGGGATATAATGTTGACTCTTTCGGTCACAATGGTATGTTGCCTCAGCTATTAAAAAAAGGCGGCATGACGGCATACGTTATGATGCGCCCAAATAAGCGTGAAAACCCCGATATTCCTGAAAACCTTTTCTGGTGGGACAGTGCAGACGGCTCACGCATACTAACATATAGAATTCCATCAGCATATGGTGTTTCTGGCTCTATGTCACTTACAAAAGAGCTTAAAAACCTTTCTAAAAGGATAGACGACACAGGCCACGGTATGATGCTTTTCTATGGTGTTGGCAACCACGGGGGCGGCCCTACAAAGGCAGACCTTAACTTCCTTATCTCTAATATGAAATCAGAGGGGTACCACGAGCTTGAGTTTTCCTGTCCTGACGATTATTTTAATGCCATGTGCCAAATGGAGCTTGATTTGCCCATATGGAAAGATGACCTACAGCACCACGCAAGCGGTTGTTATAGCGCTACTTCTTCGATAAAACAACTCAACCGCAAATCTGAAAACCTGCTTGGCGCAGCAGAAAAGTGGGATACCGTCTCTGCTATAGAGCTAAATTCAAAGCCCTCCTCTTTAGAGCTTAAAGAGGCTTGGCTTGATGTTTGCTACAATCAATTCCATGATATTTTGTGCGGCTGCTCTATTATGGAGTCTTATGAAGACGCAAAGGACTTTGACGGCTATGCCTCAACGCTTGCCGCTCGTGCCTATAATAATGCCACGCTTCGCATTTCAAGAAGTATTGATACATGGATAGACGGTGTTAGTGATGCTATAGATGAAGAAGTTCGCCACCACACAGGTGCACACCAAAACTTCCCACGACCTGTCGTTGTTTTTAACCCAACTTCTTTTGATATTGAGATTCCTGTAAAGACATTCCACCCCTCAACCGCTGTAAAAGATAGTGATGGCAATAATGTTGTTTTCCAAAACGTTCGCTCATCTCGCTCAAACGATACACACCTTGACACAGCGTTTCTTGCAAATGTTCCGTCTTTAGGCTATGCAGTTTATTGGCTTACACTTGACATTTCTCTGCACGCAGAGGACCTTGAAAAACCACGTGCAGACTTCTCACTTGAAAATGAGTATCTTAAGGTAGAGTTTGACAAGAATACAGGCTTTATAAATAGCCTTATAAACAAAGAAAGCAGCACACAGTACAAAGGCAGCAAGCCTCTTGCTGTTCCTACTGTAATTAAAGATGATGATACCGACACTTGGGCGCACAACCGCTTTACATTCCACAATATTAAAGGGCTTATGAAGCTCGTATCTATAGAAAAGGTTGAACAAGGCGAGCTTCGCAGTGTTGTTAGAACAAAGCACAAGTTTAACGAATCGTATCTCACTCAGGAGTTTATTCTTGCTAAAAACCAAAAGACTATAAGAGTTGAGTGCAAGGCTTTGTGGCAAGAAGATTTTACTATGTTAAAAATGGCTTTCCCGCTTGATGGGACAGATGCAATTTCAACATATGAAATCCCTGCAGGGTTTATAAAAAGACCTACAAACGGTGAGGAAGAGCCTTCTCTTAGCTGGGCAGACTTAACTCTAAACCTTAAAGATGGAACTCGTGCCGGCATTACTATTATGAGCGACTCTAAATACAGCTATGACTGCCCCGATAACGAGCTAAGGCTCACTTGCCTTAGAAACGTGATTTTTGCTGACCATTACTCACAAAGACCTGATGCCAACTTTAATTTCACAGACGAGGGACTACAGCGTTTTGTGTATGGTATTTACGTGCATGAGGGCGAGGCAGAAACGAGCGATGCCGCTAAGGAAGCGCACCTGCTTAACAACCTGCCAAACATAGCAGTAATAGCAGAGAGCTACCACAAAGGCCATCTGCCACAAAAAAATAGCTATATGTCAATTAACGCTGAAAATGTTATCGTAACCGCTGTAAAACTGTGCGAAGATGGTTCTGGCGACCTTATAATAAGGCTTTATGAATCAGCAGGTAAAGCAACACGCTGCATGCTTATGAGCGCACTTTTCGATAACGGCTTCTGGTTCGATATAGGTAAAAACGAGATTAAAACTTTCCGTGTTCAAAAAGACGGCAAAGTGCTTGATGTAAACTTCCTTGAGGGGATAGTAAGATAAACGGATAATAAAAAAATAAAGACCTAAAGCTTCGGCTTTAGGTCTTTGTATTTTATCTTAAAGTTTCAAAAAATTTACTTATCATCTCTTGGCTTTCTTGCTTTTTTATTCCGCCTGTATACTGCGGTTTATAAGCTCCCTTTAACTCAAATAGGTTAACGGCACTGCCTGCCGCACCGCTTTTTTCATCAAACGCACCGAAAAAAACATTCTTTATCCGTGCATTTATAATCGCTCCCGCACACATTGGGCAAGGCTCTAAGGTAACGTAAATGTCACACTCCCACAGCCGCCAGCCTTGAAGTGTTTTGCAAGCCTCGTTTATCGCCTCTATCTCAGCGTGCGCCAAGGCATTTTTGCCTTTCTCACGTCTGTTTCTGCCTTTGCCTACTATTTTTCCACCCTTTACAACAACAGCGCCCACAGGAACCTCACCGTCTAAAAATGCTTCATGGGCAAGGTTTAACGCCTCTGTCATAAAAACGCACCCACTCATACATTTGCACCTAATACATCTACTACTGTTAAACCAAGATAAAGCAGTGCCATAATAAAAAACATGGGCTGAAACACAAATGCTTTTGCCTTTTCACCACCACTTAAATAAGTACGGGTTTTAGGTAGTAAGGATTTTTTTGACATCAGAACAATTATAAGTGAAATGATGGCAAAAACTGCTATACCAATTGTTAAAATATTATCCACACTATTTGCAAGTTCTTTTGGCAAAGCGGCGAAAATCACCGTTTCTACACAGCTAAATGCATTGTTAAGAAAGTGAACAATTATAGGCGGCCAAATACTGTTTGTTTTGCAAAAAACATAGCCAAGCACAAGCCCTGCCATAAACGCAAAGGGGATTTGCACTGCGTTGGCATGAAGCAGTGAAAATACAAGAGAGCTCATAACTATTGCAAAACCGTCACCGAACTTTCTCATAGATTGGAGTAAAAATCCTCTTACTGCAAACTCCTCTATTAAAGCTGGCACAATAGCGGTTTTTATAAAAAGCATTATAACAGCAGCTATTTCAAGCGGCGGTGTAAAGTCTTCATACGGAAGTGTTACTCCAGCGCTTTGAAACAGCATATAAATTATATTTGTGATATAACTTGCAAGAAGGCAAAACCCAAAGCCCATAATAATAAGCGCCGTTGTAAAAGCTTTGCCATGAGGCTTACCGAAACTGTTAAGACTCCCATAGCCGCGACGCTTTGCAAAAAGATAAACGAGTGAAAACGGCAAACCAATAGCAACTATTGAAAAGAATATAGATAGTCCCGACTCAAAATAATAATCGCTATTATATAGCTCCCACATACCCTCAATTGAAAAAATATAAACTAAAACACCTTGCATTAATAAATAACCGAGCATGCAAATGCCAGATATAAATGCAAGGCTTTTAACTTTAGACCTTTCAAAAAATCGGTCACTTTGATTTGTATCAGCGGTAAAGTCTCCCATATACTGGTGATTACCGTATACACTTTGGGGCGAACGATTTTTAGCCTCATTATAAAAAATTTGTTCTGCCTGACGGTCATCAGGCGGCTGAAAATTATTAAAATCTTGCATCATCTTAGCTCCGATATACTCTTTTTCGATATATAATGATTAGTATACCAATTAATGCTATAAAATGCAATTAAAATAATTTGTGTGCATTTTGTTATTAATTACAATATGTAGTGGTTTACTTTTTTAATTTTGTACTGTATAATTAGTCTATAATGACGGGAGGCATATCTTTCATGGTTAAAAATACATATAAGCTCGATATTTGCGGTTCTGAATACATAATCACCGCTGCGGAAAGTGAAGAGTATATGCAAACACTTGCAAGTGAAATTGACGAGAAGCTAAAAGTAGCGCTTAAAGGCGGCAAACTCTCAATTACACAGGCCGCTGTGTTCACGGCTCTTGAGTTTGCAGATGCCGCAAAAAAAGCAACAGACACCGCCGATAATTTAAGAGGGCAGCTCAAAGAGTATCTTGAAGATGCTGCAAAAGCAAAATCTGAATGCGACTTTTATAAAAGAGAAGTTGAAAAGTTAAAAGACCAAGGCGAAAATAAAACAACCTCTGGCATTTGGAACAACTAATATGGAGCTTAAAATAAAAAAGCTTCGAGGTTGTGCGAGCATTCCTACAAAAGCAACAAAAGGCAGCGCTGGATTTGATTTATATGCTGCAATAGAAAATAATATTGAAATACCCGCTAATGGCAACGCTGTAATTCCTACAGGAATTGCGATTTCTTTGCCGTCTGAGGAGTATGTAGCGCTTATTTTTCCACGAAGCGGGCTTTCCGTAAAACATGGCATAAGCATGCTAAACTGCGTTGGAGTAATTGATAGTGACTACAGAGGCGAGCTTTCTGTAGGTCTTATAAACCATTTTAAAACTTCGTATACTATTGAGCCGGGCGAAAGAGTTGCCCAGCTTTTACTCATGCCAGTAGTCGCTGCACGTCTTCTTGTTGTGGACGAGCTTGACGATACTGAGCGTGGCGAAAAAGGCTTTGGTTCTACGGGGCGATAATAGAACTTATTTAAGAAGAAAGAGGAATTAATTTGGAAAAAGTAAAGTCGGCAATTGATGCCATCAAAGGTGTCAAAACCTATTGGAATACACCTCCTGAAGGCAAATATATGCCTTACAAAGAAATCCTTGCCTATTCTGGCGGTGGCATTGGTGTTTATTTTATTATAGACATTATTAACAAAATGCTGCTTTCTACAAGCAACGTGCTAATTGGTAACACCATAGGCATAGACTCACGTCACCTTTACATAATGTATGTAATTGCTACAATTTCAAGCTTTCCGCTTACAGCTCTTCGTGCAAG
>DASRNG010000049.1:0-7292 GCA_035647555.1 Oscillospiraceae bacterium | reverse complement strand
AATAATATGACTGTAGACAAAAAGGAGTTTGAAGCACTTTTAGAAAAGGCTAAGGACATGGCAAGAGCAGCCCGTAAAGATGCTGGAGCTGACGCATGGCATGACTCTACACTTGCAGTAAAAGACATAAAACCAACTAAGTTTACAGGCTACACAGATAACAGCAGCGTTTCAAAAATTCTTGCAATCATTATAGACGGTGAGCATGCAGAAAAGTTAAATATTGGTGATACGGGAACAATAGTGCTTGATTTTACCCCATTTTATGCTGAAAGCGGCGGGCAAATAGGGGACACTGGTAAAATAACTGCAAATGATACAGTTTTTGAGGTAAGCTCTGTTACAGCAGCACAAGAGGGAGTATATCTTCATAGCGGCACTGTGGTGTCGGGCAGTGTGCTTTCTGTGGGTGAAACGGTAAACAGTGAAATAAATGCTGAAAAAAGGCTTGCTACAAAAAGAAACCACACAGCAACACATCTGCTGCACGAGGCACTTCGCAAAACGCTTGGTATTCATGTTACACAGGCAGGCTCTTTTGTATCTCCTGAAGTTGCACGGTTCGATTTTTCTCATTTCTCGGCGCTTACAGCACAAGAAATAGAGGCTACCGAAAACCTTGTTAACGAAATTATTTTATCCTCTTTACCAGTAAAGGTAAAGGAGATGGATATAAAAGAGGCAGAGAAACAAGGCGCATTAGCCCTTTTTAATGAGAAGTACAAAGAGACTGTAAGAGTAGTTAAATGCGGTGAGTTTTCGGCAGAGCTTTGCGGCGGAACACATGCCGAAAATACAGGTAATATAGGTCTATTTAAGATTATATCAGAGTCCTCTGTTGCGGCAGGAGTTCGGAGAATAGAGGCTATAACGGGGCTAAACTCACTAATGTATATAAGAGATAAAGAGAAGCTTATCCATAAAACAGCGGCATCACTTAAAACGGGAAATGTTGATGAAATTTCTGAAAAGGCTCTTTCAGTACTAAAAGAGCTTAAAGATGCACAAAAACAGGTAGAAACTCTAAAAAGTGAAATTGCAAAATCAAAAACTGCCGACTTACTTTCATCTTATAAAGAAATTGGGGATATAAAGCTTTTTACTGCTGATATGGGCGAGGCATCTGTTAATGAAGTGCGAATAGCGTGTGACAGTGCAAAAGAAAAAGGCAATTTTGCCGTTGCTGTAATTGGCGCAAGGCAAAGTGATAAAGGCACTATTTCAATTGCGTGTATGTGCATGCCAGATGCGGTAAAAAGCGGCGCACATGCAGGTAATATTGTGCGTGAAGTGGCAAAGCTTGCAGGCGGCTCTGGCGGCGGCAAAGCCGAAAGTGCAATGGCAGGCGGTAAAGATATTTCAAAATTAAAACAGGCGCTTGATTCTACTGAACAGGTAGTTACTGATTTACTTGGAGGGTAAGCATGGATTGTATTTTTTGCAAAATTGTAAATGGTGAAATTCCGTCCAAAAAAGTTTATGAAGATGATACGGTGCTTGCCTTTCACGATATAGAGCCAACAGCACCCGTTCACATCTTGCTAATACCAAAAGAGCATATAGACTCTGCGGCAGAAATAAATGCTGATAACAGCCTTGTTACTGCACATATATTTGAAGTTGCCGCAAAGCTTTCAAAGGAATTTTCTGTTTCTGATGGGTTTAGAGTAGTTACAAATTGTGGAGATGCGGCAGGTCAAAGCGTAAAGCACTTGCACTTTCACCTTTTGGGTGGCCGCAGTTTTAGCTGGCCTGCAGGTTAAAAGTATTTTTTGACACGGGGTGTTTTTTTGTCAAGACCGATGCTTATTTTCGGCTCGGCTTTTGCCGTTGTGTGCTTTTGCTGCTGCAAGGCAGGGGCACACTCTGCTTATCTTGCATATTTGTTTTGTGCTGTTTCAATTATCTCTTTAATCGTCTTTATTTCTGTAAGGTCACTACATAATAAACTTGAAATACCGCTTGCCGCAATCGCTATATTGCTGTCAGCGGTAATATTTTTGGCTTTTTATAATTTTTCGTACAAAAGCGCAATATCTTACGAGGGTGAAACGGCTTTTACAGGTAAAGTTATATCTTTGCCGCAAAAGAAAGGCGATTATTATACATATGAAATAAAAACAGAAAGCATAGGCGAGAAATTTGTAAAACTAAAACTTGTTTACTCGTCTAAAGAAAAGATTTACTGTGATATTTATGACTGTATATCTGTTAATGATGCAAAAATATATGTGCCACGAAATTCAGACTTTAGCGAATCTGAATTTTACAAGTCTCGTGGCATCTATTTAAGGGCATATTCAGTAGACAGCCCCGAAGTTCTATTTTCATACGACACTTCACCACTGTATTATATATTAAGATTAAGACAGTCAATAATAAACACAGTACTTGAGATGACAAAGGACGACAGTGCAGGCATAATAATTGGTATGCTCCTTGGCGATACGAGCTATATATCAAGGCAAACGAAAAACTATTTTTCAAATAGCGGTGCTTCGCACCTGCTTGCCGTATCGGGGCTTCATACATCTCTTTGGATTTCATTTTTTATCGCTTTTCTCACCCTTTTTGGGTTTAGAGGCAAGATTATTAATATTATTTCACTTGTATTTTTAACTTTTATTGTGGTATTAACAGGGTTTAGCGCCTCTGTTATGAGGGCAGCTTTAATGCTTGTGATTATCCTTATTGCCCCATTTTTCAAAAGGAGAGGAGATAGGCTCAATTCTTTAGGCTTTGCTGTTTTTGTTATTCTGGCAGCAAACCCATTTTCTGTGCTGTCTGTAAGCTTGCAGTTATCTGTACTGGCTACCCTTGGTATTATTACAATAGGAGACTATTACCTCAAACGCTTTGCACTACTTATTGCAGGGTTTCCCTCACCTTTTATAAAACGCATATTAAATTATGTGGCAGGCATTTTTATAATCACCACATCTGTATTTGTTGCTACGTTACCCGTAATGGTGTCTGTATTTGGCAAAGTAACATTAGTAGCACCCATTACAAACCTGCTTGTAGTTGGCATATCTTCACTTATTATGGTTTTTGGCGGTACGGGAGTTTTACTTTCTCATTCAAGCGTTTTTATGCCCGTTTCAAACCTTTGGTTTTTCATTGCAGATGTGTTAGCAAAAACTGTTCTAAAATGCACAGAATCTCTTGGCTCTCTCACGTTTTCCGCTATTCCTGTTAATAAAATGGTATACCACATATGTGTTATTTTTAGCATTTTTGCTATTGCTGCTGGTGTTTTGATATTTAAGAAGAATAGACGTTTGTTTATTGAAATAATAGCTATACTTTCTGTTATTATTTTTATAATTACAAATAGCATTTTTATGCTGCCGTTTAAGGTCAACATAAAAGGCACTGTTTTATCAGTAAAAGGCTCACCCATTATTGTGCTTCAAAGCGGCAGGCACTATGCACTTATTGGCTGCCCACAGGACTTTATAGACTATACCTATGAGGTAAAATACAGCTTGCCTGATATTCCATCTACAAAGTTAGATTTATTTCTTGTGCCAAGCGGCAAAATAAGTGCTGACTGTTATTTAGATATTATTAAAACATATTCACCAAGCACTGTTTGCATTGACTTTCATATTTACAAAGAAAATAAAGATATATTTACAGATGAAGTGGAAACAGGATTTGAAGCGAGATACCTGCTCTGGAAACAGGTAGATATAAAATATATTAACACCAAGGGGGCTAATTGTGTTATAATTAACTTTAACGGGCAGACCATTATGGTGTCTTTATCTAAAGAAAATGATATGAGTTTTATTGCGAAATCAATCGCAACACCTAACATTTTAATAAGCTATAACCACATTCCAAAAAACGGATTTTCTGTAGCATATGATAAGATAATGATAACAAGCCCATACCCCACGGTACATAAAGACCTATATAAAAGGCAGTTTTATAAAACACCGCAAATTTGCCTTACCGCTTTTGAAAGCGGCACGTTAATATAAAAACAGGAGTGAGAAGATGGGCGAGCTTAATGAAAAAGGGCTTTTAAGTCAAATCCGCAGCAAGGATTTTGACAGGCTCTATCTTTTATACGGAACAGATGACTATCTAAAAAAACACTATGCCTCCTTTATACCTCAAAAAACGGTAGAGCGTGAATATGAAACTTTTAATTTACATATTCTTGATGGTGCTACTACCTCTTTTGAGGAGATAGCAGACTGTGCTAACGCCTTGCCTTTAATGGGCGGCTACACCTGCACAGTGGTGCATGACATGAATCTTGCAGAGTTTATTACAGAAAGAAAAGCAGAAAAAGAAAACAAAAGCAGCAGCAAAAACAAGAAGATTGATGAGCTAATAGAAGTAATATCTGATATTCCTGAAAGCTCTATAATAATATTTTGGCTTGATACAGTACAGGTTGACGAAAAAAAAGGAAACTGGATAAAAATTATAAAAACCTTTGCAAAATACGGCTCTGTCGTAAAGCTCAGCAGCCGCTCTTTGTCAGAGCTTGTAAGGCTATTGTGCAAATCTGCCACAGGAAAAGGCTGCTCTCTTGATAGAAATGCCGCATTTTATATGATTGATATTGTAGGCAATGATATGGGCACTTTACGAAACGAGCTTGACAAGCTGTGCCTTTATAAAAAGGGTGAAACCATAACGAAAGAGGATATTGACGAATGTGTCATTTTAAGTGCAGAGGCGAAAATATTTAATCTTGCAAGGCTTATAATAACAGGAAAAGCAGACGAGGCTTTTTTTGATTTAGATTTGCTTATAAAGCAAAAGGAAGAGCCTATTAAAATTCTTGCTATTATTTCAGGTGCATATGTTGATATGTACCGTGTAAAAGCCGCCGCTCAAAGCGGACTTAGATTTTCTGATGTGGCAACATGTTTTAAGGAATATAAAAATAAAATGTTTGTGCTTGAAAACGCTGCCTCATTATCAAAAAAATACAGTTTAGAGCAGCTTTCAAATGCAATAAACCTGCTTTACGATGCAGACACACGCCTCAAAAGCACAAGGACAGATGGCAAGGTGCTTTTAGAATATCTAATATTAGATTTACTAAGGATATAATATGATTAAAACAGATAGAGTTATAATAGTTGAAGGAAAATACGATAAAATAAAACTTTCCTCTATAATAGATGCCGTAATAATAGCAACAGACGGGTTTAGCATATTCCACGATAAAGAAAAGCAGCAAATGATAAGAACATTAGCAGAAAAAAGAGGACTGCTAATACTTACAGACAGTGATGCGGCAGGGTTTAAAATTCGCTCATATATAGGCGGCATTGTACCGCCAGACACTATAAAACACGCCTATATACCAGACGTTTTAGGAAAAGAAAAGCGTAAAAGCACGCCCTCAAAGGAGGGTAAGATAGGGGTAGAGGGAATTTCACAAATCGTTCTTATAACGGCACTAAGGCAAGCTGGGATACTATACGAAGAAACAGATTCTAAAGAGAAAAAAATCACAAAAACAGATTTTTATGAAGATGGCATAAGCGGAAAAGTGCAAAGCAAAAGAAAAAGGCTTGCCCTTACTAAAAAACTTGGCTTGCCGTCACGCCTTTCGGCTAACGCACTGCTGCAAATAATAAATGTGTTTATGACTTATGACGAATATAAAAAAACAGTCAAGGAAATGAAAAATGATAAAAAAGAATGATGATATAGTCATTGAAATAGAGGATTACACATCACAGGGCAGCGGCATAGGCCGCTATAAAGGGCTTACTATTTTTGTACCCGAAACGGCAGTCGGCGACACTGTTTTATGCCATATAATCAAGGTTAAAAAAAGCTATGCCATAGGAAAACTAAAGCAGATAATAACGCCGTCAGAAGACAGGCAAAATAATGACTGCCCCTCATACCCACGCTGTGGGGGCTGTGATTTTCGGCATATAACATATAAGGCAGAGCTCGCTTACAAACAAAAGCACGTTGAAGATGCGTTTTTAAGAATAGGCGGCATAGACCTTTTACCAGAAAAAATTATAGCAGCAAAAAACATATATAACTACCGAAACAAAGCGCAGTACCCCGTAAAGCTTGAGGACGAAGAAATAAAAATAGGCTTTTTTGCAAAAAGAAGCCACCGCATTGTAGACGCTGCCCACTGCGCCCTGCACCCAAAAGAATTTTCGGAAGTTATAAATATATTCAGAAAGTTTCTAAGCAGCTCTAACAACACAATATATGACGAAAAAACGAAAAAAGGTGCTATTCGCCATATTTACATTAGAAAAGCGTTTGCTACAAACGAGCTTATGGTGGCTATTGTAATAAATGGCGAAAGCCTAAATAATACCGATATTTTAATAAAAGAGTTAAAGAAAATCCCGTCATTTAAAACTCTTGTCCTCAACATAAATAAAAAAGATACAAACGTTGTACTTGGAGAAAGGTGTAAAACTCTCTATGGCAGCGGATATATTACGGACGAGCTTTGCTCTTTAAAACTGCGCCTTTCACCGCTTGCATTTTATCAAGTAAACCCAAAACAAACAGAGGTTTTATACCAAAAGGTTAAAAAGCTTGCAAACTGCAAACCCTCTGACACAGTAGTAGACTTATATTGCGGAATAGGCACAATCGGTCTAACGCTTGCAAAAGATATAAAGCAGCTAATAGGCGTTGAAATCGTCCCCGAAGCCATAAAAGATGCCATAGAAAACGCAAATCAAAACGGCATAAAAAATGCCCGCTTCCTATGTGCTGGCGCAAAAGAAGCGGCAAAAACCCTCGAGAACGAGGGTATTCACCCAAACATCATAATAATAGACCCCCCAAGAAAAGGCTGTGACGCCTCACTTCTAAACACCATCTCACGAATGAACCCCGAAAAAATCATATACGTCTCCTGCAGTCCCGCCACCTTAGCCCGCGACTGCGCACATTTAAAAGAAAAAGGCTACACAGCAAAAAAAATAACCCCCATAGACCTCTTCCCCCGCACAGTGCACGTTGAGACGGTCGTATTGATGTCAAGGGTTGAGAAATAAAATGTAGTTAAAGGGCTGATGGTATAAGGGTTACAGCATTTACTGGATTTTAACTTAGTTTTCTAAAGTGACTAAATAGTCTATAAGCTTGTATTATCAAGAGTTTGGGGAACATATTGAGAAAAGATGAATTTTATTGGTCGAGTAGTTTACTTAGATGATTTTAGCAGGACGAGTATGTAGGATAGATGAATAATCTCTATAATATAGACTACTTAACATGTAAGAAAATTACCTTAATGATGAGTAGCCGCAGCAAAATATAAAATGAAG
>DASRNG010000048.1:0-15896 GCA_035647555.1 Oscillospiraceae bacterium | reverse complement strand
CAGATACGGAAACGACCTTAGCTCTTTAATATCAAGAATAAATGAAAGATATGAAAAAACGGTTGTTTCAGCAGAGGGTTTTCACTTTGATGAGGATAAAAACAGCCAATATGGATTTATACGCTATGGTGAAAAAGAGCTTTTAGTTTATGCTCAATTAGATGAAAAAAAGCGTATTACAGCCTGTCATTTGGTGTTTGACGGCATAAAAGAGATGGCTGATGAAAGCGTCCGCTCATTTATCCCTATTGTATTTTCATGTTATACGGGGGAAAGCGAAGACCATGTGAACACTGCACTTGAAAATCTTGAAGTTTTCTCAAATGAGAAAGCGCTGCTTTCTGAAAATACTTTTAAGTCCGAAGAGGCTGAATATACATATACAGCTACAGATACCTCTGCCCTTATTAGCTGTGAGCTGCTTAGCGTTTATGAAACATCACTAAAGTAAAACTTTTTTGCTAATAAGCTTTTTTATCAATTGGCATTGAGGCATAGGCATTTAGAGAAAGGTCTGACGAGGCGCCCGATAAGTATTCATAATACGCCTGTGCGCCAACCATTGCCGCATTGTCACCGCAAAGAGAAAGCGACGGCAAATAAAGGCTGTATCCACTTTTTTCGCTAAGACTTTCCATTTTTCTTCTTAATACAGAGTTTGCAGCAACACCTCCAGCTAAAACAATAGTGTTTTGCTTTGTTTGCTGTGCCGCCTTATCAGTATTTGTTACAAGGCAATCTGTAACTGCCTCAATAAATGAGGCGCCGAAATCCGCTATATTTATTTCTTCATTTCGTTGATTTGCTTTATGAATAAGGTTAATAGCATTCGTTTTAAGACCTGAAAAGCTAAAGTCTAAAGGAGCGTTTTCAACCCTTGGACGGGGGAAACTATATGCATTAAAGTCACCGTTTATTGATGCTTTATCAAGGTTAAGCCCCCCAGGGTACGGAAGCCCTAGCGCTCTTGCAACTTTATCCATTACCTCCCCTGCGGCATCGTCACGAGTTCTCCCTATAACCGTAAAGTCAGTGTATGAAGAAACATTTACAATATGGCTGTGACCGCCAGACACAACAAGCGCCAAAAATGGCGGGCACAGTGTTTTATGCGTTATATAGCAAGACGCTATGTGCGAGCGAAGATGGTGAACGGCTAAAAGCGGAAGCCCTGTTGAAAGTGCCAGCCCTTTTGCATAATTTACTCCAACTAGAAGTGCGCCTATTAGCCCTGGGGCATATGTTACAGCAATAGCTCCTAAGTCTGAAAAAGTAAGTCCCGCACTTTTTAATGCTTTATCTGTAACGGCGCATATTGCCTCTATATGGCGGCGAGAGGCTATTTCAGGCACTACACCGCCGTATTTAATATGCTCTTTAACTTGCGATGCTACTATGTTAGACAAAACAGTGCGGCCATTTTCTACAACTGCCGCCGCCGTTTCATCGCACGATGTTTCTATTGCAAGTATTTTCATAAACTGTCACCACCGTTTAGTGTTAAAGTATAAATAATAGTATCTTCGGGTGGCTTTGTGCTGCCGTTTTTTATTATACCCGAAAATACAAACCCAAGTTTCTCATATAAATTTATAGCCTTTATATTTGACTTTCTAACCTCAAGAGTTACAAAACTTGCTCCTTTTTCTTTTAGCAGTCTGCAAAGCTCTTTTATAAGCCTTTTTGCAATTCCCTTTTGCCTATATTCGCTAAACACTGCTATGTTTGTTATATAGCACTCATCTAAAACAAGGTGAGAGCCAATGTAGCCAAGTACTTTGCCATCACTTTTAGCCGTTAAAAAAAAAGCTTTTTCATTTGTTAGCTCATACATAAAGGCATCTTCGCTCCATGGCATTAAAAAACTTTCTTTTTCAAGAAGTGAAAGCGCCTTTGTATCTTCTGCCGTCATTTTATCTATTACTATGTTTGCAAGTTCGTTTTCCATATCCTAAATATCTTCCATAGTCTTAAATCTATAGCCCTGCTCTTTCAAATATTCTGTGTTTTTCAAGGCTTTTCGCAGTCCTTTTACAACGGCATTTGCAGGGTCATCAATCACTATTGATTTTATTGAGGTATATTCTGTAATAAGTAAATCAAGCCCGAAAAGCTGTGAGGCACTTCCGCTTAGTATTATGCCGTTTTCTGTTATGTCTTTTAGCAGCTCTGGCGGAGTCGTTTCAAGTACTGAAAGAATTGCTTTGCATATATCTTCAAGCGCCTGTTTTATTGCAAGATTTATCTCGCTTGTGGTAACTTCAAAGTAAACGGGCATACCATCGTCCGTTGACTTTCCTTTTGATACTGCCGCTATTTCCTCACTTCTTTTTACAGCTCCTGCAAGCTGAAACTTTAGCTGCTCTGCCGTCTTTTTGCCGATTATTACACTACGGTTTATTCTTAAATAATCAATAATGCTTTTATCAAGAAAGTCCCCGCCTATTTTAACAGAGCGGGAAACTGCCGTACTGCCCATTGTTACAACTGCTATATCTGCCGTGCCTGCGCCTATGTCAACAACCATAGTACCAAACGGCTTATCTAAAATTACACCCGCACCTATAGCGGCGGCAAGCGGCTGCTCAAGAAGGCACACCCTGCCTGCACCTGCGCTGAAATAAAGCTTTAATAGTGCCCGCTCCTCAAGAGCAGTTATTCCAGCTGGCATACAGGCTGCAATGGTAGGTTTGAAAACCTTGTTTTTAAATAATTTATCAAAAAAAGTGTTTAGCATAAGCTGTGCGGCATCATAATTTGAAATACCGCCACTTTCAAGGGGCTTTACAACATTATAAACATCAGGGCTTTTATAAAGCATATCATATGCTGCTTTTCCAACAGAGGATATGGTGCCGCTTTCTTCTTCAATAGATATAATAGAAGGCTCGGAAAAAATCTCCCCTGCCCCTTCTGCATATGCTCTGAACATTGATGTTCCAAGGTCAACCCCTATTTTTAGTCCTACCAAAATTAAGCTCTCCTACATTTTACGAATACTTACCGCTCTTTTTATAAAAAGAACTGATTAAATGCCTTATACGCCATATATACATCAAGTTTAGACACAACCTCAAACG
Source organism: Oscillospiraceae bacterium (assembly GCA_035647555.1). Taxonomy (GTDB): domain Bacteria; phylum Bacillota; class Clostridia; order Oscillospirales; family Acutalibacteraceae; genus DTU089. The sequence continues at coordinate 12,816 of DASRNG010000048.1, read as the reverse complement.
GAGAGTGCATTGAAAGCACAGGCACACCAACATCTATAACATCAACATCAAGCGCTGCTATAAATTTTGCTACAGTTCCGCCGCCGCCAGCATCAACCTTGCCAAGCTCGCCCGTTTGCCACACTATGCCGCCCTCGTCAAGCATTTTACGAATTTCGCCCATATATTCAGCAGAAGCGTCTGAAGTGCCGCTTTTTCCTCTTGCGCCTGTGTATTTTGTAACTACAACACCTTTGTTAAGAAATGCAAAATTCATTTTGTCGGCAACCTCTGGAAAAGTGGGGTCAAAAGCGGCATTTACATCTGCCGAAAGGCATTTTGAATGCCTTAGTATCTCATATCCAAAAACACCGTGCGGTTTTCCAAGGTCACTTACAAAGTTTTCAAAATATTTTGATGCAAGTCCCGTATTGCCGTCAGAGCCCGTTTCCTCTTTATCTGCAAGAACGGAGATTATCGTATACTCTGGGTCTTTTGCACCGATAGCTGCCATAAGTGCAGGGTAAGCACACACTCTATCATCATGACCGTATGAACCTATCATGCTACGGTCAAAACCAATATCAGATGCCTTAAATGATGGAACCAGTTCAAGCTCTGCGCTTAAAAAGTCCGTTTCGGTTATTCCGTATTTCTCATTTAATATTTTTAGTATATTTAGTTTTACAAGCTCGCTGCCCTCATCACTTTTAAATGGCCTGCTGCCAACAAGAATGTTAAGCTCTTCGCCCTTTATACCCTCGTTTAAGGTGCGTTTATACTGCTCTGCGGAAAGGTGGGGCAAAAGGTCTGTTATAACGAATTTGGGGTCTTTTTCATCTTCTCCTATATTTACATTAACGGCTGTTAAATCCTTTTTAATAATTACGCCATGGAGCGACAGCGGTATCGCTGTCCATTGATACTTTTTTACTCCGCCATAGTAGTGCGTTTTAAAAAGAGCAAGCTCGTCTGCCTCATAAAGCGGATTTGGCTTTAAGTCAAGCCTTGGCGAGTCTATGTGTGCAGCAGCTATGCGGACACCCTCATTAAGAGGTCTTTTGCCTATAACGGCAAGCATAATAGCCTTTCCTCTGTTATTTACATAAACTTTATCGCCCTTTTTATATTTATAGCCCGGAGAAAACTCCTTAAACCCGCTTTTTTCTGCTATGTCTAAAGCGGCAACAACTGCCTCTCTTTCGGTTTTTGCTAAATCTAAAAAACTTTTATAATTTTCGCAAAATTCATCTGCCTTTATTACCGTTTCCTCACTTTGTGTTAATACGGCATTTTTCTGCTCATAGGCAAGCTTTTCTAAAAGTAATGCTGCCTTGTTTTTCTTTTCCATACTAAACTCCTTTCTTATAAACCGAGCCTTTCAAGCAGCGGTTTTAACTGCTTATTTATACAGTTTGGATAAAAATTATTTATTAAATAATCTGCCTTTGAGATATAAAAATCATCTTCCTTTTGGGCGGATATTCTTAGTAGTGCTTCACTTTTTGTCAGCCCGTCACGCTGAAGAATCCTTTTTAATCTTTCATCTTTTGGGGCATGGGTTACAACTATGATGTCACACTTTTTTGAAATCTCACTTTCAAAAAGTGCCGCTGCATCAATAACTGCAACACGAACACCCTTGCTTTTAAGCTCTAAAAGCCTTTTATTTACCTCTTTTGTTATGTGCGGGTGTGTTACTTCGTTTAGCTTTTCTGTGCTTTCTTTATCCTTAAAAGCTAAAGCGGCAAGAGCTTTTCTATCAAGAACACCGTCTTTAATTATAGTGTCTCCAAAACTTTCAGAAAGCTTTAGCAAAAGAGTATTATCTTTAGCTAAAACTTTGCGTGCTACTTTGTCCCCGTCTATAATAGCTGCGCCTTTTTCCTCTAATATTTTGCTAACAGTGGACTTTCCCGAACCCGTTTTACCTGTAAGCCCAACTATAACAAAATCTTTTTCACAAATTTCATCTGCATGTATAACAGTAAAGTCTGCCGCTCTTAAAAGCCTGTTAAGCACGGCAAGACCTGCATTTTCATCGTTTGGAATCTGTGCATAACACACATCTTTTTTAAGACCGTCTACTTGCCTTAATGCCTTAAATAAAGACCGCTCTTGTGAGTGATAGTCATTCCTTTTGCCGTATACGATATATGGCACTTTAATTAAATGTTTGTCCTCATTAAACACTAAGGCGCAAACATTTCCGCTCTTTTTGCTATTTACATATCTTGCAAAACCTTTTGCGCTGCCCTTTATGGCTATTAGCTTTGTTTTTGGAGAGTAGTGCTTGTGCTTTAGCCCTGGGCTATTTACTTTTTCATTTGTATTTACTGCCGATAAAATAGCGGGGCTTGCTTTTACCTTGCCTAAAACACTTTTTAGCTGTGCAAGTGTTATACTGCCAGGCCTTAAAAGCTCTGGAACATCACCTATTAGTGAAATAACCGTTGACTCTACGCCTACCTCGCACTCTCCGCCGTCTATTATCAGTGGGATTTTTCCATTTAAATCATCATATACATGCTGTGCCTGTGTGGGGCTTGGACTTCCTGAAACGTTGGCAGACGGTGCTGCCAGTGGCACACCACAAATTTTTATAAACTCTCTTGCTGTTTTATGTAAAGGCATACGAATTGCCACATTTTTTAAGCCTGCTGTTACAATATCGGGTATTTTTTCGCTTTTTGGCAAAATAATTGTAATAGGACCCGGCATAAACTGCTGTGCCAGCTTTTCTGCGGCTTTAGGAACAGCTTCTGCTATTTCATAAAGCTGTGAAAGCTCTGCTATATGAACTATAAGCGGGTTATCTTGCGGCCTGCCCTTTGCCCTGAATATCTTTTTAACTGCATTTTCGTCATACGCATTTGCAGAAAGCCCATAAACCGTTTCTGTTGGAATAGCTACAACACCGCCGTTTTTTATAATATTGGCGGCATTTTTTAGTTTTTCAGTGTCACAGGGGCTTATTTTTACTATTTTGGTTTCTATCATTAGTTTTCACCAGAGGATTTTAGTTTTTCTGCTGTATCGGCGGTAATTAAAGCGTCAATAACCTCGTCCAAATCGCCATTTAAAAATGCCTCAAGTTTATAAAGTGTAAGGCTTATTCTGTGGTCTGTAATCCTGCTTTGCGGGTAATTATACGTCCTAATCCGCTCGCTTCTATCACCTGTTCCGACTTGTGATTTTCGCTCAGTGGCTATTAAATCATTTTGCTCTCTCTGCTTTGCTTCAAGAAGTCTTGAGCGCAGTATTTTCATTGCTCTATCCTTATTTTTATGCTGACTTCTTTCGTCCTGACATTCAACTGTAACACCTGTTGGAATATGAGTTATGCGGATTGCCGATTCTGTTTTATTTACGTGCTGCCCGCCTGCACCGCTTGCCCTGAATGTGTCTATTTGTAAGTCTGTTGGGTTTATATCAATATCAACCTCTTGTGCCTCTGGGAGAACGGCTACAGTTACTGTTGAGGTGTGAACTCGCCCTTGTGACTCTGTTTCCGGCACTCTTTGAACTCTGTGAACGCCGCTTTCAAACTTAAATCTTGAATATGCACCGTCCCCCTCTATGATAAAGCTAATTTCTTTAATTCCGCCAAGCTCTGTTTCGTTTGAGTAAAGAACTTCAGGTTTAAAATTTTTGATTTCAGCATACATTGAATACATACGAAACAGTGCCCCTGCAAAAAGTGACGCCTCGTCACCTCCTGCACCAGAACGAATTTCTACAATCACGTTCTTATCATCATTTTCGTCTTTTGGAAGAAGTAAAACTTTAAGCTCTTCTTCACACTCTACAATATGCTTTTCTGCCGCTATTAGCTCGTCTTCTAAAAACTCACGCATTTCATCATCGTTAGTTTCGTTTAACATTTCGGTTGCACTGTCTTTTTCATTAACCGCATCTTTATATTCTCTAAAAGCCTCGACAACAGGCGTAAGCTGCTTTAACTCACGCATAAGTGACTTATATTTATTTTGGTCTGATACGGTTTCAGGAAGACAAAGTAATTCATTTACATCTTCGTATCTTTTTTCAACATTTTCAAGCTTGTGAAGCATCTGTGTTACCTCTAATTATCTTTTTAATATTTTTTTCCGCCTTTTGGCGTGAAATCATAAACTCTCTTGAGCAGCCTTGGCAAGACAAACGAAAATCCATACCAGAGCGAAGAACCGTAAAAAAACGACTCCCGCACGGGTGCGGCTTTTTCATTTCGAGTGTATCTCCAACTAAAACTTGCAAGGCTATCCTCTATTCTTTAATTTCCATAAATAAATTTGATATATTATAACACATTTTAACATAGATTTAAATAGTTAAGCTAAAAAACAAAAGATAGGTGATAACGTGACTAAGTATTATCCAGAAGGTACGCTTATAAACACCGAAAGCAATAAGTATTACTTAGAGAGTGAAGAAAGGCTGCGTGAGGCGGCACAAAAAGGTATTTTACTTGAGGGGCGTGCAGTAGTTTGCGATTGCGAGCATAATTTACATATTGACCTTAAGTGCATGCGTGGAATTATTCCGCGGCTTGAGTGTGCTGTGGGAATTGAGGAAGGGGTAACTCGTGATATTGCAATTATATCCAAAGTGAATAAACCCGTTTGTTTTTATATTACAGATTTTACAACTCTAAACGGCAAAAAAGTTGCCGTACTTAGCCGCAGAGCTGTGCAAGAGGAGTTTTCTAAAAAGTGCCTTGAGCTTGCGCCTGGAGACATTATTGATGCCGTTGTAACCCACCTTGAAAATTTCGGGGCATTTTGTGATATCGGCTGCGGGGTAACCTCCTTACTACCTATAGACAGCATTTCTATCTCCCGTATACCTCACCCGAGCGCACGCCTTGCCGTGGGTGATAAAATTCGTGCGATAGTAAAAAACTTTGATGAGAAAAACAGAATAACATTATCGCACAAAGAGCTTTTAGGCACTTGGACCGAAAATGCCGAGATGTTTGAAGTTGGGGAAACGGTAAGCGGAATTGTTCGCAGCATTGAGGACTACGGCATATTTGTTGAGCTTACACCAAACCTTGCAGGGCTTGCAGAAACTGAAGATAATGTTAGCGCTGGTGATACAGTTTCTGTTTATATTAAAAGTATTATACCTGAAAAGATAAAAATTAAGCTTGTTATAATCAACGTTTTTAAAGAAGATTTCCCCGTAAAAAAGCCTAAGTATTTTTATGAAGGCAATCGTATCGACTATTTTAGATATACCCCTGAAAAATGTGATAAGCTTATTGAAACATTCTTTACTTGAAAAAAACTGAAAAATATAGTAAAATATAGGCAATTAAACAATAAGGGAAGTTTATATGAACTATAGTATTTATAAAACGGGCGAAAAAATATCAAAGCTAGGCTTCGGTCTTATGAGGCTCCCACGGCTAAACGAAAAATCAGAAGATATTGATTATAAAGAGGCGGAAAAGCTTGTTGATATTGCCATAAAAAACGGTGTTAATTATTTTGACACTGCATACGGTTATCATGATGGAGATTCTGAAGAATTTGTTGGCAAAGTTCTTACAAAATACCCTCGTGATAGTTTTTATCTAGCATCAAAACTCCCTGGCTGGGTGCTAGGCTCTGGCACCACGCCAAAAGATGTGTTTGAGTTTCAATTAAAACGCTGTAATGTTGATTATTTTGATTTTTATTTAATCCACAGCGTAACAGACAGCCTTGCACCAACTTATGAAAAAACAAAGTCGCATGAATTTCTATGCAAGATGAAAAAAGAGGGTAAAATCAAAAACCTTGGCTTTTCTTTTCACGGCAGTTTAGAATTATTTGAGCGCTGGGTAAAGGAATATGAGTGGGATTTTGTTCAAATACAGTTAAATTACTATGATTGGGAAAATCAAAATGCTAAAACCTTGTACCGTATTTTGGCGGAAAAGAATATACCGTGTATAATAATGGAGCCTGTTCGGGGCGGCTCTTTACATACATTAAACGATAAAGCAAGAAAAGTTTTTAGTGAACTTTCAGATGCTACACCTGCCTCATATGCCCTAAGATATGCCGCACAGCTTCCAAACGTTTTAACAGTCCTTAGCGGTATGTCAAATAAAGAGCAAGTGCATGACAATTTGAAAACGTTTTCAGGCAAAATACCCCTTGATGATAATGAAATGAAAGCGATTTACAAGGCAGAGCTTCTTTTTAGAGAAAATTTTGCAATTCCCTGCACCGCTTGCGGGTACTGTATGGAGTCATGCCCTAACGATATTTTTATATCTGAATCGTTTTTGACATATAATGAACATAATCAGTCAAGAGATAAGGACGGCTTTTTTGAAAGGTACTTAAAAATACCTGAAAATAGTCGTGCCGATTTATGTATTGAATGCGGTGTGTGCGTTGAGCGCTGCCCACAAAATATTGATATACCAAAACAATTAAAACGTGTAAAAAGTCTCGCTGCTGATGTGTAGTTTTAATATGAATAGATTTACAATAACTGCTCATACGGGTGCTATGAATACTAAACATAACTCTTTAGAGTCGATAGATGCCGCTGTTTCTTGTAAAGCGGATATAGCCGAAATTGATGTAAGCTTTAGGAAAGACGGCACCCCTGTTATAATTCATAATAGTACTCCTTGTGATAATGAGGGGGTCTTACTAAAAGACGCACTAAAACAAGCGGCTAAAAGTGATAATTTGCGCCTAAACCTTGACCTTAAAGCATTTTGGAACACAGGTGCTGTACAAAATGCCCTAATTGAACATAACCTGCTAAAAAGGGCTTTCTTTACGGGTGTTTTTACTGGGAATGTACATGAGGTTAAAAACGGCTCTCCCCTCATTCCCTATTATATAAATGTTTCTATTGATAAACAAAAAAGGAAAAATGAGCAGTATCTAAGCAGCCTTGCAAAAGAAATCTTAAGCCTTGGGGCAATTGGGCTTAATTCACACTACAAAAATATAAATAAAGACACGGTAAAGGCTATGCACTCTCATAACCTTTTAGTTTCCGCTTGGACTGTAAACGGCTACTTTAGCCAGCGTAAACTATTAGCTTTAGGGGTAGATAATATTACAACTTTAAGACCAGAAAGGCTGCGAAAGTTATCGCAATCTTTGCATAAATATCGCTAAAATAAACTTTTACTTGCAAGGTTGACAAGTTTGAATCTATAATATATAATTTCTGTAACAGCTGTGACCAGAAAAAGTAGCACTTCTTGTATTTTAAGAGAGCTTTCGGTTGGTGTGAGAAAGTATTACGGTTTTGTGAAATACATCTGCGAGCTGCGGTTCTGAAAGTATTGCAATTAGGTTCCGCCGTGTATGCACGTTATAGCACAATGAGGTTCTCCTTTAGGAGAATAAACTGAGGTGGTACCGCGATAATTCGCCCTCTGCTGTTTTACAGCAGTTTTTTTATTTTTGGAGGTACTTTTATGAGTGTTTTTGATGAACTAAAAGAAAGGGGCTTAATAGCCCAGCTAACGAACGAAGAAAAGATTAAAGACTTGCTTAGTAGCGAAAAAATTCGGTTTTATATCGGCTTTGACCCAACAGCAGACAGTCTTCATATTGGCCACTTTATACAGGTTATGGTTATGGCTCACATGCAAAGAGCAGGGCATATCCCTATAATTCTTTTTGGTGGCGGCACTGCTATGATAGGTGACCCATCCGGCAAAAGTGATATGAGGAAAATGCTTGACAGTGAAACTATCGAATATAATGCCAATCAATTTAAAAAACAAATGTCTTGCCTTATAGATTTTAGCGACGGCAAAGCGATAATGGTTAATAATGGTGACTGGCTAAAAGACCTTAAATACATTGATTTCATTCGTGAAATAGGTGTTCACTTCTCTGTAAACCGCATGCTCTCTGCCGAGTGCTATAAGCAGCGCCTTGAAAAAGGTTTATCTTTTTTTGAGCTAAACTATATGGTTATGCAAAGCTATGACTTTTTGTATCTTCGCCGCAAACACAACTGTGTTATGCAGCTTGGCGGCGACGACCAGTGGAGTAATATTATAGGCGGTGTTGACCTTAACCGCAGAGTTGACGGTAAAGAGGTATACGGCATGACGTTTAACCTTTTGCTTACAAGTGACGGCAAAAAAATGGGCAAAACCGAAAGCGGCGCCGTATGGCTTGACAGGGAAAAACTTTCGCCCTATGACTTTTATCAATATTGGAGAAATATTGATGATGCCGATGTGATGAACTGCCTTAAAATGCTTACATTTCTTCCTATGGACGAAATTCGTAAATATGAGAAGTATGAGGGCAGCGAGCTAAATAGCGTAAAAGAGCTGCTTGCGTTTGAGGTTACAAAGCTTATTCATTCACAAGAAGACGCTATAAATGCCCGAAACACTGCAAAAGCACTGTTTTCAGGTGCTGCTGATGTGGATAATATGCCGTCAATATCTATTGAGTCTTCCGACTTTTTAGATGGTGCTATCTCTATTATTGACCTTCTTGCAAAAGCAGGGCTTTGCCTATCTAAAGGTGACGCACGGCGTGTCATTAAGCAAGGCGGCGTTTCTGTTGATGATGTGAAAGTTAAAACTCCTTTTGAAACTGCCGATATGTCACAGTTTGATAAAGGTTTTATCGTATTAAAAAAGGGTAAAAAACAATTTGTTAAGATAATATTAAATTAAACCGTTTTGTTTGATTTTTTGAAAATACTGTTTTATAATTAAGCTTAGTAGGTGAAGCAATGCCAATTAAAATACCAAATAAAATTCCTGCCCGTCATGCTCTCGAACTTGAGAATATATTCGTTATGTCGGAATCCCGTGCCAAAACACAGGATATCCGCCCGCTTCGCATTGTTTTATTAAACTTAATGCCAACAAAGATTGAAACGGAAACTCAAATTTTGCGGCTGCTTAGCAACTCTCCGCTGCAAGTAGAGATAGAGCTGCTGCAAATGGCAACACACGAGAGCAAAAACACTCCTTTAAAACACCTTTTAAGCTTTTATAAAACGCTTGATGAAATAAAAGATGAAAAGTTTGACGGAATGATTGTAACGGGCGCCCCTGTAGAGCTGCTGCCTTTTGAAGAGGTTGACTATTGGGCGGAGCTTACAAAAGTGTTTGACTGGGCAGAGAAAAATGTGTATTCAACCCTTTATATTTGCTGGGGTGCGCAGGCAGGCTTGTACTATCGCCATGGTATAAAAAAGTACCCACTACCTGAAAAAGTGTTTGGCATTTTTCCGCACAGGCCGCTTGACCTTTTCCACCCGCTTATGAGGGGCTTGGACGATGTTTTTTATGTACCGCATTCACGTCATACGGAAATTCGGCGGGAGGATATTGCCAAAGTAAAGGATTTGCAAATCATATCTTATTCTGATATGTCTGGCGTTCATATTGTTTCTGATATGGACTGTAGAAACTTTTATTTTACTGGCCACTCTGAATATGATGCTGACACTCTTGCAAAAGAGTATTTTCGTGACCTTGATAAAGGGCTTGACATTAAAATACCGTACAATTATTTCCCTGATGACGATATAAAAAGACTGCCTTACATAACATGGCGGCAAACTGGCTCTTTATTGTTTTCCAACTGGCTAAACTACTTTGTTTACCAGCAAACTCCTTATGATTTGAATACACTTTAATGCACTTATCATCTAAAAAGAGGGTGAAAAATGGGAAGGTTTTTTAGGCACTATATTAACTCTTATAAAATGAACGCCCCCGAATGGAAAGAGTACCTTGAAGTTGCAGGGGATTTATATAATTCGCCGCAGCTGCAACGGCTTTCTGAAGTAGAGCATCATTTTGATATTAACAGACTTCAGCATATTAGAAGTGTTGCGTATATGAGCTATGTTATTTCTAAAAAACTTGGGCTTGATGCCGCTGAGGCAGCACGTGGCGCAACTCTTCATGACCTTGTGTATTACGACTGGCGGGAGAATGACTGGAGCCATCGCCCTCATGGATTTAGGCACCCTGGCTTTGCCGTTAAAAACGCTTATTTGCTTTGCGGCACTATTACTAAAAAGCAAAAGAATATTATAAAGCGCCATATGTGGCCGCTTACCCCCATTCCCCCTACTTGTTTTGAGGGGCTTGTGGTTACGATGATGGATAAATACTGCGCAGCTATTGAGATTTATTACTCAAAATCTGCAAGATTTAAAAAAAGATTATCTGAACAGGTGGGAAACATATGAACACCATACTGCAATATGTTTTTTATTTCTTTATGTACAGTGCTTTCGGCTGGGTTGCCGAGTGCATTTACTGTTCTATAGGGCAAAAAAAGTGGGTTAATAGAGGCTTCTTAAAAGGGCCTATATGCCCTATATACGGAACAGGCGCACTCGTTATGATGGTTTGCATTCAGCCGTTTTCCAGCCACTTTGAAAAGTGGTATGTAAACTCTATTATTGTATTCTTTTTAGGCGCAGTGCTTTGCAATATTGTAGAGTTTGTTACAAGCGTTATAATGGAAAAGCTTTTTAATGCACGCTGGTGGGACTATTCTGGCAAAAGATTAAATATACAAGGGCGAATATGCCTTTCACACACTATTTATTGGGGTCTGTTGTCCGTTGTTTTCGTACAGCTTGCTCACCCCCATATACACAAATTTTTGACAAACCTTATTTCTGATTCGGTACGAAACGATATTCTTCTTGTCGTGTTTACAATATTTATTATTGACCTTATAAACACCGTTAAAAACGCATTAAAGTTTAGGGCGTTCTCAATAAAACTTCAGCAGTATTCTGAAAAAATATCAAAAGGTGCAGAGTTTCTCTTTTCTACTGTCGGCAATAAGATGGATGCTATTCAATACTTTGGCAGTAAAACCGCAAAGGGATTTTCAAAAGAGATAAAAGAGCAGCTTATAGACCTTAAACTGCAATTCAAGAAATTTCAAACTCCTGATAAAACTAAGTTTACAAAACCTACTCGTCATTTTTTCCGCTCGTTTCCACACCTTGAAAAGGGTGTTAAAAAGCAGATTAAACTTCTTGAAGAGCTTATTCATGAAGTTGAAAATATCTTTACTGATGATGACGAAGAAATGTTTTAATAAAGCAGTATCTTAAAATAACAAAAAGCTCAAATCCAAATGCGATTTGAGCTTTTTTAATTATAATTACTTTACCTTTTTGTTTGCAATTATTTGAAAAATTGCGGCAAGTATTCTTTGTGCGCCTGTTTCATTTCTTCATAGCAAGACCTTGAATTTTCAAAGTCCCCTACAAGCGGGTGAAGCATTAGAGCGTTTAGTGCAGCTTTATCGTCGCCAAGCCGTCCAGCGTCTACCGTCAATTTTTCATATTCTTTGACAATTCTCATAAGCCCTATTATGTGGCGGTTGCCTGAAATGTCTACTGGTATTGGCACTGCACCGTCTTTTCCTATTATTGCGGCAATTTCTACTATGTCATCATCGTCCATAAATTCTAAAGCACCGTTATTTTTGATGTTTACTATGTGAACATCTTTTTTATCGTTTGCAATAGAGTCTATAAGAGATACGGCGGCAAGCGAGTACTTGTGCCCGCCTCTAAGGTCTAAAAGAGCTGGCTTTGTTATTACGCTTTCATCAGAATAAAGCTTTAACAAATCTTCCTCTATCTCCATGCAAACTTCAGCACGGCTTTCGTCACTTTCTTTTAGGTGGCGAAGTTTTTCTATGCGATTATAATAATACTGCAAATATGATGATGGAAAGCCGCCTGCGGCACGAAGACACTCTATATCAAAGCCATCATCTTTTATGTTTGCCATTACCTCAGGTGCAAAACCTTCATCAAAAAGCCTGTCAAGCTGCTGCTTACCATTTACTTTTACAGATGTAATCCAGCTTAAGTGGTTAAGCCCTACATATGTAATATCAGCCTTTTCACCTACTGCGGCTTTAACGTCATCCACCATATTTATAGGAACGTTGCAAAGCCCTATGTTCTTTACATTTGTATAGTTTTGAACAAACTCTGAAATTATCCCTGACGGATTCGTAAAGTTTACGAGCCAAGCCTTAGGGCAGACTTCTTCAATCTTCTTGCAAATTTCCGCCATAACAGGAATAGTGCGAAGCGCCTTAAAAAAGCCGCCTATACCCGTTGTCTCCTGCCCTATTAGGTCATACTTCAGCGGTATAGTTTCATCAAGATGCCTTGCGGGAAGCTTGCCAACTCTTATTTGAGTTACAACAAAGTCTGCATCTTTTAGGGCAATGTCAAGGCTGTCAGTCATAATAACTTCACAGTCTATGTTCGCATTTTTTAGCATTCTTTCGCAAAGTCCGCCAACTATTGTGCGCTTTCTCTCGTCAATATCCATTAAAGAAAGTTTGTTTAGCCTAAGGCTATCTGCTGCTTTAATAAATCCATCTACAAGCTCTGGGCAATAAGTGCTGCCAGAGCCAATTACGGCAACATTTATCTGTTTCATTTAAGGTTCTCCCCTTCCTTTTCAAGAATCCAATTTATGCAGCCCATAACGGGTTTTACAGATAGTTTTGTAAAACAGAACTTGTGTGTATCTTTTTCTGATAAAATTTCTTTCATTCTGTCTATATAAATATCACTTGGCAGCTTTGTGTGTATAGAGCCAGAAAGAACAACATTAACTTCATCTTCATTAAATACCATATTTTTAATGTGTCCGCAAATAAAGTCTGCCCCACGCTGTGCCATAATTTCTATTATCTCAAGCGCCGCCTCGTCCCCGTTATTAGCGGCATAAAAGAACGCATCTATTAAAAGCCTTATATACTTTTCTGACTCAAGCCCTTCAATTTTTATGATTGATGCTAAAAGAGTGTCCCTATCTTTAACTCCTGTTTCTTT
>DASRNG010000047.1:0-3509 GCA_035647555.1 Oscillospiraceae bacterium | reverse complement strand
ACTTCAGAGAGGATGCGGGAGGTTATTTTTTCAAGTGTTTCTGGGGAGATTGGCTCTACTGATGCCGTCATAGCATCTACCGTGTTGACAGCACGAATGACAACAGGCCAGCCCTCGTACCTTGCTTTGTCTTTAACGCCTACTGATTTAATGTCGGGAATGAGTGTGAAGTATTGCCACACTTTTTCGCTAAGACCGCACTTTTTGAACTCTTCACGAAGAATTGCGTCGGACTCTCTGACGGCTTTTAACCTGTCACGAGTTATTGCGCCAAGGCAGCGCACCCCAAGGCCGGGGCCTGGGAAAGGCTGGCGGTAGACCATGTCGTCAGGCAGCCCTAGCTGCTTGCCGCAGGCTCTAACCTCATCTTTAAATAGGTGTTTTATAGGCTCTACAAGCTCAAATTTTAGGTTCTCTGGAAGGCCGCCCGTGTTGTGGTGTGCCTTTATGGCTTTACCCGTTTTTGTGCCGCTTTCAACAACGTCTGAATAGATAGTGCCTTGCCCTAAAAAGCTTATGCCGTCAAGCTTTCTTGCCTCTTCCTCAAAAACTTTTATAAATTCATTGCCAATTATTTTGCGTTTGCTTTCGGGGTCACTTACACCTGAAAGCTTGTCTAAAAAACGGTCTTTAGCATCAACATATATTAAATTTGCGCCAAATTTATTGCTAAATATATCTACTACATTTTCACTTTCGTTCTTGCGTAAGAGCCCGTTGTTCACATGAACGCAGTAAAGCTTGTCCCCTACTGCTTTGTGAAGAAGTGCCGCCACAACAGATGAATCTACACCGCCTGAAAGGGCAAGAAGCACTTTTTCTTTGCCTATTTGCCGCCTTAAAAGCGTAATTTGGTCATCTACAAAGTTTTTCATATTCCAATTAGGTTTTGCTTTGCACTCTTTTAATATAAAAGGCTCTAAAAGTGTTTTAAGCTTTGCGTCTGTTTCTGGAATGCTTTTTACATCAACTTTGCGAAAGGGCGAGTTATGGTCAATAGATAAAACGGGAACGCCTGCTGTGTGAACGTACTTTTCTTCCATAACAGCCGTGCCGTCTACTACCCTGTTCTCTCCGCCGTTTAATATGATGCCTTTTAGGTTTTCAATGCCTAAAAGCTCCTTTTTTGAAATATCGTGCGCTCTAACTTCGCTATACACGCCTAAATCACGAATTGCTCTTGCAAGTTTTGGGTTGTCTACTCCCCCAAGGTCAAGAATCAATATCAAATCTTGATTCATACTTTGCCCGTCCCCTTACATAAATAATTGTTATGTAATTATTTTAACAAACCCCCATTTAATTGTCAATATTTTGTTTGACAACCTATTTGTGAGGTATTATAATTAAAAGGTCTATAATCTTGCTATGGAGGTGGTTTTTTGTTAAAAATTGAGCGGCTCACAAAAAAATACGGTGATAAGAGGGCTGTTGATAATCTTTCACTTCATATTCAAAAAGGTGAAATATATGGATTTATCGGTCATAACGGCGCTGGAAAGACAACGACAATTAAAGCTTGTGCTGGTATACTCAATTTTGAAGAGGGCGAAATATATGTTGATGGAATATCTGTTTTAGAAAACCCTATTGAAGTTAAAAGGCGAATAGCATATATTCCTGATAGCCCTGAAATTTATGAGTTTTTAAGTGGTATAAAATATCTTAATTTTATAGCAGATATTTATAGGGTGCCTGAAGACGAGCGAAATACTTTGATTAAAAAATACAGTGAAATATTTGAATTGACACAGGACCTTGCAAAACCTATATCCGAGTATTCTCACGGTATGAAGCAAAAACTTGTTGTAATTGGTGCTTTAATACACAAACCAAGCCTTATGATGCTTGACGAGCCTTTTGTGGGGCTTGACCCAAAGTCCACACACGCACTAAAGCTAATTATGCGTGAGATTTGTGATGCTGGCGGCGCAATTTTCTTCTCTACACATATTTTAGAAGTTGCAGAGAAACTTTGCGATAAGATAGCTATTATAAGAAATGGAAAGCTTATTGAAAGCGGCCCTACCGCACAGGTAACAGCAAAGTCTTCTCTTGAAGATGTATTTTTGGAGTTGGTTGATAATGTTTAAATCACTACTATTAACGCAGCTTCAAGCTGTGTTTTACACTATGTTTGCAGCAAAAAGCACCGGGAAGAAGAAAACACTAAAAGGCACCACAAAAAAAGTGCTTATAGGTCTTCTTGCAGTTTATGTTATAGCCTCTATGTTTTTCTTTTTTGGGTTTATCACATCACAGCTAAGCAGTCCCCTTATAGGTGCAGGGCTTATTACAGAGTATTTTGTTTTAATTGGGCTTATGGCATTTTTGCTTATGTTTATAGGCAGCGTGTTTTTAACAGAAAAACAGCTATATGAAGCAAGGGACAACGAGCTTTTAATTTCTATGCCTATCCCCTCCTCCCATATTATTCTTTCAAGAATGATTTCTATTTTACTAATTAACATTATGTATGGCTCAATGACTTTAATCCCTGCTGGCTTTATGTATTTTTATGAAACGAAAAGTTTTAGCGTTATTACCCTGTTTTTTATGATTATAGGCGGTTTGCTGCTCTCTGTGTTATCATTAATGCTATCAGCAGTAGGCGGTTTTTTAATAGCTTCAATTATATCAAACCTAAAGCGTAAAAAACTATTTTCAACCGTCTTTATGCTTGCGTTTTTCTTTGCGGTAATGGGGTTTTATATGAATCTGCAAAAGGTGATGTCAACGCTTGTTTTAAAGGGAGCGGCTCTTTCAGACGCTTTAAGAAAAGTTTTCCCGCCGCTGTTTTTTTACGGCAAATCCATTGCTGAAAAGGACGTTTTATCGCTTGCTATTCTTTTTGTAATTACCGTTGCTCCTACAGCTTTAATAATTATAAAAATGTCAACTTCTTTTATTAAGATAGCAACTAAAAAGAAAGGCTCTGCAAACAAATACAGATACAAAGAAAAACAGCTTGCAGTAGGCTCGCCAAGAAAAGCGCTGCTTATAAAAGAGGCAAAAAAGTTCTTCTCAACCCCAACATATTTAATGAACGCAGGTCTTGGCAGCATTGTGATACTTATTTTTGCAGTTGCAATTGTAATAAAAGGTCCTTCTATTATTACGTCCATTTCACAGCTTGTTACAAATGGGGCTGTAGCAGAGCTGCCTTTTCACATTAACTCGTTTTTGCCTGTCATGGTAGGTGGGGTTCTTGCTTTTTGCACAAGCACAAATATCACAACAAGCAGCTCTTTATCGCTTGAGGGTAAAAGCTTTCCGCTGTTAAAGTCTATGCCGCTTAAGTTTGTCGATATAGTACTTCCTAAAATACTGTTTAATTTAGTGTGGGGGTTTATCCCTGTTTTAATAGCTTCGGCAGTGTCTTTAATTAGGCTTCGCATTTCTTTTATAAGTGTTACTTTAATTTTGCTTACAGGGCTTGTATGCCAAGCGTTTACCGCCGTTTGGGGTATGCTGTGCAATGTATTTTTCAATAAATTTGATTGGGTTAA
>DASRNG010000046.1:0-4066 GCA_035647555.1 Oscillospiraceae bacterium | reverse complement strand
GTGTAAGACGCTAAACCGTTGATACATAAGGCTTTCACGATGATGTGAGATGATAGTTAAATGCATGCAAAATTGGTTTTCACAGGTTTGGGACCAAGATGCCGCAGGTTCGAATCCTGCCACCCCTGCCAAAACGGTATATAACTTTATACAACGAATAAACCCCTAAACAGCGTGGTATAGCGCTTTTTAGGGGTTTTCGTTTTTTGTATTTGCGACCGTTAAATTACATAAAAGCTACTATGTATTATAAAAGTGCAAGTCAAATGCAAGTCAAATTTAATCTATTTCACACCCAACATTTTTTGGTAAGTATTTATTCCGACTATCCCATCTGCTGTTAGTCTGTTAGCTTTCTGGTACACTCTAACTGCTTTTTCTGTATCTCTGCCATACAGTCCGTCTACCTTTACACCTACAACTTTCTGTACGATTGCAGTTAAGTTTTTGTTACGATAGACAACTGACCTTTTAAGTATTGCATTTGTCGCTGCTACTCTTGTTTCATTGCCCCAGTAACCATCTGCACCGTATTTAGGCAGTCTGTACCCGTCTTTTATCAGTGCTTTCTGGAATTCCTTTATCGTAGGTTTATAAGGTGTCACGGGTTTAACTGTTGGTGCTTTAACATCTTTGTAGGTTATGCCTAATTGCTTGCATATAGCTTTTGTTATAGCAAGTGCTATAGTGTCTTTTTTCCTGTCAAAATTGCTATTATCTAAAGCGGAGGAGATAAATCCTAACTCTAAAAGGCAAGCTGGCATTGAGGTGTCTCTGTTTACCGCAAAATCTTTATAATTAGGAGCGCCCTTTCGTACTCCCCTTGAAGCAAACCCCATATCTGTGACTGCGTTTAATATGTTTTTGCCATAGTCATATGTCTTGGTGCTTGCGTTTGAGTAAACATAAACAGTCGCACCGTATGCGTTAGGAAAACTATCTCTATGCAGGCTTAAAAACAGATTACACTTTTCTTTGTTCGCAAGGCTTGTCCTTTGTGCTAAAGTTACATCTTTGTCTGTTTTTCTTGTCATTACAACGGTTACACCTTGTTTCGTTAAAAGGTTTTGGAGCTTTAACGCCATTTCAAGATTATCGTTCTTTTCATATCTCTTACCATTAACCGCTCCTGCATCAGCTCCGCCGTGACCTGCATCTATACAAATTTTAGCCATCATTCCACCTCTCTTATATCGCTATCTGTGCCGTATGTTAAAGCTCTGTCGCTGTCATTCAGTCCATCTGTTGTTGGGTCTACCACTACCCCTAATATTCCTAAAAGGCTTACAACCGCCATTAACAGTTCGTTGATATTTTCTTTCGATACTGACGGCACAATATCAAACATTGATAAGACTTGATATGCAAACCCTATAATAAGGGTTCCAAAGCCTATTAAAAAGGCTTTATTTTTGAGTCTAACTTTCCAGTTTATTTTCATCTTTTTACTTCCTTTCTAAATCCGTTATTCTGTGATTGCAAACTTTAATCTGTTCTTCCACTACTGGCATTCGGTGGGCAAAGGAATTATGCTCATCCACCTTTTTTTCAAGCTGTACAATTCTATAATTCGTTAGTTTTGCAGATGTTATAATTCCGCCGAAAGTTCCTGCCAAAGTCCCTATAAGGGAGAATACTGCAACTATCATTTCACTTTTCATACTTACTTACCTCTGCCTTATTTTTTCCCTTATTGTTTCTCTTTCTGTGTGTAGCTCTGATATATCATAAGGAGTTTCAAGCCCTGCCAACTCATATTCATAAGCTTTGATTATTTTATAGTCCGTAGTTTTAAGAGCTATACGCAGTTGTATCAAACGCTCTATTTGTTCCTCTGTCACAGCACACTAACCTCCTTTGTTTTTGGCACTTCAATTCTGACATATATTTTTTTGATATAACGACCTCTTGAGTTTGCCTCACCGTTTAAGTAGTTTTCTATATCAGTAATATTTGTCTCCGTTGGGTTTGTCGGAAATTTGACGGTCGTTTTTATAGTTATGTACTGAAAATTTGACTGTTGGGACAACCCAACATTACTTGTTGCTATACTGCCGCTTCCTCCGCTAACCTGTAACATTACATTTTGTAACCTGTGCGGATATCCTGTTGCCGCATTGTCACCCACATATAGCACATCTAAACAACCTCCTAATACAGTAGGCTCCCATTGCATTCTTTTATAATATTTAATTCCTAAATCAGCATTTAAGTAAGAGGTTAGCTCACCTGTGACTTGGTTTGTAATACCATAGTTTAACTGCTGCACAAATTTTACGGAATATGGGTAAACCTCATTTCCTGTTTGTTCTACAGCACCAGTTGTTATATTGAGCAGGCTCTCTTCTTTAAGCTTAGCAATATCAAATATATAAGTTTTATTGTGGGCTTGGCTCACCGTTGACATGTCCTTTTTTATTTGCGATATACTTTTATTAAGCGTTTCAAGTGTAACACTCTTATAAAGACTCTTGCCCTCAAGCAGGTTTACCGCAGCGAAAGCTACACAACTTTTATTAAGACTATTGCTTTTCCAATAATTTTCCCACTCTTCCCATTTTCCAGAAAGTGCAGGATATTGGCATTTCACCTCGGCATTTTTAATTATATATGCAAAGACGAAAGACAGTTGATAGACTTGTCCTTTTCGTAGTATTTTATCAGAAAAGCCATTCATATACTCATCACTAAACACTTTTACGCCATCTATCTGCTTATCATTTTCATTTGAAAGCGATAAGGAAAGAGTCAGACTCTTTTCCTGTGCTGTTATCTCGCTGATAGCAACGCAGTCTTCTTTAGGGCTGTAGTTTATCTGTGTTTTTGCAAATTCTGTTTTGCTTATATATTCTGTTAGTAATTCGCTTGCTAATTCATCCAGTGTCCCTATAAATATCTCTTTATTTTCCATAATGTGCCTCCTTTATCTAAGGTAGTATTTACTAAACATTTCAATAAGGTAGTCTTCATAGCTCCAGTAAGCGTCTCTGTATGATTTTCGTTTTCTAAACTCCTCGGCTGTTAATACCCCGCTATATCCCGTCATCATAACAAAATCTGCATAGTTGTCTGGGTATTTGTATAGGCCCTTTTCAAATGCTTTTAGCATTTCTATTCTTTGCTCTTGTTCTTTTACTTTTTCATCTTTTTCCTTTTTATTAGATGAAGATGAAGAGCTTGCGAAAGCGCCAGATGAAACTGACTTTTTTGCAGCAGATGCTTGTGATAGTGCATATTGCTTTTGCCAGTTTTCTTGTGCTAAGGCGTCCTGTGTTTTCTGGTAGTCAAACTTGTCTTGATTAAATCTAAAATCCCTGTCACTATTAAATTGTGAAACATCGTGAACAAACTTCTTCCACTCATCATCAGACATATATGAAAGTTTATCCCACAAGTAATCGCCCTCTTTCCAATAGTCTGACACACCGTCTCTATATCGTGAATAATCGTCTTTTTCTATCCCCATAAGAAGTGAAAGTTTATCACGCTCTTTATTTTGCTCGTCAGTATATTTGTTATATGCCATGCTTTCAAGCTCAGGGATTTTATCAAGTAGTTTCTTAATATAATCCTGATAAGCCTGTGAGGCGGCTGTGGTGCCGTATGATGAGCCGTAGCCACCTGTAAGTGCCGCCGCCTGCCCTGCTACATCCTCCATAGCACTTTTACCAAGCCCTATATACTGGTCTTTATATTGCCTGTATAGCTCATCTGCGTTAACGTCATATGAGAATTTCTCACCGTTTAATATTTTATTTAAAAGCTCGTCAATCTGCTCTTGATATAAGCCTTTGTACTCCTGTGGTTTTGCTGTTTCCCATGTTTTTGCGGCATTTTGCGCCGCAGTTATGTCGCTGCTTTGTGTGTATGTTGGCTTTGCTGCCGCTTGTGGTGCTTTTTGTGCTACAGCTACATTATCAGGCGCTTTGTATAACGCCCCTGTAGTTTGCACGCCCGCTATTCCATCTACAGCAAGCCCGCTACTTTTTTGATAGTCCTTTACGGCTGCCTGTGTTTTAGCTCCGTATATGCCGTCAACATCAAGCTTGTAGCCTTGTTTGTTAAG
>DASRNG010000045.1:0-27804 GCA_035647555.1 Oscillospiraceae bacterium | reverse complement strand
ATTGTACCTGCTGAGTGAAGCCCAAGCCGTATAACCTTTATATTATTTTCATGAAATAAAGGCAGCATTAAAGAGCATAAATCCACCGCCTCTTCAAGCGTTTGCGGTGTATACTCACCTTTGTTATAAAGCGTTTCAAGGTGTGTGTCTTTTATCACAATAGTAGGGTAAATGCGAACTGTGTCAGGTTTTAGGGCTATTATATCGGTACAAGTTTTAATGTCTTTCTCTACCGTGCTTTTATATAGCCCCGTCATCATTTGAAGACCTAAAGAAAACCCATGTTTCTTTACCCTTTCAGATGCCTGTTTTATTTCAAGCGCTGTATGCCCTCTGCCGTTTTTCATTAGAACATAATCATCTGTACTTTGAGCGCCAAGCTCTATTGAAGTGACACCATAATCCTTTAATAAAGCAAGAACTTCATCTGAAACAGCGTCAGGGCGTGTTGATATTCTAATGCCGCTAAAAATACCGCTGTCTCTAAACTGATTTGCGGTTTCAAGATATGTAAGCATAAGCTTTTTTGGTATTGCCGTAAAACTGCCGCCAAAAAAAGCAATTTCTGTTTTTTCAGGGTCAAGCGTTTCCCGTTTTATGCCGCTTAGTGTTTCTATTATATCTTCACTTTTAAGGGGCTTTATTTGACCTGAAATTTGCTTTTGATTGCAAAAAGAGCAGGAATGTACACAGCCTGCATGCGGCACAAAAAACGCAATGTTAGCCGACTTTGTTATCCTTTTCATTATAAACTTGAAAGGGCGGCTTTGGCAGCTTGTTGCTCTGCCTCTTTTTTGCTTTTTCCGCTGCCCTCTCCTGCTGGTTTGCCGTTTATAATTACAACCATAGTAAAAATCTTGTCATGGTCAGGACCTGATTCTGCGATAAGCTCATATCTAATTGTGCTTCCTTTAACCTTTTGAATTTTTTCTTGAAGAATGGTTTTATAGTCATCTACCGTATTTATATCTATAACAGCTAACTTTATAAACTTTAGAACAAAAGTCCTTGCCGCCTCTATTCCCCCGTCAAGATATATAGCGGCTATTAGCGCCTCAAAAGCATCTGCAAGAATAGATGGGCGCCCTCTGCCGCCCGTTAGCTCCTCTCCCTTTCCAAGAAGCAAATGTTCGCCTAACGAAAGTGTGTTTGAAAATTCAAACAATGAATTTTCACATACTAATAAAGACCTTAGCTTCGTTAAATCGCCCTCACGCTCTTTTCCAAAGTTTTTATACAGGTGCTCTGCGGTTATAAACCCTAAAAGAGAGTCTCCTAAAAACTCCAGCCGCTCATTGC
Organism: Oscillospiraceae bacterium; assembly: GCA_035647555.1. Taxonomy (GTDB): domain Bacteria; phylum Bacillota; class Clostridia; order Oscillospirales; family Acutalibacteraceae; genus DTU089. Next base: position 26,505 of record DASRNG010000045.1, on the reverse strand, counting down.
TATAGTTTAGATTATTCTCATTTGAATATGAGGAGTGTGTTAAAGCTGTTTTAAGAAACGTTTTGTCGTTAAAGGTGTATTCAAGCGCCTTTTGTAAATCAATCATTGCTTTCCCCCGATATGTGGTTGCTAAACCCGTCAATAATACGCTTTTCAGAGTACTGTACAGCTTGTCTTATAGCATTCTTAAAGGCTTTTGCGTCAGACGAGCCGTGCGCCTTTATTACAGGCTTTGTAAGCCCCATTAAAGCGGCGCCGCCGTACTCTTTATAGTCCATTTTTTTCTTAAAGTCGGACATACCTTTTTTAACACCAAGGTACGATAGTTTTGAAAGTAGCCCTTTTGTAAAAACTTTTTTAATATTGCCAAGCAGCGCAAGCGCCGTTCCCTCATATGTTTTGAGAATTATGTTGCCTGTAAACCCGTCTGCCACAACAACGTCTGCCACGGTAAACGGTATATCTCGTGCCTCGGCATTGCCTATAAAGTTAATCTCGGGGGTTTCTTTCAGCACTTTAAAAGCATCTATATAAAGCTGTGAGCCTTTATTTTCTTCTGTGCCTATGTTTGCAAGCCCTACTTTTGGATTTTTTATACCGAGTACATTTTCCATGTACATAGAGCCCATAACGGCAAACTGTTTTAGTGCCTTTGGGGTGCAGTCTATGTTAGCGCCACTGTCCATAAGCATAAATGGACCATTGTCCCCAGGCATAACAGAGCCTATGGCAGTTTTTTTTATGCCTTTGATTCTTTTTACAATAAATGTGCCGCCAACAACGAGCGCACCTGTACTGCCAGCAGATACAAAGGCATCTCCCTTACCGTCTTTTAAAAGGCGAAGTCCAATAGCCATTGAGGTTTCGTTGCCTTTATGCCTTATTGAAATTGGGTTGTCCTCCATCTTAAACACATCGGCAGCGTGAACTATAGAAATGCCGCTGCTGTCTATACTATTATTTTTTATAGCATTTTTTATTTTATTTTCGTCACCAACTGCAATTATATTAACTCCAAGCTCTTTTACAGCAAGTGCTGCTCCCTTTAATATCTCAACAGGAGCATTGTCGCCTCCGAGTGCGTCTATTATTATGTTCATATAATCGTCCTCTCGGTCAAATAATTACTTTTTGCTATTGAATTTTCATTTCTTCATTGAGGTAGCTAAGGCTTCTTTTAGAAAGAGCCTCATATCTTAAAGCTTTGTTTTTAATAACCTGTGAAAGAGGCGGCAAAAGCCCAAACGCCGCACCCATAGGCTGAAAGTCTTTAGTTTTTGTATCGAGAATGTGGTGCAAAAGTGCGCCCATCATTGTAAACTGCGGCAAAGCCAAAGGCTCTTCTTTAAGAAGTTTTCTCGCTACATTTTGACCTGCTATTATACCAGAGCTTGCAGACTCCATATACCCCTCTACCCCTGTTAATTGACCAGCGAAATAAAGGTTTGGGAACTTTTTTGTTGATAAATCAGCGTTTAATATTTTTGGAGAATTTATAAATGTGTTGCGGTGCATTACTCCAAAACGGGCAAACTCAGCATTTTTAAGCGCTGGTATTAAAGAGAAAACCCGTTTTTGTTCAGAAAACTTTAGGTTTGTTTGAAATCCAACAAGATTATAAAGTGTGCCTGCCGTATTTTCTTTTCTAAGCTGAAGGTTAGCCCATGGCCTATGCCCTGTTTTAGGGTCTGTAAGCCCTACTGGTTTTAATGGGCCATAACGAATACTATCTTTCCCTCGCCGTGCTAAAACCTCAACAGGCATGCACCCCTCATACACATCAAATGCGTTTGTTTTCGCCGTTTCGGCAGTAATTAGCGCCTCATGAAACTTTTCATACTCGGCTTTATCCATGGGGCAGTTTACATAATCGCTTTTATCGCCCCTGTCATAGCGTGACTGAAAAAAGCTGTTATCGTAATCAATACTGTCTGCCGTTACAATAGGTGCTGCGGCATCATAAAAACTAAGCAAATTGCCAAACTTGTTTGATATATCATTTGCTAAAGCGTCTGACATTAAAGGCCCTGCGGCTATTATTACGGTGTCGCCACAAGGGACACTTAAAACCTCTTTTCGGACTATGTCTATATTTTTTTCGTCTTTTACTATTCGTGTAACTTCTTTTGCAAATACCTCTCTATCAACAGCTAAAGCGCCGCCCGCTGGCACACGTGCTTTATCAGCAGCGGCAAGGCAAACAGAGCCAAAATAACGCATTTCTTCTTTGAGCAGCCCTGCGGCAGATGCCGTCCTTTCCGCTTTAAAGGAGTTAGAGCAAACAAGCTCTGCAAAGTCTTCATTGCTGTGTGCAGGAGAAAATTTTTGCGGCTTCATCTCATATAGCGTTACTTTAATCCCTCTTTTTGCAAGCTGCATTGCGGCTTCTGCACCAGCGAGCCCTGCGCCAACAACAACGGCATGAGGTTTAGCCATAAAAATCACTCCTTTCACTTTCCTTGCACTTAATTATTCTTTATCTTCCGTATCTTTCGTATCTTCTTTATCTTTTTTGCTTTTCTTTTCGGGTTTCGTTGTATAGCCGCACTCTTCATTATGGCAAGATATAATGCCGCCCCTGCCCTTAAATAATGATTTACTGCACTTAGGGCAAGCCTCACCTGTAGGTTTATCCCATGTCATAAAATTACATTCAGGATAATTAGAGCAGCCATAAAACGCATAGCCTTTTTTCGTCTTTTTGCCAATTACATCACCGCCGCAAACAGGGCATGTGGCATCTGTCTTTTCTATAAGCGGTTTTGTGTTTTTACATTCAGGATAGCCAGGGCATGCAAGAAACTTACCAAATCGCCCAACTTTAATAACCATATTTTGACCGCATTTTTCGCACAAAATATCAGTAATATCGCTTTCAAGCTTAATTTTTTGCCCTGCCATTTCCTCTTTTGCTTTTTGCAGTGTTGAGTCAAACTCTCCATAAAACTCGTGAAGCATTTCAATATAGTCACATTTTCCGCTTTCTACCTCGTCAAGCTTTGTTTCCATAGAGGCGGTAAACTTTGTGTTGACTATTTTGGGAAATCTGTCTTTAAGAAGCCCCGTTGTTGCCATACCAAGCTCAGTAGGTTTTAGCTGCTTTTTCTCTCTTATTACATACTCTCTTTTAATTATTGTGCTAACTATTGCGGCATAGGTACTCGGTCTTCCCACTCCCGTTTCCTCAAGCATTTTAATGAGTGATGCCTCTGTGTAGCGTGGGGGCGGCTGCGTAAAGTGCTGCGCTGGAATAAGCTCTTTAAGTTTTAGCTCGTCCGTACTTTTCATTGGAGGGAGTTTGCCCTCTTTTTCATTATTGTCATCTGAATCACTTTCATAAAGGACTGTAAAACCATCAAACTTTACAGAATAACCGCTTGCAGAAAACAGACAGTACTTATCTGTGTCTTTATCCTTTTCCCCTACTGCTTTAATTTCGGCTCTTACAGTGTTTTGAATGGTTGCTGCCATAAGACTTGCAAGATACCTTTTATAAATTAGGTCATAAATCTTATATTGGTCTTTCGTTAAGCTTTCCTTTGCCATCTTAGGGGTAATTGTAACAACAGAGGGGCGTATAGCCTCGTGCCCGTCTTGCGAAGAGGACCTTGACTTAAAATATCGTGGTTTTTCGGGAAGGTATGAGCTGCCATATGTCTCCTCAATATATTTATTGGCATCTGCTCTTGCCTCTTCACTTATTCTCAAAGAGTCTGTTCTCATATATGTGATAAGACCCATTGAGCCAATTCCTTTTATCGTTACACCCTCGTATAGCTCTTGTGCTACTTTCATTGTTCTTTGCGGTTGAAAACCAAGGCGCCTTGAGGCATCTTGCTGAAGTGATGATGTTATAAAAGGTGGTGAAGGCTGCCTTCTTCTTTGCCCTTTTTTAATGGCGTCTATTGTATAATCGGCATTACTGAGGCGATTAATTATGGCGTCTGTTTCCTCTTTGCTTTCAAGCTTAATTTTGCCCGTCTCATCACCAACAAAAGATGCTATAAACTGCTTGCGGTTGACTGTCATCTTCGCATCAAGTGACCAGTATTCTTCTGGTACAAAAGCGTTTATTTCATCTTCTCTGTCCGCAATCATTCTTACAGCAACACTTTGAACTCGCCCTGCAGAAAGCCCTCTCCTTATTTTTTGTGAAATAAATGGGCTTAATTTATAACCTACAAGCCTGTCAAGTATTCTTCTTGCTTGCTGTGCATTAACAAGACCCAAATCAATAGTTTCAGGGTTTTCAACTCCCTTTTGAACCGTGTTTTTGTTAATCTCGTTAAATTTTACTCTGTTTTTATCGTTTATATCAAGGCCTAAAAGTGTTGCAAGGTGCCATGAAATAGCCTCTCCCTCACGGTCAGGGTCAGTAGCAAGAAGCACTTGCTCGCTCTGCCCCATCTTTTCTTTAATTTCTTTTACAACTTTTTCTTTTCCTTTGATAACTGCATATTTAGGGGCAAAGTCGTTTTTAACATCAACACTAAGTTTTGCGGCAGGCAGGTCCCTTACGTGGCCTACCGATGCTACAACCTCATAGCCTTTTCCTAAGTATTTTTTAATAGTTGCTGCTTTAGTTGGAGACTCAACAATAACTAATTTTGACATTTACCGTATCCTTTCTATATACCAATGGTGTCTTATAACCGTTTTTTATTTATAATAACATATCTTTTGCCCTCAATTTGGCGGGCACAGCCGTACATTTCAAGTTCTGTTAAAGCGCACAATGTTTTTTGAATGTTAATAGAAGCCTTTTCAGAAATTTCATCAATATGTATAGCATTTTCAGATAAAAGCGTGAATATATTTTTTGCATCCTCACTTGCCGTTTGAGGAAGTGAAGCCTTATTTTCAAATGGTTTTTCAGGTTGTTTTTCAGCCTGATTTACTTTGTGTTTACTGCCGCTCTTTTTTTGATAATTTATATATTTGGTAGATGAAAAAAAGTCATCTATACCTTTTATATTCAAATACTCGCCGTACTCATAACTATATTCTGATAAAACATCAGATGGGGTAAAAACTGCCTTAACACCATCTTTTATAAGCATATTTGTTCCCGTAAAAGATGAGCGGAGTATATCGCCAGGTACTGCAAACACATCTTTTCCCTGCTCTGCGGCAACCCTTGCAGTTATAAGAGAGCCGCTGCGCTCGCCTGCCTCTACAACTATAACACCAAGTGAAAGACCTGAAATAAGGCGGTTTCTTATTGGGAATGTGATTTTTGATGCCGGCGCAAAAATAGGGTACTCACTTATTACTGCACCATAACGAGTGATTGCCCGCCTTAATGGTGCATTTGCTTTAAGGTAGTCGCAGTAAATGCCGCAGCCTAATACACAAACAGTTCTTCCCTTTGCAAGCATAGCGCCTGCGTGTGCTTCACTATCTATGCCAAGCGCCCCTCCGCTAACTATCGTCACTCCCGCTTTAGCAAGAGAGTAGCTCATTCTTTGCGTAACTTCAGTGCCGTATGCGCTGGCTTTCCTTGTGCCAACTATTGCAATATGAACATGGTCTAAAAGTGAGCTTTCATCACCCAACACATAAAGCACCAAGGGCATATCTGTTAAGAATTTATATTGTTTTGGGTATTTTTCATTGTCTGGCGTTAAAACTTTTACCCCTTTGCTGTGACACTCTGAAACTGTTCTTAAAAAATCTTTAGGAGACTTTTGTTTCAATTTCTCAATTTTTGCCGCCGTAAATATACCCGAAAGACGCCATTCATATTCGCCCGCTTCATACATTGCTTTAGGAGTTTCAAAATATGAAAGAATTTCATCGGTAGCGGCCCCAGCTCCAATTGCATTTTGAAGCCACATCCAATATTCAACAGGGTAACTGTTCATCTCATCATTTCCCACATTATAACTGCTGCCGCTGCATTTGCATTCAGCGATTCTGTAGAGCCTTTCATAGAAATAGTAATTTTGCTTTGCGCCGCATTTACCGTTTCTGATTTTAGCCCTGCTCCCTCGTTACCAACAGCACATATGACGCCATTTGTAAAATCTGCATCCTTTAACCCCACCGCATCATCATCTAACACGGCTGCAAAGGTTTTCATTCCCTTTTGTGATAAAAGGGCAAAAAGGCGGGGAAGATTATCAGTATTTATAACAGGAAAACGCAAAAGTGAGCCCATTGCCGCTCTTTGCGCTTTCGGATTATAAATATCACACCCGCCGCTTATAACAATGCCGCTTAAACCAAAAGCCTCGGCACTGCGGCATATAGAGCCAAGGTTTAACGGATTTGATATCTCCTCAAGGGCTATATATTTTCCGTTGTAATCTATTTTATCTATATCTTCAGTTTTGTCAAGCATTTTACATATACAAAAAATGCCCTGCGGTTGCTTTGTGTCAGATATCTTATATGCTAAATCATCACTTATTTTATAAGATTTGTTTGCAGCTTTTGATATCACTAAAGCCTCATTCTTAAAATGATGTTCCGCCTTTTCACTCAGTAGTAAACACTCAATTTCTATATTGCTTTTAACCGCATCAACACAAAGACGTGCGCCCTCTAAAAGAAAAAGGCCTGTTTGTCTTCTTTTGTCGGCACTCGTAAGAAGTGCTGCGGCAAGCTTTATTCTCTCGTTGTTTCTGCTTGTGATAATCTCCAAAGATATACTCCTTTAAGGTGGTAATACCCTTTTAAATAATATGCGGACGATATCAATCGTCCGCATTGTAACCGTTAAAGTGCGGCTTTAGCTTTGTCTACAAGAGCCGCAAAACCCTCTGGGTCGCTTATTGCTATTTCAGAAAGCATTTTGCGGTTAAGCTCAATACCTGCTTTTTTAAGTCCATTTATAAATGTTGAATAGTTAACATTATTTGATTTGCATGCCGCTGATATTCTTGTTATCCAAAGGCGGCGAAAATCACGTTTCTTTTGTTTGCGGCCTACATATGCATAGTTGCCGCTTTTCATAACAGCTTGTTTTGCAGTTCTAAAAAGCTTACTCCTTGAGCCGTAGTAGCCTTTAGCACGTTTTAGAACTTTCGTTCTTCTGTGGCGTGTTGCTGTTACACTTTTTGTACGAGCCATAATATAATTCCTCCGTTGCTTACTTTATTTATAGGGTAGAAGGCGCTTAATTTGCTTTTGGTTTGTAACATCGGCAACGCTCGTCTTGCGAAGGTGCCTTTTGCGTTTTGTTGTCTTTTTAGTAAGTATATGCGACCTGTTAGCATGGCTGCGCATAGGCTTGCCAGTTTTTGAAATCTTAAAACGCTTTTTTGCGCCACTGTGTGTTTTAATCTTAGGCATAAGTGTTTCCTCCTTGAATATTCCGTTACTTTGATACGATAGGAACTAAGAACATGAGCATAGAGCGAGCCTCCATTTTAGGGGTTTTCTCAACAGTTCCAAACTCACTGCACGACTCGGCAAAATCTGCCATGATTTTTCTGCCATTTTGTGCGTGCGCCATTTCTCTGCCTCTAAAACGAATGGAAACTTTAACTTTACATCCGTCACTCAAAAATCTTTTTGCATGGTTTGCCTTTGTGTCAAAATCATGTGTATCAATGTTGAGGGATAAACGAATTTCTTTAACCTCTATAACTTTTTGATGTTTTTTCGCTTCCTTTTCACGTTTTGACTGTTCAAAACGGTACTTGCCATAATCCATAACCTTACATACAGGTGGTGTGGCGTATGGGGCGATTTTAACAAGGTCAAGATTTCTGTCTTCAGCAATCTTAAGAGCTTCTCTTGCAGACATAATGCCAAGCTGCTCCCCAGAATCTGAAACGATTCTTAACTCCCTGTCCCTGATTTCTCCATTCACTTGCATTTCCTTGCTACCGATACCAAAGCACCTCCATTAAATAATAAGCGTGGGCAGATACATCTGTCCACGCACAAATCACAAGTAATATGTTTTGCTATATTAACCTCACAGACAAAGACTGTTACGGTGAGAACGGACAAAGTTCTGCTTTATTGCCTGTTGATTATAACATATAGCAAATATTTGTCAAGTATTTATTTAATTATAATTTCGTCAAGCGTTCTTTTCGGAACATAGTGCGTCTTTTCTTCATCTCTATAATACTTTATGTCTTCGCCAGTAAGGTCTGTTATTACTATTTTTTCATTTGGCTCTCCAAGAGCTATAATAAGGCGTGGATATAAATTGTCAGAAAGTCCAAATATTTTTGACATTTCCTTTTTATCAAAGCTTCCTATCATGCAAGCGCCAATACCTTTCTCCATAGCCCCAAGCACTATTGTTTGCGCACAAATGCCCACATCAATTTCAATTGGGTCTTTTGATATATTAAGGTCATAGCAAAGTAGTATATATGCTGACGGCACATTGCCATTATAAGGTGGCTTGTCGCTTAAATAGCCTGCCCAGCGAAGAAGCGGAAACACTTTTTCGCAAAGCTTTTCATCACACGCATAAGCAAATTTTACAGACTGCTTATTGGCAGTAGACGGTGTGAAACGGCAAAGATTAATAATCTCCTCCATTTCCTTTGATGAGTATTTTACAGAAGGGTCGAAATTACGGTAAGACCTTGTTTTATGAACTAAATCGTACAACATTCTATCTCTCCTTATTTTTGCTTATTGCCCTCTTTTGGCTTTTTGTTTTGCTTTGTGATGATAAGGCGGGCTTTCCTGCCCTATTTTTCTTCTTGTATACCATTTTACTCTTGCTAAAAGTCTTTTTATTGCGGGAGTTTTCGGCATAAAAGGCTTGTTTTTTGCGTCTTTCTGCCTCTTTTTCATTTTTTTGAAGCTCCTTATTTTCACGGTAAAGCACAATAACGGCACCTATCACCTGTATAACATCTGCTTTTGTTTTGTCCGCCAATATATCAGCCGCCTTACGTGCGGTTATGGGTGAAGAGTCTGGTAAGGCTCTAATTTTTATTAACTCTTTTGTGCTAAATGCCGCCTCTGTTTGGGCTATTACCGCATCAGTAACGCCATTTTTTCCTATTTGGAAAAGCACCTCAAGCGGGTTTGCCTTAGCCCTTAAAGCTGCTCGTTCTTTACTAGTCATATTCCACCGTTTCTATTTTTGATTTATTTTAATGCCTTGTGGTGTATCTTCAAGCGTAACACCCATTGAGTATAGTTCATCTCGTATTTTATCTGCCAATGCCCAGTCTTTTTCCTGCCTTGCTTTTGTGCGCTTTTCAACAAGTGCCATAACCTCGTCACTCACCGTTTCCTTTTTGCGGTTTTGAAGCAGCCCAAACACTGCACAAAGCTCATCAAGTAAATCGGCACAAAATGTAATAAGTTCTTTAGAGGAGTCTGTATTTATCAGCCTGTTAATGTCAGACACAAGCTCAAATACCGCCGTTATGCCGTCTGCCGTGTTAAGGTCATCGTCCATAGCTTTTATAAAGGCATCTTTATGCGCCGCCATTTTCGTTTTAAGTTCCTGCTCTTGCTTTTCGTCTTTACTTTTTGCATTCGTAAGCAGAAAATCAAGGTTTTCACGGCATGTATAAATTCTTTGAAGTGATGCCTTGCACTGCTCTATAACTTCAATGCTATAATTTATCGGCATTCTGTAGTGCGTTGTTACCATAAGGTAGCGTATCGGCTCATATCCGTAAGTTTTCGCAACATCTCTAACTGTGAAAAAGTTGCCAGCAGATTTCGACATTTTTATATTATCAACATTTATATATCCGTTATGCATCCAATACCTTGCAAAAGGTGCGCCGTTTGCACACTCACTTTGTGCAATCTCGTTTTCATGGTGGGGAAAAATTAGGTCCTGCCCGCCTGCATGAATATCAAATGTATCGCCAAGGTAGCGCCTTGACATTGCAGAACACTCAATATGCCAGCCTGGTCTTCCCTCGCTCCATGGAGAATTCCAAAAAGGCTCGCCCTCTTTCGCCTTTTTCCACAACGCAAAATCCATTGGTTCACGCTTGCGCTCGTCTATATCAATTCGCGCGCCAAGCTCCAAGTCATCAAGCGGCTGCCGTGATAATTTGCCATATTCATCAAACGATTTTGTGCTAAAATACACGTCTCCGCCTGACTCATAAGCACAGCCTTTATCCACAAGTGTTTTTATAAATTTGATGATTTCCCCTATGTTTTCGGTAGCTTTCGGGTGAATAGTAGCCTCTTTTACAAAAAGCCCCTCAACATCTATCTTGTATTCTTTTATATACTTTTCTGCAATTTCTTTTGAGGTAACCCCTTCTTCATTCGCCTTGATTATTATTTTATCATCAATATCTGTAAAGTTTTGAACAAAGGTAACATCAAAGCCACGATATTCTAAATATCGCCGCAATACGTCAAACACGCAAAGCGGACGTGCGTTTCCTATATGAATATAGTTATACACAGTGGGACCGCAGACGTAAATTTTAACTTTCCCGTCCTCAAGCGGTACAAACTCCTCCTTTTTTCTTGTAAGGGTGTTATAAATCTTCATATTTAATCCTTTCGGTATTTCAGTCTTTTAGTGCCTCTATCATGCTTTCAAGCCGCTCTATCTCCTGCTTTAATGGGTCAGGGATATGGACTTGGTCTAAGTCATCTACACGCTGCCCATCTCTTTTTACTATTCGTGCTGGAGAGCCTACAGCAGTAGAGTTTTCAGGAATTTCACTCAGAACAACGCTGCCCGCAGCTATACGGGAGTTGTTGCCAACCTTAAACGGCCCCAAAACTTTTGCGCCTGCACCTATCATAACATTATCGCCTATTGTGGGGTGCCTTTTACCTGTGTCTTTACCTGTGCCGCCGAGCGTTACACCTTGATATAGCGTAACATCATTTCCTATCTCTGCGGTTTCTCCAATCACTACCCCCACACCGTGGTCTATAAACAGCCGTTTGCCGATTTTCGCCCCCGGGTGAATTTCTATACCCGTTTTTCTTGCTGTGCGTTGTGATATATATCTTGCTATAAAAAAGTTCCCTCTTTTATAAAACCAGTGCGCTTTCCTATGGGCCATTACGGCACGAAGCCCTGGATACAGTAAAAACACCATTAAAGAGGAAGTTGCAGCAGGGTCACGCTGTTTTATACTATAAATATCATCTTTAAGCCTACCAAACATAAAATCATCCATTCAAATTGACTTTCCGTATATTATATTCTAAGCCCTAAAAAATGTAAAGCTATTTGCTAAAATCAATTAGTTTGACGCTTTGTTTTATATAAACGAATCCAGAAACAACGGCTAAAATGGCTGTTATCCATAAAAGAGCATTTGAAACTAAGGGCAGGTTAAAAGACTCTGGCAAAACCTCAATGTAAGCTAATTCGCCTAAAATCATAATTATTATAGTAAAAACCATTTGACTTATTGTTTTTAGCTTTCCATATATATTAGCGGGTATTACAACACCTTGTGCCGAGGCTGCAAGCCTAAATGAAGTTATTGCAAATTCACGGATTAACACTATCATAACTATCCATATATTGCAAAGCCCAAACTGCATAAATGCAAGCAAAGCGGCAGTTGTGAGCATTTTATCTGCTACGGGGTCAGCAAGCTTTCCAAATACAGTTATTTGATTATACTTTCTTGCTAATCTGCCGTCAATAAAGTCTGTTAGTGAGCCAATGCCAAATAAAACTGCTCCGTAAATAAAGCTGTGCGGTATGCTTTCGCTTATTAAAACAGCAAGAAAAAATGGGGTTATTATCATTCTAAAGATTGTTAATTTATTAGGTAAGTTCAATTCTTTCTCCTTTTATTTAACCATTAAATTGTTAAACCGCTTCACCAAGAAGGTCATAGCCCGTTTCTGCTACCGCTAAAATCTTAACAGGTACAACCTCACCATCTGAAATATCAAGAGTGCTTGTAAATATTACTATTGAATCAATCTCAGGTGCATTTATGTACGCTCTGCCATAGTAGCAGTCTAAATAACCTTCGTAACTTTCCATAACAACATCAAGCGTTTTTCCAATATACTTTTCATTTAGCTTTGTAACAATATTGTATTGCTGCTCCATTATTATTTCACTGCGGTTTTGCGCTGTTTCGGCATCTACTTGACTGGAAAGCAGGGCAGCTTTTGTACCCTCCTCTTTAGAATAGGCGAAACAGCCAAGATGGTCAAACTTCGCTTCATTTACAAACTCTGATAAAGTTGTAAACTCCTCTTCCCCCTCAAAAGGAAAGCCTGTTATAAGCGTTGTTCTTAGCACAATATCAGGAATTTCGCTTCTGATTTTCTGTACTAATGTTAAAAACTCTGCCTTGCTGCCTTTTCTGTTCATAGCTTTTAGTATTTTTTCATCTGCATGCTGAAAGGGAATATCAAGATAATTTAAAACTTTTTCCTCTGTTTTTATAACCTCTAATAATTCGTCTGTAATTTTGTCAGGATAGCAGTATAGAAGCCTTATCCATTCAAGGTTTTCTATTTTAGCAAGCTGTGTAAGCAGCTTTGGTAGTTTTATCTCTCCGTATATATCCTTGCCGTAAAGCGTTGTGTCCTGCGCTATTAATATTAGCTCTCTCACGCCGCCTTTTACAAGCGTTTCTGCCTCTGAAAGAATATCCTCAATTTCTCGGCTGCGAAACTTGCCCCTTATAGATGGTATTGCACAGTACGAGCAATTATTAGAGCAGCCGTCAGAAATACGCAGATATGCAAAGTGCTTTGGTGTAATAAGCATTCTATCACCGCTAAGCGGTAGATTTTCTTTTGGAGGAAAGCTTTTCACCTTTGTATCGTCCATAACAGCATAGCAAGCCGATATTATATCGCTATTTGCGCCAATGCCGAGTATAGCGTCTACCTCTGGTATCTCTTTGAAAATTTCATCCTTATACCTCTGGGCAAGGCAGCCCGTTACAATTATCTTTTTTATTATGCCATCTTCTTTATAGTCTGCCATTTCAAGAATATTTTCAATAGCCTCTTTTTTAGCATCTTCAATAAAAGCACATGTATTTATTATTGCTATGTCAGCATCGTCAAATTCTTCTAAAATCGTAAAGTTGTCATCTAAAAGAGTTTTAAGCATTATCTCAAAATCCACTTGGTTTTTTGAGCAGCCAAGGCTAATTGGCAGCACACTTATACCCATTTGTGTTCATCCTTTCAAAAGTCGTCTGCTTGCTCGTTTTGTAAATTTAACTCATACTCTGAAAAAGCCTTTCTTATATCCCAGTTGTCGTACCCCATTCTTAAAAGAGCAGAGTAAACGCGCCTTTTGCCTTTCTCATCAGTAAGAGATTTACTATGCTTTGTATCTATTAGCATTATAATACGAGAAACGGGGTCGTTGTCAATACCCTTTTTAATAACAGTGTCAATAATTTCAGAGTCTACACCCTTTGATTTTAACTCTTGCCGTATTCTTCGCTCTCCCCACTTTTTTCTATTATAAAGATATATAAAACGCTGATTTGCATAGTCATAGTCATCTATATAACCCTTTTCTTCTAACTTCTCTAACACTCTATCTATGCTTTGGTTATCATGATTTCTTGAAAGCTTCATATAAACTTCTTTTTTTGAGTGCGCTCTTGCTGCTATCATTCTAAGGGCGCTTTCATATGCACGGCGAAAGCTTGCCTCCCCTTTTAGGCAGGCAAGCTTATCTTCATCAATAGTGTCACCGTCTGAAATGCCGCTTTCATAAAAATATGTATCATAAACGGTTAAACAGTACTCACCATCAATATATATATGGATTTTGTCAAAATTACCTTTTTTTGTTGTAACAATCATTCATCATCAACTGCTATATCAAGCGACGCTCTCGCTTCTTCTTTAGAATATTGGCGCTGTGAATCCTTATCATCTTTTAATGCATCATCACTAAATGAGGTGCTTTTGCATAGAATCTCTCTTACTTTTGCTTCTATTTCATCAGCAAGAGATGGGTCACTTCTTAAAAATTCTTTTACATTTTCTCGCCCTTGCCCTAATCGTTGTTCACCATAGGAGTACCATGCTCCGCTTTTGTTCACGATATTTGTTTTAGCTCCAAGGTCAACTATTTCACCCTCACGAGATATTCCCATACCATACATTATATCAAATTCTGCTTCCTTAAATGGAGGAGCAACCTTATTTTTCACAACTTTTGCCCTTGTTCTTGAGCCTGTAAACTCGTTACCAGGCCCTTTTAACTGCTCAATTTTACGAACATCAATACGAATTGAAGAATAAAACTTTAGCGCCCTGCCCCCTGTTGTAACCTCAGGGCTGCCATAAATAACCCCAACCTTTTCTCTTAATTGGTTGATAAATATAATTATTGTTTTAGAGCGTGCAATTGCCCCTGCAAGTTTTCTTAAAGCTTGTGACATAAGCCTTGCGTGCCGCCCTACATGAGAGTCGCCCATCTCACCCTCAATTTCTGCCCGCGGCACAAGAGCTGCTACAGAGTCTATTACAACAATATCAAGCGCACCTGAGCGTGTAAGCGCCTCTGCAATTTCAAGCGCCTGTTCGCCATCGTCTGGCTGGGAAACGAGCAGACTGTCAATATCTACCCCAAGTTTTGAAGCATATATTGGGTCAAGAGCGTGTTCAGCGTCAATAAATGCTGCCTCTCCCCCATTTTTTTGCGCCTCGGCAATAACGTGAAGGGCAAGAGTTGTTTTTCCAGAAGACTCAGGACCATATATTTCAACAATTCTACCCCTTGGCAGCCCGCCTATGCCTGTGGCAACGTCTAAGGCTATAGAGCCTGTTGATATAGACTCAATGTTCATACCAGCATTTTCGCCAAGCCTCATAATAGCGCCCTTGCCGTGTTCTTTCTCAATTTTAGAAATAGCCGTTTCTAAGGCTTTGTTTTTATCGGACATATTTAATCCTCCGTTACTTCCATTTATATTTATTATTGGGTGTACAAATGTTCGTCTGAAGGTATTATATATTATGAAAATATATTTTGCAATAGTTTTCTGTATTTTTTTATTATTTTCATAGTTTTTTTAGAAAAATTGCAAAAAAACAAAATAATGCTTGCATTAACACTTCAAAACTGATATTATATTCCCGCTGCCTTAAAAGGGCTATATTCTTTATTTATAAAAAGGAGGTGCAAAGATGGCAAAGTGTAGTTATTGCGGCAAGAGTGTTTCATTTGGAAAAAAGGTATCTCACTCTAATAGTCACTCGAGCAGAACGTGGAAACCAAACGTAAAACGCGTAAAGGCAATTGTTGAAGGTTCTCCTCGCAGAGTATACGCTTGCACTCGCTGCTTGCGCTCCGGTAAGGTTACCCGTGCCGTATAAGCCGTATAATTTATACAAAGCAAAAACATCGGAAGCTTCGGCTTCCGATTTGCTTTTCCCAAAACTTTATATTGCTTTTTTTATATTTTCACATTATACTGTATACAAAATATAAAAAAATAAAGGCGGAGCCATAATGAAAAAAAATATAATGTCTGGTAAAGTAGTTATAACCACAATCGCTTGCCTTGTTATCTTTTCAATAGCAGTATTTATTCTGCAAAACCCAAAGCCGAGCAGTACCCCTATTGTTGCTACAGAGTCTTATGCAAAAGCAGGGCTGCCTTTAGTTAAAACTGCTGCTGCAAACGCTGAGAGTGACTTTGAATATAAAGTTACAGGAGCGGGCGGCTCTGAAATCACCATTACAAAATATATAGGCACTTCTCCAAACGTTATTATTCCCGATTCTATTGGCGGTGTACCCGTTAAAAGGATTGCTGCAAACACGTTTGAAAAAAGCACTGGGGTTACATATATTTATATTCCTGCCTCAGTAACAACAATCGTAAAAAAGGCTTTTTTAGCATCTGATGAGCTTATTAAAATTGAAGTTAGTGCTGACAATGAAGTATATTCTTCTTTAGATGGTGTTTTATACAATAAAAATCAAACAACTCTTTTAGCCTTTCCAGCAGGCAAAGGCGGCGAATTTTTAGTACCTAAAACCGTTACTAAAATTGAGGACTATGCATTTTATTACTGCTATGAGCTAACAAAGGTTAATATGCACAACAACGTTACTCATATTGGTGACTTTGCCTTTTCGTACTGCTGGAATTTAACGTCACTTCGTCTTAGTGATAACCTTACCTCTCTTGGTAAAGAGGCTTTATCACATAATTATGATTTAACAAAAATATATCTTCCTAAAAACATTACAAGCATAGGCGAAGATGCTCTTTTAGGCTCCACGTCCTCCCCTGGTTATGAAGAATTTTATTTTGTAGACGGTATATACTGCGTACAAAATTCGTATGCAGAAAGCTATGTAAAATCACTAAACCTTACCCCAACACTCACAAATGATTTACGGCACGAGCCTGAAAGCGGCATTTATATCACCTCAAACTTTGAAGTTGGCACAAATGTATACGCCAAAGGGGTAACGAGCGGAGAAGACTTTGATATAGCAAAATCTTTCACTCAGGAAAATGAAAATTACTATGACTTTAATGTATATAGCTGTGGTGCAGGTCTTTACGGAAAAAGCGCCGTCTTAACGGAAGATGCAGTTATTTATATTCCCGCTGGAAAACATTATTCTCTCTTAAAAGCATTCAAAATTGAAGGGGGTAAACTAACCCCGATTAGCCATGAAATTGTATCACCTTTCTCTGATGGCAAAAAATATATAAAGCTTACCTCAAACTCTTTGGGCAGCTTTGCTATTACAGAATATTTTAAGGTTATAAAAGGTGATGTTGACGGAGATGGAAAAATTACTGTTTCAGACGCTCGGCTGGCACTAAGGGCCGCTGTCTCTCTTGAGACGCTTCACCCTGCACAAATTTTGGCGGCAAGTGTGAATGGCTCTGGTAAAATTGGCGTAACTGAAGCGAGAAAAATTTTAAGAGTTGCTGTAGACCTTGAAAGCTTTGATTAAATATTATAACTTATGATTTTTGCAAATATTCGCTTGGGGTTATACCCGAATATTGCTTGAAAACTTTATTAAAGTGACTTTGGTCACAATAACCAAGATGAAGCCAAATTTCCGAAAGAGGCATTTCCTTTGCCTTGAGGATTCGTTTGGCTTCTTTCGTTTTTATTTTATGTATAATTTTATTGGGCGATACGCCAAAATCCTCCTTAACCTTTTTGCAAAGGTATTGTTGTGAAACATTAAGTGTTTCTGCCGCTTTTGATAGTGATATCCGCTCGTTAGTCTTTGAGTAAACATATTTCTCAAACTCCGCTGAAAGCTTTGATAACTGCCGCTTTCTCTGTTTATGAAACCTGTCTGTATAGTCATATAGCATTTTTATAAAAATTCCGTATATCTCTTCAATATTTCTTGCCTTTTCTGCCCACTCAACATAGTATTCGCAAAGCCTCATTGCAAGGCTGCCGTCAAGCCCTGCGTTTACACTTTCATTCATTATTACACCAGCGAAAACAGCAAAAGATAATTTAGAGCTGTTCAATGGAGAGCGTGAAGCTAAATTCACCCTCCAGCTTTTTAACTCTTTTAAGGCACTTGTAAGAACAAAAGAGTCCCCAGTACGCATCGCATCAATAATGGCACTTCTAAACTCAAATGGAAATGGATGCTGATGCTCCCTATAACCGCTAAGGCTAAATGATTTTTTGTTTTCCTCTAGATTGAAAAGCCGCTTGTTTTGTACAAGAGACTCTATGGAGTCATCTTTCTTATTAATTAAATTATTAAGAAATACTGCAAGCTCTACAAACTCTTTGTAGCCAATAAGAGGGGTGTGTGCATAGCTATCAATATACCTTAACTTTTCTACAACGGAAAGCTCACTTTGCTCAAATTGATTTATAAAAGAAGATTCATTTATCTCCATATGAATTACAGGTCCAAATAAAAGTATTCCGCAAGATGTTTTTATTGTGTAATAAGATGTCCCGTGCGCTTCTGATAAAAACAAAGGAAAGTCAAAGGAGGCATCACTTATTATTTTTTTAAGCCTGTTATAAGAGGCGATATAAAGCTTTAGCGCCACAGCATTTTCAGATAAAATTCCTTGTACGTACCCATCAAGCGATAACAAATATATAGTAATACCTGTTAAATTGCTAAAATGGGTAAGCGTGTTTTCGTATTTACTCCAGTTTTCATAATTCTTATATTTAGTTAGCATAAAATCACCTTTAATTTAATAATATTATAACATATTATTAAATTTATACAATATCAAATTAAAAAAGTTTGGTAATATTTTTATAGGCTTCACTGCCTATTATATTAAGGAGGCATCAATTATGATTGGTTTAGGAAACTGGCTTGCACATGTTGACACTATGTTTTTCAAAGGCGATGCTATCATTAAGGTTTTTGATGATAACGGCGAATACGGGTTTGACCTTGAGCTACCCTCTGACATGGATATCCCTGAGTTTAAAATCTTTGACATCACAGAGGACGGAAACACCCTTAACGCTAAAGCAACTGTAGACCTTCTACAAGGCAAGGAAATTGACCTTTCCTTTACATTTGAGGGTGACACTGCTTCAGGATTTATTAAAATCCCTTATATAGGAAGAATTAAAATTAAAGAGGCAAAAAGAATGGAATAAATACCACTGTATTTATTTTCTAAAACTTAACCAACAAAAAACCCGCTTCTTAAAAGAAGCGGGAAATTTTTATTTTATTGTTTCGCTCCGCCGTCAAACATTTCAAGAACACGGGTAGCCACCGCATAGCAGTTAGCAAGTCCCTCTAAATTCATATTATCGTATGTATCTCTTCTTGTGTGATAATAAGGCTCTAAATTGTGGTTAAGACCTGTAATACCTGTAGCGCGCATACCTGCCTGTGCAAATGCTGCTGCGTCAGTCGCACCGCCAAGGGGTGGCACAAAGCCTTTTTTGCATGGTATTCCAAGCTCTTTAGCAGCTTCTCTAAATAAATCAGAAGCGTCTTTATCACTTTTAACAGAAGAGTTCAGGTCACGATAATTAACCATAAGATGTTTCGGGTCGTGAATTGTGTCAAAAGAATATACAAAAGTGGGTACATCACTAAACTCGTCTTTATGCTTTTCAGTCCACGCTTTTGCACCACGAAGACCCGCTTCCTCGGCACCTGTTAGCACAACGCCAACCTCGGTATTTTCAAGCTCAATCCCCTCTTCTTTCATTGCTTTAAGGATTGCAATACCCATATAGCAGCCAGAAAGGTTGTCGTTTGCACCATCTACAACACGATTTTTATTTCTCATAAAATAAAGACCAATAAAGAAAGGCACAAATAAAATACCCCAAAGCCCAAGCTTTCCAAGGGTAGAGGACGTGTCAGTACCACCGCTAAAACCGTTTTGTATAAAGCTTAGTATAGATATTACAAGGTAATAACCAGCACCAATACCGCATATTACGGCATGCCCCTCAAAGCCAACACCGCCAAGTTTGTAGTTTACAGGCCATTCCCACGCAGCGTCAGGGTGACCATTAAATATAATGCGCCTTTTAACCTCGCCAGTGCAGCTTTTTATAGCCGTTACGTTGTGACCTGTTGACTTTGGGAATAAAAAGTCTATAAACTTTTTATAAATACCAAATTGCATAATGACAACAAATAAACCAAAAGCTATCATAATAGCTGAGATAAGGGGATAAAAGAAATACACCGGAACAGCAGCTATTGCAAGAGTCATTGTTATGTAAAGCCAACCATAAAATGCCCCTGGACTTAACTCAAAAGGCTCCACCTCTACACGCTCACAGCCGCAATCATTTTTTAGCACATCTGCCATATACTCACATGCCTGCTTTTCCCCCAATGAGCCGGGAGGGCGCTTTTCAAAACTGCGGCATATGTGCGTGATTTCTTTTACCATGTATTTTGCCGCTTCATCCTTTTTCTCGATTATTCTGGAAATAACCATAATAACCTCCTATTAAATTGTTCTATTGGACACATTTTACAACTTATTAACAATTAAGTCAATATATTATGCGCTATAACTTTATACAAAATGCCAATAATTTATTAATAATAACAACAAAAAAGCTGGACTGCAAGTAAAACTTACAGCCCAATTAACTTTATATTAGAATCGGCAACATCTCCAGCCATAGAAAACTTTTCGCATACAACATCTTCTTCGTCTTCTAAAACAAATGCAAAACATAGTACCCCTCCTTTACATTGATATGTAAAACTATGCTGCACTGTTTTTTAACTGCACTACATTATACTATACTTTTCTTGTTAATGTGACTCTTACAGTTTTAAAAATCTTTTATATTCGATTTTTAAGCACCTTTGTTAAACGCAGGGCAATAAAAATTTTAATAACATCTGGAATAATAAAAGGTAAAACAGTTTTGCTAAGAGCGGCTATAAAGCCCATAGGCTCTGCCGTTTTTAAAACGATAAACATAAACCATAAAGAGCCTGTTATGTAGCAAACAGCTAAACCTGCTGCCATGCTAACAGCGAGTACTACTAAACTATCACCAAAAAAATGTGTAAAAAGCCATACAATAGCTGCTGCTAAAAGAAATCCAAAAATATATCCGCCCGTACTGCCAAACAAAACTGCCGCACCGCCCTTAAAACCCGAAAAAACTGGTACACCTGCCATTCCTACTAAAACATATGTAAAAACAGCTAAAAATCCACGTTTCCCACCAACAATCCCCATAACAAGAAACACTCCAAAAGTTTGAAGCGTCACAGGAACTGTTAGCGGTATAGATATCCACGAGCATATTGTAATTAACGCCGCTGAGACTGCTATATATGTAATGTCTTTTGTTTTCATTGTAAACCTTTTTGTTTTTTTGTTTACAATAAAATAACACGTTAAAGTATAATTGTCAACAAAAGTATTTTTGTGTTTACAATTGTCTTAAATCTGTTATACTTAAATAAAACACATCAAAAACAGGTGGTATTATGACAAAAAGCTATGTGCTAGCGGCGCTAAAGCAAAGCAGGGGTTATGTGTCAGGAGAGAAGATAAGCAAAAAGCTAAACATAAGCCGCAGTGCCGTCAATAAGGCCGTAAAGGCTTTAAGGGCAGACGGCTATGTTATTTTATCCTCGACAAGAAAGGGTTACCATTTAATTAGTGATTTAGATATGCTTAACAAGGGAGAACTGCTTGCCCTGCTTGGCACTTCCGCTTCAAACCGTATTATACATCTTGACATTGTAGACTCTACAAACGCTTATATACGAAGAAACTTTGAAAAGTTTAGCAGCAATACCGTTGTTATAGCAAATGAGCAAACAAACGGCAAAGGGCGGCTAGGACGAAAGTTTATTTCTCACAAAGACAAGGGGTTATACCTTTCAATGCTTTTAAGCACGGAGTTTTCTGCTGAAAGCGCCGCAAATATAACGGCGTTTACTGCCGCCGCTGTGTCACAAGCTATTGATGAAGCTATTGGCGTAGCACCCTCTATAAAATGGGTAAATGACCTTATAGTAAACGAGAAAAAGGTGTGCGGCATACTTACAGAAATGTCTGTTGAGGGTGAGAGTAAAAATGTGCGTTATATTATTATTGGCATTGGGATAAACTGCAACCAAGAAATTCATGATTTTCCTGACGATATAAAGAATAAAGCATCTTCACTTTTTATTGAAAGCGGAAAAAAGGTTAATAGAGCAAGTCTTGCAGCGAAAATTATAAATTCTCTTGATAAAATGGTAAAAGACTTTCCAAAAAACAAGACTAAGTACCTTTCCTACTACCGAGAAAACTGCATTACATTGGGGCGGGAGGTAAAGGTAATTAGCTCTAAAGGTGAGTTTTTAGGAACGGCAGAGAAATTAGACGATGACTTTGGGCTTGTTGTGAGGCTTTCTGACGGCAAGCTTATAAGTGTAACGAGCGGAGAGGTAAGCGTTAGAGGGGCTTTTGGCTATTTATAATTTTAATTTTGCCTTTTCATTTGAACTTTTATAATAAAATGTGCATATGCTAAAGTAAAGCATATTGCTAAATATTATGAAAGGGCGAATGAAATGCGACGTTCCCGCAAATATATGTACAGAAATAATACTAAAAACAGCGATTTATTACAACATAAGGACTATGGACCAGAGCCTTTTGTTATTAACCTAAAAAATGCGGCACTACAAAACAATTATTTTAGAAGCACACTTTGGACTGGCCGAAATATGCAGCTAACTGTTATGAGCTTATTACCGGGTGAAGATGTGGGGCTTGAGGCTCACAAAGGTGTTGACCAACTGCTGTATGTTGAGCAAGGCGTTGGTGAAGTTAGAATGGGCAGTAGTAAAGACAAACTGAATTTTCAGCGGTATGTATATGAAAACTATGCTATTATAATCCCAGCTGGAAAATGGCACAACCTAACTAACATAGGGAATACACGGCTAAAACTTTTTTCTGTTTACAGCCCGCCTGAGCATCCTCATGGCACAATTCACAGGGTAAAGGCAGATGAGGCATTAGCACCAAAGGCGGCCAGCGAGATAGACGAGACTGTTATTGCACCAGTAGGCTCTGATAGTGAAGAAATTTAATTAATTTTATCGCAATCTCTTTTGAGATTGCTTTTTTTATTTCAATAAAGCTTGACACTTTTTATAATCATGGTAAAATTTAAGAATATATTACAATATATTAGGAGGTGTAGAATGAAAATTAAAATACTTGCCTTACTCCTCGCTATTGTCTCTGCATTAACTTTCTATTCGTGCGGCAGAAAAAGTGCTATAGAGCCAAAAGACGTTATTGCAAGTTTTTCTGACAGCCTAAAAGCATTTGATTTTGACGGCATGCAAAAGCATATTTCAAGCAGCGGCGAAAACCTTAAAACAGCGTTTAACAGTCAAAACAAGCTAATGGGCACTATTGATGACTTTTTTGCTAAAAGCTCTAAAAACACAACCTATGATATAACAAAAACTGAAATAAATGATGATGTTGCCACAATTACTGTTAACTTTACCTTTAGTGATTACAACATTATGTATAGGGAAATAATTGCCGCTATGCTAATGCAAAGCTTTTCAATTGATGAGGACAAGCTCACTGATGAAAAGCTAAAAGAGCTATTTATTGAAGCTTTTCCGCTTTTTAAGGACGAACTTCCTGACACCGTTACAACCTCTGCAATTGTGTTTACCTGCGCTAAAGAAATAAGAAATAATGCGGATACATGGGTAATAAAAGAATATAGCGGTGATATTTTTAATATTATGAGTCAAACCTTTACTACCACTATAGAAAGCATAGGCAATCCGCTTATTTAACATGGCATAAATATATAGGGGGAATTTTGATGAAAAGGCTTCCGGAAAATAATAAGATTACTCTTGGGGAATACATAGGCTACGGCATAGGGCCTATCGGCAAGAATATGATGTCGTCACTCGTAAACGGCGAGTATCTTCCTAACTTTTTCCGCACCGAACTGCAAATGAATAATGGCTTTCTTGCTATTATGCTTTTCGTTTCAAAAATTTGGGACGGTGCAAACGACTTAATGATGGGCGCTATTATTGACCATACAAACACAAAATGGGGCAGGTTTCGCCCCTATATTTTCTTTGGCGCTATCTTAAACGCTATAACCTCTGTGGCAATTTACTTTAACCCCGGTCTTAAAGGCATTTGGGTTTATGTGTATGTCACAATACTTTACCTGCTTTGTGACGCTACTTTTACAATGATAGATGTTGGGTACTGGTCTATGATACCCGCTATGACGCTTGACCCTAAAGAGCGTGATAAACTCTCTATTTTACCAAGAGTTACAGGAGCTATAGGCGGGCTTGCAAGCGCCTTTACTCTTAACATTGTTGGCTTTTTAGGAAAAGAAGATACGGCAAAAGGCTATTTGCGCTATGCTATGATAGCTGCTGTAATATATATATTAACTTCTACTATATGTGCCGTTAAAACGAAAGAAAGGGTTGTATTAACTCCACAGCAGCAGGAGCCTTTCTCCTTTATGCGTGCGGCAAGAATCCTTTTTAGAAATGACCAAGCGCTCGTAGTTGTTG
Source organism: Oscillospiraceae bacterium (assembly GCA_035647555.1). Classification (GTDB taxonomy): domain Bacteria; phylum Bacillota; class Clostridia; order Oscillospirales; family Acutalibacteraceae; genus DTU089. Next base: position 2,582 of record DASRNG010000045.1, on the reverse strand, counting down.
CAGTTATGGTGCTGTTTAATGCAGCCGCCTGCATGCATGGCGGCACAATGCTATATTATTTTACAAACGTTGCACTTAAACCACAGTCATTTGGGGTCTACTCTATAGCAACAGGAATAATAAACGGAATTGGGCTTTTTGGTGTTCCTTTGGCATCAAAAAAGTTTGAAAGAAATAAAGTGTATTTAGCAACTTATATAATGCCTTGTATCTTTTACTTATTAATGTTCTTCCAAAATGTTTTAGCACCTTCTAAATTTTTACTTTTCGTAATACTTAGCATTGTTCCAAACATAAGCTATGGTGCTATGAGCATGATGCAAAGCGTTATGCTGTCAGACGCCGTTGATTATGGAGAGTGGAAATACGGCGAAAGAAATGAGGGCATTATTTTTTCAATGCTAACTTTCCTTAGCAAAATTTCAAACGGCATTAGCTATTTGATAAGATACTCTGGCTTTGCTGCCGTTAAGTTTGATACACAAGTTGGCTTTGCTGCAACTGCGGCAGCTGTTAAGATGATTAAATTTCTCCTATTCGCTGTACCGCCCGTATTTTTAATAGCAGCGTTTTTACTCCACAAGGCAAGGTTTAGGCTTGTGCCAGAGTATATGCTGCAAATTACAGATGAAATTAAACTGCGAAGAGCCGAAACCTATGACTCAAACGAGGTGTTAAATAATGAGTAGCAAAAAGATTGTTATTGAAAGAACTTTCACCGCAGAAGATAAGGAAAAATACATTTTTATACCCTTTGATGTTCCAGAAAACTGCGAAAAAATAAAAATCTCTTTTGTGACTGATAAAACTGAAGGGATTTGCATAGACTTAGGTCTTGTGTACCCTGACGGCACACAAAACGGGGCATCTGGAGGCAGAACTAAAGAGATAGAAATAAGTGCAAAATACTCCACAGACGGGTACGAGCCAACAGAGCCTTATGCTGGAGTTTGGCAAATAATAGCGGGAGTTTACCGCCCAAAGAGCGGTGTAACTGCTACATATACTATTGAGTTTATGTTTAAGGAAAAACGCTGGCTTAAAGGCGACACACATACACACACAAGTCACAGTGACGGCAACTTAAAAACAGAAAAACTAATAGCCTATGCCCTTAAAAAAAAGCTTGACTACATTATAATTACAGACCACAATAACACCCGTGCAGCAAGCCACAATTTCACAAATCCAAATCTTACAATAATAAAAGGCATGGAGCTTACGGAGTTTAAGGGGCATTGTAATATTTGGGGCTTAGAAAAGCCGTTTGACGAGCCGTACATAGCAAATACCTTTGAGGAGTTTGTAGCCTTAGCGCAAAAAGCTAAAGATAATGGCGGATTAATTTCAGTGAACCACCCTTTTTGTAAATTATGCGGTTGGCACTGGCCTTTAGATGATTTTCAGTTTGATGCTGCAGAGGTTTGGAATGGACCTATGCGCATTGATAACATTACCACTTTGAATTGGTGGCACGATAAACTGCTAAAAGGCGAGCGGCTGCCTGCCGTTGGCGGCAGTGACTTCCATAGAGATTTTGGTAACATAACACGGCTTTTAGCCTGCCCTACTACAGTTGTTTACGCAAGTTCTAACTCCCCTTCTGATATATTGGGGTCGCTTAAAAATGCTAATAGCGTTATAACCTCAAGACCAAAAGGGCCTATGCTTTACCTTGAGTGTGAGGGAAAAACAGTTGGCGAGGAAGTTACTTTCCATGAAAACATTATGCTTAACGTGCGTGGGGAAAGGCTGAAAAAAGGGCAACTGCTTGAAATTTTTAATAATGACGAAATTATTTATAGTGAAAAGATAAAAAGTCCTACAATTAGCTTTACCATACCCGTAAGGTCAAAGGGTTTTATTAGAGCGCAAACTTCATATCAATATGGCAAAGCAGCCACTTTTTTATACCGTCAGGTTGTAAAGTTTATGATTCCTGAAGATGCAAAGCTGCCATTACCACGCTTTATGTCTTGTATCACAAACCCTATTTGGTTCATATAAGTATATAAAACAAAAAAGCCAAGCCTTTTTGGGCTGGCTTTTTTACTTTATTTCATATTGTATTAAAATGCAAAGTTGCCGTTTATAAACACTGGCACCTTTGTGCCCTCTTTTGTAATTCCTGTAACTGATAAATCCTTAGTGCCTATCATAAAATCAACATGGTTTACACTTTTATTTCCGCCTTTTTCAAACAAATCTTTCTCTGTCATATTTGCACCGTTTTGAATGTTCATTGTATAACATTCGCCAAGTGCTAAATGGCAAGAAGCATTTTCATCAAAAAGAGTGTTATAAAAAAGTATTCCAAGGTTAGAAATGGGAGAGTTGTGCGGAATTAGTGCAATTTCCCCAAGCCTTTTTGAGCCTTCGTCCGTTTCAAGCAGGCGTTTTAATGCACTCTCCCCTTTTTTAGCACTGTATTCTTTTACCTCTCCGTTTTCAAATCTTAAATAAAATTCGTCTATCAAAGTGCCTTGATATGAAAGCGGCAAAGAGGAATATACAATCCCCTCAGCCTTTTTACAATGGGGCATTGTAAACACTTCTTCTGTAGGCATATTCGGAAAATATGG
>DASRNG010000044.1:0-11917 GCA_035647555.1 Oscillospiraceae bacterium | reverse complement strand
TGATTTTTATCTACACTTTCTTGAACACGTGCGTGAATATCCGTTTCAAGCTCTAAAAGCTCTGTTTCACGTGCAAGCATATTGCAGAGCATTTCCCCCCTTTTAAGCGGGTTTAGCTCATTTAATAGTGTTTGCTTTTCTTCAAGTGGTAGCGGTACATTGCCTGCTATATAGTCTGTAAGCTTTGATATTCTTTTTTCAGACATAACGGCAATTGTCATGTCAGGCGGCAAACGAAAAGCCATGCTTGCATAGTTTTCAAATATTTCTTTAACGCCTCTTATAAGCGCTTCTTCATAATCCTTTTCAGTAGGCTTAATTAATCTTTCACGCTTTTCTACTGCTGTGCCGCTAAGATAACGATTATTTTCTATAATCTCTTCTAATGTTGCCCTGTATTTTCCCTCAACGGCAACACGAACATTATCAGAGTTTGGCAGCTTCATTAAATGCCGCACCTCTGACACAACACCTACAGAGTAAAGGTTCTGCTTTTTTGGCTCTTCATCTGATAAATCCTTTTGCGCCACAAGAAAAATCTCACGATTTGAATTTAGCGCCGCTTTTAGCGCCGCAATTGACTTTTTTCTGCCCACATCAAAGTGAAGCGTCATATTTGGAAAAATAACAACACCCCGCATTGCCACAATGGGCAATGCGGCGGTAATTGGTCCTGTTTTCTTCATAGAGTTGTATCCTTTCAAGAACTGTACGGCTCTCGTAAAGGCAAAACACTGCTTTGTCGCCCTTAGGCGGGTTTTGCTTTGTTGGGATTACCAGAAACAAGCCTTGCCGTTGAAGAAGATTTTTTTCTGTTTGGGTCACGCTCATATAAAGGTTCACCCTTGCCAAGTACGCAGTCTTTCGTAACCGTCACTTTTTCTATTGTATGGTCTGACGGTATTTCATACATAATTGGTATTAAAACTCTCTCCATGGTGGCACGCAATCCCCTTGCGCCCGTATCTTTTTCAATTGTTTCTTTTGCTATTTCTTTTATAGCCTCATCCTCAAAAACAAGCTCTACATTATCCATTTTAAATAAACTAGTATATTGCTTAAGGAGGGCATTTTTAGGTTCTTTAATAATTTTTACAAGAGCTTCCTTATCGAGGTTTTGAAGTGCAGATATTACAGGAATACGCCCTACAAGCTCTGGTATAAGCCCGTATTTTACAAGGTCCTGCGGATTTATTTTGCTAAGCATATCTGAATTTTTAAGCTCTTTTTTGCTTTTAACCTCTCCGCCGAAACCAAGCAGAGTTTTACCAAGGCGGTTTTCAATAATTTCCTCTATTCCGTCAAATGCACCACCGCAAATAAACAGTATTTTTGAAGTGTCTATCTGCAAATAATCTTGTTGGGGGTGCTTTCTTCCGCCTTGCGGCGGCACGTTAGAGATTGTGCCTTCAATAATCTTTAGCAGCGCTTGCTGCACGCCCTCACCACTTACATCACGGGTAATAGTAGGGTTTTCAGATTTTCTTGTTATTTTGTCTATCTCGTCTATATAAATAATGCCTCTTTCGGCTTTTTCAATATCAAAATCGGCTGCTTGAATGAGCTTTAAGAGAATGTTTTCAACGTCCTCACCTACATAGCCCGCTTCTGTAAGCGTTGTAGCGTCTGCTATTGCAAAGGGAACATCTAAAATCTTAGCAAGTGTTGAAGCTAGCATAGTTTTACCAACACCTGTAGGACCTAAAAGCAGGACATTGCTTTTTTGTATTTCTACATCATCTATAGAGTTTCTATAAACCCTTTTGTAATGATTGTAGACAGACACGCTAAGTATTCTTTTTGCGTTATCTTGTGCTATTACATATTCGTCAAGCTCTTTTTTTAATTCCTTAGGTTTTGGTAGATAAATGTTTTGTGACTGCACCTTTTTGTGCTGAATTTTTGGCTTTCCACCCTCAATTATTTCAACGCAAAGCGCAACGCACTCATCACATATATAAACCCCAGGACCTGCAATAAGTTTCAAGACTTTATCTTGAGTTTTACCACAGAATGAACAACGAATATTTTTATTTTCATCTTCTCTTGCCACTAAAACACCTCCGATATTGTGGAATAATTATCTTTTATATAAAACCTTATCAACCAACCCATACTCTTTAGCCTCATCGGCAGACATAAAATTATCCCTGTCCGTATCAGTTACTATAATATCAAGAGATTTTCCCGTATTTTCTGCAAGAATTTTATTTATTTTTTCTTTTGTACGGAGTATATGCTCTGCTGCTATTTTAATGTCAGTAGCCTGACCTTGAGCGCCGCCTAAGGGTTGGTGAATCATAACCTCTGCATTTGGCAGTGCTATGCGCTTGCCCTTTGTGCCTGATGACAGCAAAAACGCTCCCATGCTTGCGGCTATGCCAATACAAATTGTAGATACATCACATTTAATGTACTGCATTGTATCATATATTGCAAAGCCAGAGGTAACAGAGCCGCCTGGACTATTAATATAAAGACTAATGTCTTTATCGGGGTCTTGCCCCTCAAGATAAAGCATTTGTGCTACAACAAGGCTCGCTGTAACATCACTTATCTCGTCTGATAATACTATTATTCTGTCATTGAGAAGGCGTGAAAATATATCGTATGAACGCTCTCCCCTATTTGTTTGTTCGATTACATAAGGCACTAATGCCATAACTGAAACCCCCTTGTTGATTTTTATTATTGTCTGATTAACAAATGTTAATCATCTTTTTCCTTTTTTTCTGTAGTCTTTTTCGCAGCCGCCTTTTTCACGGCAGGTTTTTTCTCTGCTGCTTTAACTGGCTTTTCTTTTGTTTCCTTTTCTTTTGTGTCTGCCTTTGGTTTTTCTGCTGCTTTCTTCACGGGTGCTTTAGCAGTTTTAGTTTCCTTTTTCTCTTTTTCTAAGTCTGCCTTTTTAGTTGCAGGCTTTTTTTCGGCAGTTTTCTTCTCGGCAGGCTTTTTTTCCTCAGTCTTTTTTGCTGCTGCTTTTTTTGCGGCAGGTTTTTTTGTTTTTGCGTTTGAGATTACAAGCTCCATTGCCTTTTTATATATAATGTCGTTCTCCAAATCAGAAACAGGAATAGATTTTTTGATTTTTTCCGCATCCATACCATACGCTTTCGCATACTTTTCGATTTCCTCGTTCTTTTCATCTTCTGATGCCTCCATTTTTTCAATTTCAGCAATTTTCATAAGTGCAAGGCGAAGTTTAACTTGCTTTTCTGCCCCTTCTTTGTACTGCTCTTTTAACGCTGACATATCCATTCCAAGGTATTGCATGTACATCTCAAGGCTCATGCCTTGCATTTGAAGGTTGTATTCAAAGTCTCTTATATTATCTTCTGCTGCTCTGTCTATCATAACTTCTGGTATTTCTACAACAGTATTTTCACAAAGTATATCAAAAACGGCTGCTTCAAAAGCATCATTTGCCGCTTTTTCTTTTTGCTTTATAAGATTTTCTTTTACATCTTTTTTGTAGTCCTCAATAGTGTCAAATTCACTAACATCTTTTACAAAGTCATCATCAAGAGCAGGCAGCTCTTTAGTTTTTATTTCATGAAGCTTAATCTTAAACACAGCATCTTTGTCGGCAAGTTTCTCATCATACTCTTTAGGGAACTTTACGTTAATGTCAAACTCCTCACCAGTTTTGTGCCCAATTAGCTGCTCCTCAAAGCCTGGTATAAAAGAGTTTGAGCCTATCTCAAGACTGTGATTTTCGCCTTTTCCGCCCTCAAATGCCACTTCATCTACAAAGCCCTCAAAGTCTATTACGGCAGTGTCGCCATTTGCGGCGGCTCTGTCTTCAACTGTGATTGTGCGGGCGTTTTGCTCTATAACCTTTTCTATTTCGGCTTTTACTTCAGCGGCTGTAACTTTAACGTCTTCTTTTTCTGCTGTTATTCCTTTATAGTCTGAAAGCTCAACTTCTGGTTCTACTGTAACTTTAAGCTCTATCTCTACACCGTCTTTATCAATCTTTTCAACATTGACATCATACGGAGAGTCAACAGGCTTTATTTTAGCTTCTGCTATTGCCTCTTCATAAAGCTCTGGATAAAGAATTTCAAGAGCGTCCTCATAGAACACCGTTTCACCATACATTCTTTCAATTAAAGAACGTGTTGCTTTGCCTTTACGAAACCCCGGCACAGTGTACCTTTTTTTTGTTTTAGCAAATGCTTTTGATACTGCGTTTTCAAGCTGTGCGGCGTCTGCCGTAAGCTTTAGCTCGTATGTATTTTTCTCAATTTTTTCACAAGATTTAATGCTCATAAGTTTTTTCCTTTCCGCGGCTTTATTAAATAGCCGTATACGCTTATGTATTGTTAACAGCCGAAATATTGTACCATAAAATTACGAATATTTCCATACTTTTTGAAATATTTAACTTCTGTTCATTATTTAATGAGTTTCGGACTAAATTTTAGATAATCTGCAGATATTAACTCGAATTGTATTCCGTCATAATTAAAGCGGGCATTCATAGATGAAACAAATCCATGCAAATGCCCAAAATAGCAGTATTTTATATCTTCTTCTTTCAAAACATTAAGTATTTCTTTGCAAACAACAAACTCATTAACAGGTGGATAATGTAAAAACACAATGGGCATTCCGCCTGTTTTCTTTGCAGCAGATATTGACGTTTTTAGCCTGCCTGCCTCTCTTTGAAGGATTTTTTCGTCTGGCTCTGCATCATCATAAAACCAGCCACGTGTACCGCAAACGGCAAACTCGCCCACAAGGTAAGCGTTGTTATGGATAAAACTGATTGAATGAAAACCATTCTCTTTGTTAAACTCGTTCATTTTGCTAAGAGTTCCCCACCAATAATCATGGTTGCCCTTTAATAACAACTTTTTGCCAGGGAGTGCGTTTATAAACTCAAAGTCTTTTTTCGCCTCTTTTAGCGTCATAGCCCATGAAACATCGCCTGCTATAACTACTGTGTCATCCTGCCCTACAACACGGCTCCAGTTCTCTGAAAGCCGATTTGTATAATTGTCCCACCCTTTAAATATATCCATAGGCTTTTCACATGAAAGCGAAAGGTGAGTGTCGCCTATTGCGAATAAAGACATTTTTCCTCCAAATTAAATATCTAACATAGAAATTACCGCTTCGGGCATTTCGTCAATACCATAACTATCGTTAAAGCGAACAGGCTTATCTTTTAATCCTGTAAGCTGGTTTGGAACTTCTACTTTGCTAATTTCCTCAAGCCGAGAAAGCATTGAAAACTCATCTACGACTTCATTTTCCTCTGTAATAGCTGAAAGTACGGCGCTTGGGAATTTATAAGGGCTTGCGGTTGCCGCTATAATTGTAACAGAGTTATCTGCCGTTCTCTTTTTATAATCATTATACACTTTTAGACCCACAGCGGTATGAGTATCAGGAAGATAGCCGTATTTATTAAAACATTCTGCTATTGTTAGTAGTGTTTCTTCCTCGCCGCACGAGCCAGCGCTAAAAAGCTCTGAAAGCTTTGATTTGATTAGCCCATTTACAGTGTATTCACCATTTGTTTTTAATTGCTCCATTAAATCAGAAACAAGGCCGCTATCCTCATCTGAAAGGTGGTAAATAAGCCTTTCAAGGTTGCTTGATATTAATATATCCATTGAGGGAGAGGCCGTTGTATAAAACTCTCTATTTTTATTGTATACACCTGTGTTTATAAACTCTGTTAGTACCTCGTTTTTATTTGATGCACATATAAGTTTGTTTACTGGTATACCCATTCTTTTTGCATAATATGCCGCAAGAATGTTGCCAAAATTGCCTGTTGGCACTACTATATTGATTTTTTCGCCAAGTTTTATCTTGCTATTTTTTAATAAATCACAATAAGCAGAAACATAATAAACAATCTGAGGCACAAGCCTTCCCCAGTTTATTGAGTTTGCTGAAGAGAATACATACCCTTTCTCTTTCAGCCTTTTTAGCATTTCATCGTCAGTAAATATTTTTTTAACGCCTGTTTGTGCATCATCAAAATTGCCTTTAATGGCGGCTACAGCAACATTATCCCCTTCTTGCGTTGCCATTTGGAGTTTTTGCATATTGCTAACACCTTGCTCTGGGTAAAAAACGAGTATCTTCGTTCCTTTTACGTTCTTAAACCCCTCAAGTGCCGCCTTGCCTGTGTCCCCTGATGTGGCAACGAGGATAGCAATCTGTTTATTTGTAAGCTTTTTCTCTGCACTAACAGTCATAAGATATGGCAGTAGCTGAAGTGCTATATCCTTAAACGCACAAGTTGGACCTTTAAAAAGCTCAAGAATATATTCATTATCAGAAAGGTTTACAACGGGTACTACATAAGATGAATCAAATCTGCCCTTTTGATATGCGTTTTCTACGCAATAGTCTATTTCCTCGGGCGTAAAGTCAGTAAGAAAAAGCTGTAGCACAGCCTTTGCCTTATCAATATAGCTTTTGTCAGCAAGCCTCATAATATCTTTTAATGAAATTTCAGGTATGTCTGCTGGAACGTAAAGACCGCCGCCTGGTGATATGCCGCTAATAATTGCCTTTGAAGCCGAAACATATTCCGTATTGCTTCTTGTAGATTTATATTGCACCCAAACACTTCCCAAATAATTGTTTTCTCATTTTAGCAAATATGAAAATCATTGTCAAGTACCTCAATCACACAGATATTGATTATTCGCTTTAAAGTATAGAAATACGAGTGAGCGGCTGTGAAAGCAGAAAAAGACAACGCTTATGGCGTTGTCTAATAATAAGGGGTATCATAGCTTAATTAATGTCTAAGCCCCAAAGTTCCTTTGCCTCTACAAGCAATGATTGTATTTCACTTCGCCTTTCTTCCATAAGCTTTTTAATCATTTCGTTGGTTTCTTTATCAAGACACTTTTGTGGCATATATTCCATATTTGCATTTAGTTTGCCCTCATAATCACAGTTTTCCCCGTATCCGTCTAAAGCGACGACATATCTGCGTTTTTTTCCGCTGGTAGGATATATAGAGAGTTTCATGCTCTTTTCATCGCTGTTTTTATAATAAACCGAAAGATAACCGTTACAGTGCAGGTATGACGGCTTTTGCACCGTGTATAATATTCCTGCAATTTCTTTCTGATAAACAGTTATTCTGCCTGTCTTTTTCTTTTCAAGTTCCAAGGTATAGCGGTTAAACGGCATTGTTTTCGTTAAGAACCAGAACATATTTAAAATGGCGAAAACGATGACTAATGCCATAAAAACCAGAATAAGCATACTTTTTACGGTTATGTTGTTAATATATGCCTTTATACCCGCAAAAATATCACCAGTTTTATTTAAGCCCCAAAGCTCGTGCGCACCGTCCATCATCATTTTGACTTGAGTGTAATTTTCACTTAGAAGCCCTTCCGCCTCTTCGTTAAACGCCGTGTCGAAAGGGTCATAGGGTAAAAAATTTAACTCCTTGTCAACATACATCTGCACAAACACGTGCGGCAGCTCATCATAAAAGAATATGCCATATTGGTTTCCGAACCAGACATTTGGCCAAACATATAAGCTTATATCCACTCCACCGTTATCCATTATAGTATTTCCGTTTGCGTCCTGCTGTGACCAATAGCCATCCTTTGACCCCACGGCAAGAAAGTTACTGTAACTCAAATAAGCGGTTCTTGAAGCCAAATATCTATATTCGCCAATCGTTTTTTCGGTTTGGGGTTCCCCTGCTGGATCTATGACCGTTTCCAGCTTATCACGATAACCGTAATAAGGAAAATACGTAGTAAAAAGCCACACCAGGTTTATTCCGGCGAATATAACTAATATAACAACCGTAAGAATTGTAAGTTTTTTTGAAGCCGACATCTTCTCTTTATCTTTCACAGCCTTACCACCCTTTTCGCTTCTGTCATAATATTCTCATTATGCGTAACAATTATAATTGTCTTTCCTGTCTCGTTCATTTTATGAAGGATATCCATTACTACTGCCGCATTTCTGACATCCAGCGAACCTGTCGGTTCGTCCGCTAAAATAATGTCACATTTTTTCAGCATCAGTCTCGCAAGTGCGACACGCTGCTGCTCGCCGCCCGAAAGTTTGTAAACTTTTGTGTCCGCCTTGTCAGCAATCCCAACATTTTTAAGCACTTCTTTTACTGTAAGATTTGTCCTATCGCCTCTTCTTACAAACTCAAGATTTTGCCTTACTGTTTTACTTTCAACAAGAGCAAAATTCTGGAACAGAAAACCGACCTTACCCGCAAAATAACTACGCCTGTTCTTTCTTTGATATATATCTTTTCCGTCTACAATTATTTGACCACTATCAGGTTTTTCAAGCGCACCTATCATGTTTAGCATCGTCGTTTTCCCGCAGCCGCTGTCTCCTGTAAAAGCCAAAAATTCTCCATCCGGAATATCTATATTGAAGTCCTCGAAAAGAACCTTATCATCAAAACCTTTATGTATGTTTTTTAGATTAATCATAAACTTCCCCCTTTAAGTATTTTCGGCACACTCGTCCTTTCAAGCCTTACAATATAAAATGTAAGCGCTGCACAATCCAACAGCAAAAGTAAAAAGCCCATAAGCAAAACGATATACCATAATGAGTATCCGTACATCAACGATATAATAACGATTGTTCCTATACCGATAGCCGCCGCATAAACATTTAGCAAAAATAGCGCCCTGTTCTTTCTGTAAACGGGATACCCGAGTATTTTTTTCAGCGAAAGCTCTGTAGCGTGGGTTTTATATTCCAGCTTTACCAATGTTGATATAATCGTCAGTCCAAGCAGCAGCAAAAATATACTTATTACAGTATTAAGCAGCGTTATTCTCGTAAGCTCCGCTTTCTTTGTACCGCACCTGTCAGTAACCTTCACAGAAGTCATATATAGCCCAAGCTCCTCTAATCCATACTTTTCTTCAATATCCTCCAAATCCTGAGCCGATACCTTAAACATCACATCCGTGAAAAAGGATTTAGCGAGCATTGAGGAGGGATCTACGGTTTTTAGGATTTCCAATGGAAAGTCACAATATATAACCACGGGGTTTTTAACTGTATCATAGCTCAGCGGAACTGCGGAAGGGCTTCTGGATTCAAAATACGGTATTTTTGCGCTCTCGTCGTATACGACTGTCTCGTACTCAATGTCCAAGGGGAAACCAAAATCCGACACGGTAATTTCGTACGCATTCTTTTCTGCTGTGCCTTTTTCGGTGTGCGTCGACGGAACACATATAAGGCAGGAGTTTTTTAAGTCCTTGTTCCCTATTCTTTCAGCATCAAATAACTCCGATGTACCGCTATTTACATATAAGTATGGATAGTTGTACTGATCATAATAATTAAGGATGGATAAAGCAGCTTTACCCTCCTTATACAAATCAATAAATATGCTGTTAGTAATTACTTCCTGCATACTCGAAATTTCCTCATGATTTTCTACTATCCCAAAATGCATATTAACACTTAAAAAGCTGTAATCACTGTATTTTTCTATTTTCTTAAATTGTAATAAAGGCGCCGCATTATCGGCTATCAGTATAATATTTGATGAAAGCACTGCCACCGCAACTATCGTTGTAAGCACCTTGAGAACATAGCAGTTGGATGCTGTAGAATCATTTATATTTGCCCCGTACAGCGTTTCTTTTAAGTTAATTCTTAAAAGCGTAAGGTACAGCGCAGCGTTAAAGAAAATAACGCAGGCGAAAATTATAAGTATCTTCAATAGCTCATACCCTGTGTAGGTATAATAGCTCAAAGTTAAAAGCAAAACGGCAAATATGCCCGAAATCGCCAAGGAATCAATAACGATATTTTTAACTATTATGCGGAGCTTTGATACTCCAAGCGAAATCAAAACAAAATTTTCTTTCTTTTGAAACTGTATATCGAACCAAGTAAGAATGAGTAAAAGCAGCCCTATCAAAACCCATACCGCAATTATAAGCCAATGGTTTGAGCTGTCAAACTCCTTATGAACGCCTGATGCGGCATATTTTTTATTCATGCTTTCACGTATTGCCTGAATCCCCGTTATATCACCGATAAAATAGTACCTTGAGATATTCTTATTTTCCGCCGCTTTGTTAAAGTTTTCAAACTCAACTGATGTCATGCCTGAAAAAAAGCTTTTATAATCCCCGTTTTTTACACCATAAACAGACTCTAAAAGATTTTTCTCGCTTTCTGACGCATATACAACAGTTTTATATGATAATACGCTGTTTACCGTCTTTTGGCTTGCAAAAACAGCTGCGTGGTTTTTTTCAGCAAGATTTTCAAGCATTGAACAAACTTCTTCTCTTGCCTCAGATTCCCTGCACACAATATCAAAATAATAAAATTGGTTGGTATATGTTCCTATATAATTTTGAAAAGCCTCTCCTCCGAGTACAAAGGCAAGAAGAATGACAAAAAAACTTATTATTAGTTTAACGGCCTTCATTTTTATCTTCCGTTCACATTAAAATAGGTAACACGGCTACGCAGTAAAACCGAGTAGCCGTAGATGAATAAATTAAATTTTGACATTTGAAGGAATTGTATTATGGGTAATCGTCCCGAAATATGTTATCGCAAAGGTAAGCCTATAATAAACAAGATAACATGCATGGCGTACTTCCCTTTTGGAATAATTGTCTGCTTCGGCTCTTGGGCCGCTAACATACCCCGTGTCAATACCGTCTCTTTTTACTGAGGCCGTTGTTCTCATTACCGGGCTTGTAGTCCAAGCAAAGTCCTCATTAATAAAACGAGTGTCGTATCCCCAAACCATTCTGCCAATATATATACCATTCTCATAGATAAATGTTGATTTCTCCCATTTGTTTGAAAAGGCAGACGATCTTGTTTCACTTTTTGTGACTTCAGTAGCAGCGCTTACTGGCAGGGCACACAATGATGTTATAATCGCTATGAGCAGTACTGTTATAACCAACTTAAAATGTTTTTTCATTTTTGTTCAAGCCTTTCATTTTTTTATTTATCAACCGCTTAAAGTGACTGAAACTAAGTTAATTATCGTGTTGATTGATAGATTCTCCAAATAGGCATTAAATCTCTCACGATCTTATACCATCGGGATCCCCCCCCCTTTCTATTTCTAATGTTAACATCTGTCTCTAACTTTGTCAACCATAATTCACCTTTTATAGTAAATGTTTCAATAATTCAGCAAAAGAAATGCCGCAATGAAAATCTTTTTGCGGCTTTTTCTTACATTAGTACTTTATCTTTTCGTTGACTTCTCGTACGGCGTCCTCGTCCATTTTAACGATTTTTCTATCGTATGTCAAAATACCGTTAACTTCAAACTCAACATCGCTTACTTGCGTGTAGACGGCGGCAGAAAGTCCTTTCGGTATCAGAGGTATTACCTGTTTTTCAAGAAGCTTTACATATGCCGCTGTAAGCGTTTCTTTTGAGCGATACATAACATACCCAAAGCTTTTCTTTTTATTCCAAATATGATTGTCAATTATATAGCTATAACCGCCGTATTCACTAAGAACAAACGGTCTGCCGCCTGTTTTTGGCATATATACAGGTAGAATATATTTGTGCATGCTCTTAAAATCCCCACCGCCCTGGTCGTACCAGCCGCTTGCGTGGTCTACAAATCGGCTCTTATCATATGCCTTTACGCTCTCCCCTATTTCCTTAGCATCAAACTGCCCCCACCCCTCATTAAACGGCACCCAACAGCAAATTGAGGTGTGGTTATAGAGTGTATCAATCATCTTAAAAAGCTCTTGTTTAAAGTTCTCACGCCATTTCGGATTTTCCCGTGAAAACAGTTTATAATTATTATCCTTAACATTAATATTCAAATTAGGAAGAACGCCCGCTAAAATATTACCGATATACGCGCCGCCGCTCACCATATCCTGCCATACGAGCATTCCTATTCTGTCACAATGGTAATACC
>DASRNG010000043.1:0-10653 GCA_035647555.1 Oscillospiraceae bacterium | reverse complement strand
CGCCACATGAGCTGGCGACTATGTCTCTAATCTGAAATTAATCAGCATGCATTAACAGTTATTTGAAGCACCAAACTGCGAACCCTTTCGAGTTATCTATATATAATATAGACTTACTTGCATTATCCCTCTGGCCGTGTATAGCACTGACACAGAACTTCTTTATACCCCCGTTTGTTTCTTAACCATAGCTATATACAAATAGCCTTAGGCTTATTGAGGTCTTACAAACATCTTGACCCCTGACGTAACCAATTGAGGAGACAAAGCGCTCAATTGGGCCGAGTACATTCTACTGAATGAGCTGTACTAAACTACCTTTTTTATACTGGTCGTCCCCCAGTAGACACAGCAGCAGCTATAACTACCCTGCCTGCCTCTCCTACACATTCCCCTCATGTTAGTACAATAAAGTAGAGAATATGTTTCTATAACCTTGATAGGCGCGGTGTTAAGGTATCTTGCCCTTAACTGCGGACAAGGTGAAGTTATCGAAATTTCCCTGTCAAATTAAGTATGACAGAAAGTGAAAAATATAGTTTCCGTACCTTTTTTGCATCTGAATATGCCGTAAAGGAAAACTGTTTTTCTATAGTTCTTTTAGATAGACTATAGCGAACTATCCCCGCTTTTTAAGCTGTTAAAATGTCAATGTCTCCATTTTTCTCACAAAAGACAAGCTTTTGACGCCGAGAAAAGGCACGTGATATGAGGTGACGCTCATAACCCCGTAGAAGCATTTCGCAATACTTTAAGAAAAGCTAAGGTTAATTCTTGTTTTTTCTAAAATATTACTTCCCTAAGTGGTTATTCTGCATTTTCGGTTACCTCAAATTCGAATAACCATTAGGGCTGCATAGTTTTATCTAATAACCTATATGGCACTTAAAACTATGCAGGTGACACTCTGTGCCACACTATTGCAAGAGCGCTTCTCTCTTGCAACATACAGTTGAACTTTTCAACTGCATGACCATCACTCCTTTCATCTTCTATCTGTACATATACAATGACAGATGACAGGAGTGCATAAAAAAAGCTATGCCTGCCTTTTAGCAAACATAGCTTTATTCATGTTTTCTTTATTTCTTTTTACTGTAAATTCTTACGCTAATCATTAAACTGCAATTACAAGACCTTCTTAAGTTGTTAACACAAAAGCGACTGGAGTGAACTCAATGGAACAAGAAAAGAATAACAAAAAAAAGAGGACATGGCAACAGATTTCTGAAAAAGAGCGGTATAAAATTGAAATCCTGTTTGAACAGGGGTTAACTCCTGCTCAAATAGGGGAAGCGCTTACACCAAAGCGGGACAGGAGAACAATCGAACGAGAGAGGACGCTGGAGCTTGTGGAGCAAAAGCGAATGAATCCGAATTTCAAAAAGAACGAACCCCTTCATATTGTTGAAATGGTGTATAAAGCCGACATAGCACAAAACCGACACGATGAAAAGGCTTCCAACAAAGGCAGAGGGCTAAAAATCGGTTCCGACCATAATCTAGCCAGACATATAGAGGATAAGATTAAGAATGGGAAATGGTCACCGGATACGATTATTGGCAGAATAAAAAGCGAAGGGCTGCATTTTGAAACAAGCATTTGTACAAAAACGGTGTATAATTACCTTGATGCGGGAATATTTGCCGGAGTCAGCAACAAAGATTTGTGGGTGAAGCGGGACGGCAAAAAACGGGCTTACAAGAAAACCCGCACAGTGGCATTAAACAATCGCAACGGCAAAAGCATAACGGAGCGCCCGCAGGAAGCCGATGACCGAACTGAAAAAGGGCATTGGGAAATAGATTTAGTTGTGGGCAAACAAGGATCAAAGGCGGTTATTCTTACGCTGGTGGAGCGAAAAACACGAAAGTCTCTGTATGTGTTGGTAAAAAACAAGACGCAAAAAGAAGTGGTTTTAGCCATTAAACGTGCTCGTCGACGGGTTGGTGGCAACTTTGACAATGTTTTTAAGACAATTACAGCCGATAATGGCAGCGAGTTTTTAAATAGTGAGGCAATTAAAGAAGCTGGGAGGTGCGATGAAGTCTACTATGCCCATCCGTACAGCAGTTGGGAGCACGGCAGCAACGAGAACGGAAACCGTATTCTTCGGCTACAAATCTGCAAACGAAATGGCTGCTTAATCTTATCTGTTAACTTTTTGAAAATCTTGGGCAGTTAAACTTACAATCTTCAAAATATACCGTTTTATGTCGAACTCACTTGAAAAAAATGTAAATAAGCTATATAATTGTCAATATAAGTTATTTTGCACTTGTTTATTTGTAATAAAAAGTTGTTTCAGTGGTTTGGCATAATGTAGGGTAGGGCTGGTTATTAAAAATTAAGGAGGCGAAGCTTTGGACGAAAGATTAATTAATCTAATCATAGGTTCTTTGCTGCATGATGTGGGAAAGATAATACATAGAACGGGTGAGATGAAATCGCACAGCAAATCAGGCTGGGACTTTTTAAAGGATATACCATCTTTTGAAGGCAATACAGATATCTGCGAATGCGTAAAATATCATCACGCAAGGGAGCTTGCTAAGGCAAATTTGCAGGACAACTCATTAGCTTTTATTACATATATTGCAGATAATATTTCAGCCGCTTCAGATAGACGAGAGGATTATATTGAAGGAGAGGAAGAACAATCAAATTCTCCATTTGATAAATCTGCCCCTTTAAGCAGCGTTTTTAATGTATTGAACGGACATAATAAGAAATATTTTTATGCATTTCAAATTGATTCTAAATTAAATTATCCTACAGAAAACAAAGTGCCTTACACAATGGGCGATTATGCTCAGCTAAAAACAAAGTTAAAAGAACAATTGTCAGGTATAAACATTTCCAAGGAGTATATAAATTCGATACTCCATTTATTAGAAATAACAACCTCTTTTGTGCCTTCCTCAACAAACACTAAAGAGTTAACAGATATTTCTCTTTTTGACCACAGTAAAACTACGGCAGCAATAGCAAGTTGTTTATATTATTATTTGCACTCACTTAATTATAAAGAAACGCTTTTTACTGATGAAAAATCTTTCAGGCAGGAAGAGGCGTTTTTGCTTTTTTCATATGATATTTCTGGTATACAAGACTTTATATATACAGTAAGTGGGTCAAATGCATTAAAGGCGCTTAGAGCGCGTTCTTTGTATTTAGAACTATTATTAGAAAATATTGTAGATGAGCTATTAACACACCTAAACTTATCACGGTGCAACTTGCTTTATACTGGTGGCGGACATGCTTATCTCTTATTACCAAACACAGAGAAAGCTAAAGGTATTATAAAAGACTTTAACAAAAAACTGAAAACCTGGTTTTTAGCTGAATTTGATGTTTCTTTATATATAGCGCACGGCTACACTCCTTGCAGCAGCGATGAATTAGCTAACGATATAGGAAGTGTGTATGAGAAAGTTGGTAAAGAAGTTTCTATTAGCAAATCTAAAAGATATAACCATAACGAAATTTTGGCACTTAACTTTACTAACAACAGTAAAGAGGAGCGCGAGTGTGTAGAATGTAAAAAAAACGGAGTGGTAAACAGCCGCGGATGTTGTAATATTTGTGAGGCTTTCATTAGCATTTCTCCATTGTTAATGAGAAAAGATATATTTTTTATTGTTACTGAAAACAACAAGGATATAACAAAGGCGTTACCTCTCCCCTTTTCAAAATCAATAATTGTGGGAGATGCTGATTTAGCACGTCAGAAAAACAATATTCGCATTTATTCTAAAAATAATCCTTCAATGGGGCTTGGTTTTTCAACAAATATTTGGATGGGAGATTATAGTGCTAAACACAAAACAGAAGAAAGAGTTAAAACTTTTGAAGAACTTGCAAATGATGCAAAGGGAATAGACCGCATATCAGTTTTGCGTGCTGATGTGGATAATTTAGGGAAAGCTTTTATAAGCGGGTTTAAAGAACAGAAAAATGGTGAAATAGTTGAAAACAGCAACAGAAAATACGAAACTATTTCAAGATCTTCCACTCTTTCAAGGCAACTTTCATTGTTCTTCAAATACCACTTAAATGGTTTGCTTGAAAAGAAAGACAGAAATGCACTTGTAGTCTATTCGGGTGGAGATGATTTATTTATCGTAGGCGGCTGGGACGATACAATTGACATAGCAAAAGATTTGCAAGAGGCGTTCTCGAAATACACTCAAAACACGTTAACAATTTCTGCAGGTATAGGCATTTACAATCACAGCTATCCAATTTCAAGGATAGCATATGAAGTTAGCGAACTTGAAAATGCAGCTAAAACTAAAGATATAAAGAAGAACAAAGTAACATTATTCAATAAGGGAATAAAAGGAGAGGACAAAGCCCCATCAGACTGGGTTTTAGATTGGCAGCAGTTACCCTTTTTGCATGATGTTTATACTACTGAAAATCAAAACTTAAACTCAATTCAAGAAAAGCTATTTTCAATTAAACAGACATTCGGAAAAGATGATGAGTCCGGCAAGTCGTTTTTATATAAAATCCTTAATTTATTAAGAGATAGTGAAGACTCAATTAACCTTGCAAGATACGCATACCTGCTTGGCAGAGCAAAAGAAAAAAGAAGAAGCTTAGATGTACAACAATTTTACAAATGGATAAAAGATAATCATGAAAGAAAAGAGCTTGAAATAGCAATCACTCTTTACTCTTATGAAACAAGATAAAATGAAAGGTGGTAAAAACATGGTAAGAAATAAAAACAATACTCAAAACAGGGAAGAAAGCTACGTTGAAAAAGCAGAGCGAATCATAAAGGAAAATGAATTGTATGAAATAATTACAACAAGCAAAATTCGTGGTCTTCTAACCCAAGTAAACGAGCTTTATAATGATATTGTTTTAGAAGCCGATGAACAGTTAGACGAAAAGTATGTCAAGGCAATTCAGCACCTAAAGGTAAAAATGGTTTATGACGCTGGAAGGGATAGGCAATTAAACACTAGTAAAGGAGACAAAGATACGCCTTACAGAGATGGGCGCATAAAATACTTTTTTGAAAAGACTGGTCTGTTAGAGGAAGTCAGCAATATTGGAAACAGCAGAGAAAAGTTTTTAGACTATTGTAAATATTTTGAGGCGTTAGTTGCCTATCATAAATTTTACGGAGGTAAAGAATTATGAGTTATGCGAAAATTTTAATAAAAGCTAAAATTGAAGTTGTTACAGGACTACATATCGGCACAACAGAAACCTACTCTGCAATTGGCGCTATTGATAGCCCCGTTGTAAGAGATGCTCTTAAAGGGTACCCCATAATACCTGGCAGCAGCCTGAAGGGAAAAATGCGCTCTTTGCTACAAAAAACATTCGGAGCGAGCAATTCTCATAATGAAGACCACCCGCATGTGATGCGCCTTTTTGGTAACAGTTCAACAAAAGATAATAACGAAGTTCTCCCTTCAAGGCTAACTTTTAAGGATTGTTTTGTTGCTGAAGATTCTATTGAACTGCTAAAAAAATCTAATATCCGTATAACAGAAATAAAAACAGAAAACACTTTAGATAGAAAAACTTCACAGGCTACCCCACGGCAGATTGAACGGGTTATAAGGGGTGTAGTATTCGATTTTGAGCTGATATACGATGTTTTAGAAAGCCACGAGAATGAAGTTGAAGAAGATTTCAAAAACATTTCAAAAGCTTTTAAGCTGATTCAAAACGACTATTTAGGTGGTCACGGCTCAAGAGGAAGCGGCAGAATAAAGTTTAATGATTTAGAGATAATCAACATTTATGGAGATGCACCAAAGGTAACAATAGAGGTGTGAAAATGAAAAAATCTTTAATAAAAATTAAGTTTTTAGCACCACTGCACTTAGGAGAGAAAAACCTAAGTGATAGTAGCTATGAAATCAAGGCAGATACAATCTTTTCTGCCCTATGCTTGGAAAGCGGAAACATCCCTAAACTTGTAGAGAAAGTAAAACAAAATAAATTAAAAATCTCTGACGCTTTTCCCTATATTGGTGATTATTTTTACTTGCCAAAACCAATGGTCTTTGTAAAGCATCAAGTCGATAACTATAAGTTATTCAAGAAAATTAAGTATGTACCCCACGATGTTATGGACTGCTTTCTTGAGGGTACACTATATCCTGAAGATGAGATAGAAAGTTTTCTTTTAGGCACTTCAAGTGTACGTGCACAAGTATCTGTTGGTAACGACCCTTTTCAGGTAGGTATATTTACCTTTTATGACGATGCTGGGCTGTATATTATTGTCGAACATGAGGACGATTATATTTTCGAGCTATTTGAAAAACTTCAATATACCGGTATTGGCGGCAAACGCTCAAGTGGGCTTGGTAGATTTTCTTTTGAGGTTCAAGAATGTTTTCAGCTTCCTAAGGGCGATAAAAAGATATTGCTAAACTCTGCAATGGCAAAACAGGAAGAGCTTGAAAATGCTTTGCAAGGCGCATCGTATTTATTGCAAAAGCGCAGCGGATTTATACACCAAAGTAGATATAAAAAACAAAACTTCTATACTTTTAAGGCAGGCTCCGCCTTTGAAAATGAGTTTAAAGGTGATGTTTTTGACGTGGGGCATGACGAACATCCCGTTTACCGTTATGCTGTAGCTATGTTTATGGGGGTGAACTTATGAAAAGTTATACTATCTTTCTTGACGTGCAAACACCCGTACATATTGGCAGCGGAACACAAATAACAAAAAAAGAATTTACTGTCAACATGAAAAGGATAGATGTTTACGACCCTTTTAAGCTTTATTCTGTGCTTGGCGAAAGATATGAGGCGCTTTTCAACAATCCACGGGAAAGTTTAACGGATTATCCATTTGAAAATAGAGTTAAAGCCTCTCATGCAGTTAAATACAGTGTGCATAGTTCAGATAGCTCTGTTAGAAAAACTGATTCAATAGCTGAGTTTATAAAAGACCCTTATGGCAATCCTTATATTCCCGGCAGCTCTTTAAAAGGTGCTATAAGAACAGCTTTGCTATCCCATATCATTAGCCAAGATAAAGACGATAAGTATAAGTCTTCACACTTTTTTAAGGCTCAAGACATAGAAGAAGATATTTTCGGCAAGCATACAGATAGTGCATTAAGATTCCTTAGAATTAGTGATAGCTTGCCACTTTCAACAAATGACCTAATTATATGCAAAAAAATTGATATGATGACAGACGGCACCACAAGAGAACTTAATATATGCAGAGAAGCATTAAGAATAGGAACCACAATTAAATTTAAGCTAACTATTGAAAAACCTCCTTATAATATAAAAAATTCACAGGCACTACAAATAGATTATATAATGAGTGCAATAGAAAGTTTCGCAGACCAGTATAAAAAAGTCTATTCTTCAAAATTTAGCTCAAACGTAGTAAAAGACTATGGCGACAATGTTATTTACCTTGGCGGTGGCGTAGGATTTAACTCAAAAACAATAAATCACTCTTTATATAAAGAAAAGGCAATATATAAAATAGCAAAAACCCTTGACAGAAGGCACAACCATTACAAAAAAGACATTTCCTTAGGTGTTTCACCACGTGCGTTAAAATGCACGTTTGTAAATGGTACACATGTGGAAATGGGCATTTGTAGAATAAGGATAAAAGAAGATGAAGCAATATAAATTTAACATAAATTATGATGGGCGTTTTTCATATTCATGGGGATATTCTTTGTATAGTTCTTTTTTAGAACAAATGAATGAGAAAGCTGCTGAAGAAATTCATGAAGATACATTTTTTAATCAATATTTAACCCCAACTCATTGGGTAATAAACTCTAACACAGACATCGATTTTTCATCAAAATATGATTTAGAAAAATATAAAACAACAATTCATTTGAGTAATAAAGAAATTCTTGAAGTTAGTGAACAGGCATTATCAGATAAGTATTTAGTAAACGAGGCATTACAAAAAAACGTTAGACTGTTTTTTCAAACACCCACAACCTTCAAGCAAAACAACGCTTATGTTCTATTTCCTTCAGAGCATTTAATAATGCAAAGTCTAACAAACAAATGGAACTCGTGGGCTAAAGTCTTTTTTTTGGAAGACATGGTCTGGGATTGTTGCTCTATCTCAAAATACAATTTAAGAACTATTAATTACAATCTTAAAAACACTAAAATTAAAGGTTTTGTTGGTTATGTAGACTTGTTTTTTTGGGGAACTGAAAGCATTAACAGGTTAGGCAACCTTATTTGCAGTTTTAGTGAATATTCTGGTATTGGCATAAAATCAGCACTTGGTATGGGAGGGTGCAAATTTGAATAAGTACGTTTTATTTAGCCCCGTTGGCTCAACCGACCCCGTAAGAAACGACTATGATGGAGCTTTACTACATATTGTTAGGCACTATAAGCCTCACAAAGTTTATTTGTACTATACCAAAGAAATGCAGCAAAAGAGCAAAGAAATTAAAAAGGCCCTTCTTCCTTTTGCTGTAGATATAGAAGAAATGTACTCAGATATTACAGACCCTTCAAGTTATGATGTTTTTGTTGGGGTTTTTGATAAGATACTTATTAAAATACAAAATGAAAATAAAGATAGCAAACTCCTGCTCAACATAGCAAGCGGAACACCGCAAATGAAATCTGCCCTTTGTCTTGAGGTAGTTACCACTTATTTAAATTTAACACCTATTCAAGTTGTTACACCAGTTAAAAAAAGTAACGAAAACCTAACACACGGAGGCGAGCTTTCAAACAACCTTGATAATTTGATGGAAGACGGTGTATATCTATCACAAAACCGGTGCCTTGAGCCAGACATTTTATCATTTAGAAGAGGAATGGTTAAAAGAGATACAATATCTTTAGTAGAGCACTTTGAATACAGAGCAGCAGCAGAAAAACTTAGAAACAACAAACATTTATTTAATGAAGATGTTATAAACTTAGTAGAATATGCAGATTTACGGCAAAATGATAACAAAAATTATCGTAAAATCGAATGGCACAAGGAGTTTAACTACACTAAAAACATACACGCAAAAATTGCTTGCGATTATTATTGTATTTTAGACAACAAAGCGCAAAAGGGAGAGCTTTCTTACTTTGTATTACTTCTAAAACCTCTTGCAGAGCATATAGCAAAAAACTATATAGGAGAGATTAATGACAGCGACGCATATGAAGTATTAAACAAATATTATATTGAAAAAACAGGTCAGTCATATAGGCAAGATAAATACAATAATAAAGTAGCCTATAATTTAGAGCAATACATTGCGATTATGGAAAGCAAAAACAAGTCAAAAGATGTGTGTGAAAAATTTTTAATATTAAACGAAGAAATTATAAAACGAAACGAATTAGCTCACACTTTAACAAGGATTAGTCAGCTTGATACAAAAAAACTACTGAAGATATTCAGAGAAATTATAAAAATAACATATGGCAATGAAATAAAAGAAAAAAGCTTTCATCTATATAAAAATATAAATAAAAGGATTATAGAACTGCTTTAATATAGGAGTAAATTCTATGGCACAATTATATATAACAGAGAATAAAGCTCAGGTGGGGTTAAAAGATGGAAGAATATATATTGTATATTCTGATACACTTACACGTTCTATACCCATTGAGGGGTTAGAATCTATAACAATCATAGGAATGGCACAAGTTACAACTGCTTGTATAGCACAATGTTTAAGCAGAGGAATATCCGTTCAATACTATTCATCCAAAGGCTTTTATTATGGTAAGCTATCCTCTACTCAACATGTAAATACTCAAAGACAAAAAAGTCAGGTTTTGCTTACAGATAACGAAGACTTTTCATTGCAACTTGCAAAGATAATATTGAAAGCAAAAATCAACAATCAAATTGTTTTATTAAGAAGATATAAAAGAAACTCCTTTGCGTCAGAGAAAGTTAATGAAAACCTAAGGCACATGAAAATATTAGAAACGAAAATTTCCATGTCAAGCAGCCTTCAAGAAGCTTGTGGGTATGAGGGAAATGCTGCACGCACATATTTTCAAAGCCTAAACACGTTGCTATCAAACCCTTCGTTTAGTTTTAAAGGAAGAAGTCGTAGACCTCCTAAAGATGAATTTAATTCAATGCTTAGTTTAGGATACTCAATTTTAATGAATGAAGTTTACGGCTCTATAGAAGCCAAAGGGCTAAATCCATATTTCGGATTTATTCATAAAGATAGACAAAGTCACCCCTCTCTTGCCAGTGATTTAATGGAGGAATGGAGAGCAGTTATTGTTGACTCTGTTGTTATGTCTTTAGTTAACGGCTCTGAAATTGATATTAAACACTTTTATAAAGATAGTGAAACCGAAGGAGTTTTTCTTACTAAAGAAGGATTAAAAATATTTATAAAGAAAATAGAGAAACGGTTTGAAACCTCTATGAAGTACTTAGATTATTTAACTTACCCTTTATCATTTAGAAAAGCAATTGATATGCAAGTGTTGCAGCTTTGTAAAGCTATAGAAGAAAACAACCCCGATTTATACAAACCCATTATCTTAAGATGATACTTTCAAATGGAAAGGAACAGCATGGATAAAAGTAAAAATGATTTTGACGAAAACTACTTTTTAGGTTATTATGATAAAGATGTATCTAAAGCCAAAAAACATTTCATATTAGTTATATATGATAT
>DASRNG010000042.1:0-2425 GCA_035647555.1 Oscillospiraceae bacterium | reverse complement strand
TCCATTATTTTAGCAATTAAAATAGCTCGGCATTTTGGTATGAGCGTTGAAGAAATTTTTATTTATGAGGAGGGTGAACAATGAAAAAACAACCAAAAGCATATGTCTTTTTCATGGGATTTGTTATATTCGTAATAGGATTATTACTAAAATTTCTTTTTGCTGAATCCGACGGTATAATACAATCGCTGCCGTTTGTTTTAACGGGATTCGGGGCAGGTATTATTGGTGTTGGTATAGCAGGTATTATATTGGAAAGGAACCTTAAAAACAATCCCGAAAAGGCAAGGGAGTATGAAATTGCCGAAAAAGATGAGCGCAATATTCGCATTAGAGAAAAGGCGGGATATTCCGCATGGTATACTGGCGTTTTTATACTGGCTGTTCTTTCGCTTATTTTTCTTATACTTGACTATAAACTACCTTGTTTTATTGCCATTGGAGTGTTATTCGTTCACATCATTAATCTGTTTATTTTTATTTATATTTACAATAAAAAGCTTTAATAAGTTTTTATTAAATAGCAATAAAATGGCTAAGTCAACAATGTGATTTATATCCTGAGCGGCGCTTTCATCTAAAGGCAATTGGACTGAAAGTATATGTGTTTTTTTAGATAGTTTATAGTGGTGTTACTGTGATATACCCTTACCTTAGTACAACTATAACAGAGAAAAAACTTAAATTATAAAAAATCATGATTATTATAAATATAAAATTAAGCCTTCAATTTTACTCTTTCTTGACATACTTAGCAGAAAGGGAAAGAGTGTTTTGTAAAAAAGTAAGCTTGCAATGCCGATAGAGATTTTGTTATAATTGTCATAATGTATCATATCGTTACAACTACAAAGTGAGAGATGAGATTTTTGATATTGAAAAAGCAATCGTAATTTGGGTTGACTACTGTAAAAAGCACTAGAAAAGCCCGCTATCCTTCAAAATTGAGCTGACGCAAAAGGAGACGCACTATGAACACAATTACCACGAGTGGAAAAAGATTTATTGATGAATTTGGCAGGGAGCGCATTTTCAACGGCATAAATGTTTGTGATAAGGGTGTTTTTACGCCCTCTTTGCATAGGCGCGTCTATGGTGTTGAGTGGCAAAAGGAGCTTATCACCACCTTTTACAACAGCGGTTTTAACCTTATCCGTCTGGGTTTCAACTGGGATATTATTGAGCCACAACCTGGAGAATACAACAGCGAATACATCGAATTCTTAAGAGGAATACTCGACCGCTGTGAAAAGGCGGGGATTTATGTTTACCTTGATATGCATCAGGATTTATATTCTGGCTTTGGCGACGGCGACGGCGATGGTGCGCCTGCATGGGCAACTCTTACCGATAAATACACCTATTCAAAATCAAAATTTGTCTGGGCTGAGGGCTACTTCTGGGGCAGAGCCGTTCATAAGGCTTTTGATAATTTTTGGGATAACAAACCAGTTAACGGTAAGGGCCTACAGGACTACTACGCCGATATGTGGAAATATGTTGTAAGGGAGCTTGGCAATCATCCAGCGGTTATTGGTTACGACCTTATGAACGAGCCGTTTCCTGGTAAAGAAGGTGGCAAGGTTTTTCGCATTTTGATTAAAGAGCTTGTTATCACCACACTTTTTGACAAAACCATAAGCAAAAAAGAGCTTCTTTCCTGTGTGTTTAACAAGGAAAAAAGACTACAAATTGCAAATCAATATACCGCAAAGCATCTGCGCAAGGTTACGTCAAAGGTTGATGCAATAATAAAAGCGTTTGACCTTGAACGTTATTCGCCTTTTATTGACAAAACCTCTGCCGCCGTGCGTGAGGAGGATAAAAACGGCATTATCTTTATTGAGAACAGCTATTACTCAAACATTGGAATCCCCTGTAACGCCCGTGAGGTAACAGTAAACGGTAAGCGTGATGACAGCTTTGCTTACACGCCGCATGCCTACGACCTTGTTGCCGATACGCCGTCATATAAATATGCTGGTACAGAGCGCATTGAGTCAATAATGAAAGAGCAAAAGCGTATGCAGGAGCGGCTATTAGTGCCAGTTGTTTTCGGCGAATGGGGCGGCTTCCAGCCAGACAGCGAGTGGTATTATCATTGCCATCACATTCAGTCCCTATTTGACAAATGGCATTGGTCGAATACATATTGGGCATATTTTGACGGGCTGTTTGAATCACCGCTTATGTCAGAGGTGCTGTGTAGACCTTATCCAAGGGCAGTATCGGGCGAGATTGTGGATTATTGCCACAACAGACAGGCGGACACCTTCGAGATGACTTATAGACAGAACAAGAAATTTGACGCTCCAACAGAGATTTTTGCCCATAAGCCGATAAAATCCGTTGAGGTTGACGGAGAATATGAAATTAAGCCGCTTGACAGCGGCGACGGCTCGGTGGTTATTATAAAAACAGGCAT
>DASRNG010000041.1:0-2593 GCA_035647555.1 Oscillospiraceae bacterium | reverse complement strand
GTATACTTGTAATATACCATTGACAGGGTTTTTACGCAATAAAAAATTGCTTTACATCAACCCTTTTTTGCATTATCCTTGCCTAAAAATTACCCATATGGTATTATAAAGAAAAAAGGAGTGTTGTAATGAACAGTCTTTCAGATGCTTTTTTGTTAAATAACGGTGTAAAAATTCCATGTGTGGGCTTTGGCACTTGGCAAACTCCCGACGGAGAGGTTGCCGCTAATTCAGTGGCGGCGGCGATAGAAAATGGGTATCGTCATATAGATACGGCTGCTGTTTATAAGAATGAAAAAGGGGTAGGGGAAGGGATAAGGCGCGCAGGTGTAAAGCGTGACGAGTTATTTGTTACAACGAAGCTTTGGAATACTGACAGGGGATACGACAAAACACTAAAAGCATTCCAAAATTCTCTTTCAATGCTCCGACTTGATTATGTAGACTTATATTTAATCCATTGGCCCGCAAACCAAAAGCAATATAAAAATTGTGATGAAATTAATGCGGATACTTACAAAGCATTAGAAAGAATTTTAGAAAGCGGCAGGGCTAAGGCTATAGGCGTCAGTAATTTTCTTGTTTCTCACCTTCAAAAACTCTTACAAAATACTAATATAGTGCCCGCTGTTAATCAAATTGAGTTTCACCCGGGATATACTCAAGAGGATACCGTAAGCTTTTGCAAAGAAAATAATATTCTTGTAGAAGCGTACAGTCCCTTAGGCACAGGACAGCTATTAAATAATATAGAGCTTATAAATATTGCCGAGAAGTATAATAAATCTACAGCACAGCTATGTATTCGTTTTGTATTGCAAAAAGGCGTTTTACCGCTCCCTAAATCCGTAACAGAAAGCCGGATAAAGGAAAATACCAAGGTTTTTGATTTTAATATTTCTGATGAAGATATGAAAGCTATTGAAAATATAAAGGGAATTTCAAGAATAGGCAGCCACCCTGACGAGGTACCGTGGTAAAAAATCATATTAAAAAACAGCGGTTTGCCCGCTGTTTCAGACTGAAGACAAAGTCCATCAAAAAAGGTGGATTTTGTTTCATTTGTGGGTTAAATGTGGTATAATAGAATACAGAATAAGACAATAAACTCAAGGGGTTGAGGGCATATGTTAAGCGAAAATCGAATGAAGAAAACGAAACAAATAGAATTTGTTTGTATAGAAGATTTAGTTCCGAAAAATCATATTTTACGAGATATAGAAAAAGCAATTGATTTTAGCTTTATCTATGAATTGGTTCGTGACTTATACTGTGCAGATAATGGTCGTCCATCCATTGACCCTGTAGTGCTTTTCAAAATTGTATTGATACAGTACACATTTGGTATTCGCTCTATGCGCCAGACAATTAAAGATATTGAAGTTAATATGGCGTACCGGTGGTTTTTAGGATACAACATGACTGAACCGGTTCCTCATTTCACTACTTTCGGTAAGAACTATCTAAGACGGTTTTCGGGTACAGACATATTCGAAAAAATATTTGAGCAAATATTATCAGAAGCGGTAAATGCAGGATTTGTTGATGCGAAAGCAGTATTCATAGATGCAACGCATATTAAAGCAAATGCCAACAACCATAAATACAGAAATGAAACGGTAAAGAAAGAGGCGAAACATTATCAAGCCGAGCTTGAAAAGGAGATAGAGGAAGACAGAAAAACCCACGGGAAAAAACCGCCTAAGCCACCTAAAGACGGTGGCGAACCGCCAACAAAGAACATAAAACGCAGTACAACTGACCCCGACTGTGGAATGTTTCATAAAGGAGAACACAAAAAAGAGTTTGCCTACACAACCCATGTAGCCTGTGACAAAAACAATTTTGTGTTAAGTGCAGATGTATCTGCTGGTAATGTGCATGACAGCGTAATGTTTGACAGCTTGTATCGCGATGTTGTGAAAAAGTTCCCCGAAGTTGAAGTAATAGCTTTAGACAGAGGTTACAAAACACCGTGGATTATGAAGCAAATCTTTGATAGCAATAGACTGCCAAGCGTACCATACAAGCGCCCCATGACAAAGGAAGGCTTTTTCAAGAAATATGAATATGTTTATGATGAATACTATGATTGTGTTATTTGCCCGAATAATCAGATTTTGAAGTACAGCACCACTAACAAAGAGGGGTATCAGGAGTACAAAAGCAATCCTAAAATCTGTGTAGATTGCCCGTTGAGAGAACAGTGTACAGAAAGTAAAGGTTATCAAAAGGTAGTAACCCGCCATGTTTGGGAATCGTATATGGAGCTTGCTGAAGACTTCAGACATACAACCAAAGGCAAAGAGATTTACAAACGGCGAAAAGAAACAATAGAGCGAGTATTTGCGGACTCAAAAGTGAATCATGGTTTAAGGTATACGCAATACAGAGGATTGTCAAGGCTAAAAATGCAAGTCTTGCTTACCTTTTCGTGCATGAATCTTAAAAAGTTGGCTAAATGGAAACGAATAAACGGCTCACCAGCGCCACCACCATCATCTTTTTACCCACTTCTCTTGAATTTTCTTCCTTATACGAAAAAACCTTATACAGCTTTCGCATGAATAAGGTTTTTCTTCAGTCTGAAACA
>DASRNG010000040.1:0-2047 GCA_035647555.1 Oscillospiraceae bacterium | reverse complement strand
ACCCTATCGGCGTATTCATTAGCTTTAACTGGCACACCGTCAATAAAATAATCCGTTGTATGTCCACTGAACTCTGGCGTCGCTGTTCCTCTTTTCTTTTTCCAAACCTCCGAAAAAGCTTTTTTAAATGAAACTGTCGAGCCATCGTCTAACTGATACTGCCCAAAAACAATATTCTCAATGTTATGTAAATCTTGACCATTTTCATCTTTTGTTTTAGGACTAAAGTTTTTAGTCCCCTTGCTGTCCTTGTCAAATAATAGCCAGCTTTGTGCATCTGCAAGTGTTGTTTTCCCTGTGGCATTATCTCCAAAAACTGAAACGGACCTGCCATTTGCGTCAAGCACAAATTCCTTGACGCCCTTAAAATTTGTAAGCGTTAAATTAATTAACTTCATTGCTTTCTTCCTCCTTATATATTCACCAATTCAGCATAAATCTCATTGAGAATTTCGATTATAGTCTCTTCGGTTCGGTATTCAGTTGTATTTAAGCAAATGTCTTTTTTGTAATCAGCATTACGGCCATCCGACCAGCCACTGTAAAAAATCATTACATTTAGCAAATCAACATGCCCACTATAATTAACAAAAACGTCAGCCTTTGTGTTTTTAGATATTTCAACCCCTAATTGCATAATATCTAAAACCAATTGCATTTTTTTATCCATTATTTTCTTCCCCCCAATCAGTTCCCAGCGTGTGACATTTGCCTCTTGCACGCCGGTCCTTGTGTAAATATACCATTGATACCCACCGTGCGAATAAAGCCGCGAATAAAACCCTGTATGCTGTTCGCCATCATCGGTTTCAACCGTCACATCAATGGATGCTCTCTCCATTCCCTTTTGGATTTCTGGTAAATCATCCTCCACGTATATCCACTCATTTTTATTCATTGTGTTCCTCCTCAATTAATTTTTCAATCCTTTTTTGTGCTACCTCAAAATATGTTTCGTCTAACTCAAATCCTATGTAGTTTCTGTTGGTATTGATACAAGCTATTGCGGTCGTGCCTGAACCCATGCAATTATCAAGAACTACTTCGTCTTCATTGGTATAGGTTTTAATTAGATATTCAAATAAAGCTACTGGTTTTTGCGTTGGGTGTACGGACTTTCCTACCGAATCAAAGTGCAGAACATCATGAGGATAATTAGTAAAGTTTTGAATAGTCTCTTTTTTGTGTCCAGGCCTTTTTCCGGCCATACTGCCAAACCTGCTACCGTTGTCCTTATTGACTATGTGGGTAGGCACTAACCCTTGTGGGTGATACTTCATTTTGTTAATACTTCCGTTCGCTGTGTTCCCTTTAGAAAATACCAACACTTCCTCAAATGAGGTCATTGGTCTGTTCTTGGCATTAACAAAGTTCCCTTTCTTGGTTTTAACCCATATCCATTTATATTTATACAAGTCTACGTTCGATTGGATTAGTTTGTGTGTAAACTGCCCGCTTGCTGTCAATACTATTGCGCCGTCATCCTTAATTACTCTTTCGTACTGTTCCCAAAGCTCATCGGCAGGTATTATTGAATCCCACTTGCTGGCCGTCGTCCCATACGGTAAATCACATAAAATCATATCAATACTTTTGCCTTCAATTCTTTTCATTCCCTCAAGGCAATTTTCATTGTATATCTTATTTAGTTCCATATTCATTTTCCTCCTCAATTAATTTTTCGTATGTCACCCTCGCACACCCCCTCACACGCATGACAGCACTGTTCATCACGGTCATGCATGCAGGTTACTTGGTGCATTATTTATCCTCCAAAAAACTTACAGCAGTGTCACACAAGCGTACGATTAAAGATATTACATCAAGCATTGGCATACCGTCATTAAGCAAGTCATACATTAGGTCTGCTATATGCTTACTACAGATTTCTTTATATTTCATAATTTTCCTCCTCTGCCAGCATTTCTTCTGTTGCTCGCTTGTAAAAATTTTTATCGACTTCGAACCCATAGCTGTTGCGATTTAATTCTCTGCTGGCTCTTAGCGTTGTTCCACTGCCAGCGACAGGGTCTATAATGACATCACC
>DASRNG010000039.1:0-10059 GCA_035647555.1 Oscillospiraceae bacterium | reverse complement strand
CAAGAAAGCCGTAGGTGGTAATTATGTTTATGTGGCTAAAATCAAAAAAAGGCTTTACATTGGTAGAGCTTATGATTGTACTCGCGCTTATTGGCTTGGGTGCAGCTTCGCTTATCAATTTGTTTGCTATAACCTACAAATCTTTCAACAAAAGTGAGGAGCGCTACATAAAACAGGAAGAGGCAAAAAGGGTAGCAGAGCTGCTTCAAACCCGTACCAACATAGCTTTTGCTTTTGGGGCGGAAATTTATGATACACTAAATGTTATACCTCCTGAGGACACACAGGTTAAAGGTGCATATTATTTGTACACAGACCCTAACGACGGTTTTTTATATGTTCGTGAATCAAATTCTAAAAAGCCACAACAAATTAGCTATATCCCTTTATATATTTATTTTGAAGCCGTTCAAAAAAGAGAGAAAGACGGCAAAGTATATCCTGATAATGAAGTGTCAGTACCTTTGAAAAATCAGTGCGGCATAACTTGTTTTATAAACGCTGTAGAAAACTATGTGGGTGATTATTCCTATCCTTTAGATGACGAAGATATTTACTACTCGCTTTCAGTGTCTTATCATTTTCCCAATATGCTGGAAAGGGATTATGGCAGGGTAAATATTTCAGTTGATGGAGAACCGCTAAAAACACTAACTTATAATCAAATAACAGGACTTCCTACTACTATCTCTGTTACAACTAATGATGTTGGTAATGTTATAAAGGTGTATAGTGATAAAACCCTTTTGGGCGACTCTGCAACAACTGAAATAAATCTTAGCAAATGGTGCTTTATAGCAACAGCCTCATTCGGAAAGGATTCTCTTGATGTTGGTGTACTGTGCGACTTTAGAGATAATATTCTATTAAAAAATGCCGCTGGCAAATGGTTTGTTAAGAAATATTATCTGCATTCTCCTGCTATAGCTGAAAAAATAGAGGAAAGTGAAACGTTAAAACTATTTACAAGAGCGGCGCTAAAACCCTTTGTAGCAGTATCTTTTGTTGCCCTTAGACCAGAGTGGCTTGTTTTAATAATCCCAGTAGCAGGCACGGCAGCTTTGGCACTTGTGAGAAGAAAACAAAAGAAGAACATTTAATAATATAAAAAACAGGGCAGTAAAACGCCCTGTTTTTATGCTTAAAATTAAAAAGGAGAAAATCACTACTGCCTTTTAGTAAATGTAGCTGTGTAAAGAGTATCAATTATGAGTTAATAGCTTGCTGTTTATCATTTTTGCTGTTTTGTTTATATTATGATTATGAAAAGTGTAGTCAGAGAAAGATTTGTAAAGCATTTTTCTTTCACGGTAAAGCTCTTTTATGCCCTTTTCTTGAGAGATTGGGCGATTTTTAATGCTTAGTTTGCCAAGGTCCCGCTCAATTAAAACTACCGTGCTGTTTTGGTGAAGAAGTGCATGGTTACAAGGCACAGTTACAACTCCGCCGCCAACAGAAATTATAGCACCGCTTAGTTTTGTAACTTCTTGTAAAACTTCTGTTTCAATCTTGCGGAAAAAGCTTTCGCCCTTTGTTGAAAGAATGTGGGAAGCGTCAATATTTTTTTCATTTGCAATTATATCGTCAGTATCAAGAAACGGTCGGTTTGAAATTTTTGCTAAGGCTTTGCCAATAGAAGTTTTGCCGCTGCCAGGCATACCGATAAGAACTATATTTTTTGTTTTACGGGAAATAGTGCTTGTAATCTCTAAAACCTTTTCATGAGGAATACTTTTATTTTGAAAAATTTCACTTGCCCTTTTAGCTTGAGAGACGAGCATGTAAAGCCCGCTACTATAAGGTATACGAAGCTTTTCGGCATCAAGCAGAAGTTTCGTTTTTGCGGGGTTATAAATCATGTCAATTACAAGTTTGCATTTAGTGAAATGCTCAAGAGTAATTGCCGATTTGCCGTTTTCGGGGTACATTCCAACGGGTGTTGTGTTGATTATTGCAAAGGCGTCATGGTGATTTGATATGTTATCATAGTTATCTTTACCGCTTCTTGATATTGTGATAACGGGAGAGGCGCCCATGTCAAGCAGTGCAGTGCGAACGGTTTTTTCCGTTCCGCCGCTGCCAAGTATAAGAGTTTTCTTTCCTTTTATCTTTTTAGCATTGTCGCCGAGTAAATCTAAAAAACCGTAATAGTCTGTATTATCACCAAAATATGAGCCGTCTGCCCTTTTTATAATAGTGTTGACGCTTTGAATCTCTGCCGCCTTTTCTGAAAGCTCATTACAAAAGGATATAACATCTGTTTTATAAGGAATTGTAACATTAAACCCCGAAAGGGGATTATTATGCATAAAGTCTTTTAGCTCTGTTTGTAAAAGTGGGTAAAGCTTATACTCATAATCCCCTAAATGTGAATGTATTTCAGGCGAAAAGCTGTGCCCGAGCGGCTGCCCTATAAGCCCGAACTTTTCCAAGCTAAACCACCTCGCTATAACTGCCCAGATACTTCATTTTTACGCATAAATCTTCAATGCCGTCAAATACTTTTAGAAACTTTTCATCATATACAGATGCCTCTAAATCGAAATAGAACATAAACTCAAAATCGCTATTAGGAAGCGGTCTGCTTTCAAGCTTTATAAGGTTTACGCCCAAAGCATAAAAGTGAGACAATGTTTTATAAAGTGCGCCGGGTTTGTGCGGCAGAACCATCATAATACTTGTTTTATCTGCGCCGGGGTAAATTTCAAGTTTTTTAGAGATGCAAATAAATCTGGTAAAGTTGCTGCCTTGGTCCTGAATAGACTCTTTTTGGCACACAAGGTCATATAAATCGGCACACGCTCTTGAGGAGATAGCCGCAGCATCTTTTCTGCCAGAACTAAATATATGTTCTGCTGCTACTGCTGTATTTTCACATGGTGTTATTTTTACATCTGGCATTGTTTTAAGAAAATCTTCGCACTGAGATATTGCCTGCTCGTGCGTGAAGATTTCTTTAATATCTGATAAATTTACGTCTTTATTAGTAAGCAAGCAATGGTCTACTTTAAGTCTTGTGCTTTTTACAATACTAAAATCATATTTTATCATAAGGTCATAAATTTTGTTTACAGAGCCTGCGGTGCTGTTCTCTAACGGCAGCACGCCATAACGGCAAAGCCCATTATCTATTGCAGAGAATACACTTTCAAAAGAGCTGAAAAACATCATACTTGGATATTCAAAAAGCTTTTCACAAGCTTTCTGCGAAAAAGAACCCTCAACACCTTGGCAAGCCACTAAAGCCTTGTTTGGAAAAGCTTTTTCAGTGCTGCTAAGTGCGTTTATTATCGTTTCCTGCAAGGAGGATTCGCTTTTTGTTTGCTGTTTTTGATAAGAGCGGCTAAGCTCAAACATTAAAGAGTACAGCGAGCGTAAATAATTTTCTGTTTGCCCACTGCACATACCAGCCACTTCTTCAAGCTTTTCCCTTTCACGTTTTGGGTCAAATATGGGGAGGTTATTTTCATTTTTATAGGCACCTATTTTTGCGGCAATATCCATACGCTCACAAAAAAGCTTTACAACCCTCTCATCAATATTGTCAATTTGTTTTCTTAAATCCTGTAAATCCATACCTTTCACTCCTTAAATTTATTTTTTATAACTAAGAAAAGCATCACATACTGCTATTGCCGCCGCCGCCTCTATACAAGGAACAGCTCTAACTGCAATACATGGGTCATGCCTGCCTTTTATTAAGATTTCTGCCGCCTTTATCTTTTCTATATCTACTGTATGTTGTTGTTTTGATATAGAGGGGGTGGGCTTTATTGCGGCTCTAAAGATTATGGGCATTCCAGACGATATGCCGCCTAAAATTCCGCCGTGATTGTTTGTTTTTGTTTTTATTTCACCATTTTTTATTATAAAACTGTCGTTATGCTCACTGCCCGTCATACTTATGCTGTCAAATCCACTTCCAAACTCTATGCCTTTTATGGCAGGTATGGCAAAAACAGCGGCAGAGATTTTGTTTTCAAGCCCACTGAACATAGGCTCGCCAACTCCCACAGGAAGCCCTACAACAGCACATTCAATAGCCCCTCCAATGGAGTCTCCATTTTCACGAGTGGAGTTTAATAGCCGTTTCATCTCTTTGCCTGCCGCTTTGTTTATAACACAAAGCTCACCGTCTTGCGCTTTATAAAAGTCCTCTTTTGATACGTTTATTGGGTCAAATCTACTGTCCCACACATTTCCTATGCGCTCAATATGTGCGCCTATAAAAACGTCAGAGAGCGCTAAAACTTCCATACAAATAGCGCCTGCAATACAAAGCGGTGCTGTAAGTCTTCCTGAAAAATGGCCGCCGCCTGTTTTATCCTCAAACCCTTTATATTTTACACGAGCCGTAAAATCTGCATGAGAGGGGCGGGGAGTGTTTATAAGACTTGTATAGTCTGATGGTTTTGTATCGGTATTTTTAATTATCGCACAAAAAGGAGCGCCGCAAAGAAAGCCATTGTGAAGACCCGATAAAATCTCAAAAGAGTCTGCCTCTTTTCTTTTTGTTCCAAGAGGGTTTGCGGCAGGGGAGCGCCGTTTTAGAAAGTCCTTAATAAAACTTTCGTTAATAGGTATACCCGCTGGCAGCCCGTCTATAACCACACCAATTGCATTAGAGTGCGACTGCCCGAAAATTGAAACCTTTATATTTTCACCATAAAAAGAGCCCATTTATAAAACCTCCGAAATATTTGCGCCAAGTTTGCGAAAATCCTTGAAAAATAGGGGGTAGGACTTTGAAACACTTTCGGCATTTTCGATTATTACATTATCTTTACTTATAAGTGCAGCTAAGGACGCCATCATTACTATGCGGTGGTCAAAAAATGAGTGTACTGTGCCGCCTGAAAGGTGCCCATTACCGCTAACTATAAGTTTATCTGCCGTAATGGCAGTGTCTGCACCTAGCAGAGAAAGTGTATGGCTTATGGAGTAAAGCCTATCACTTTCTTTATGCCTTAATCTGTCTGCATTATAAAAAACAGTTTTACCATTAGCACCAGCCGCCGCTACCGCTAAAGCGGGTACAAGGTCAGGAATTTCTGAAACGTCAATCTTTATGCCGCAAAGCTTGCCTTTTTTTACTGTAACAGAGTTTTTGCTTTCTATTACATTTGCACCAAACCGCTTTAATATATCACAAACTGCCCTATCGCCTTGAACGGACGAAGTGCTAAGCCCCGTTACCATAATTTCACCAGAAACAGCGGCAGCGCAAAGCCAAAAAGCAGAGTTTGACCAGTCCCCCTCGGACACGATAGTTTTAGGAGAAACAAATCGCTGATTTCCCTTTATCTTTATAACGCTTTCTGATACATCTGCCGTAATTCCAAAACTTTTAAGTGTACTGAGCGTTATATCCACATACCCTTTTGACTGTAGCGGGCTTGTTAACTTAATTTTGCTGTCACCCGAAAGAGATGGCAGTGCAAAAAGAAGTCCTGTAATATACTGAGATGAAATATCACCTGGGAGCGCGAAAGTTCCTGAAGTCAGTTTACCAATAACGCTTACTTTAGAT
This sequence comes from Oscillospiraceae bacterium, assembly GCA_035647555.1. Lineage (GTDB taxonomy): Bacteria > Bacillota > Clostridia > Oscillospirales > Acutalibacteraceae > DTU089. Next base: position 4,529 of record DASRNG010000039.1, on the reverse strand, counting down.
TCATTTTTACCGCTTATTTTTATACCGTGGCTTTCAAGTGCATTAAAAAAGGGGTCCATGGGTCTGTCTTTTAGCCTGCCGTCAAGGAGAAACACAGCATCTTCACCGTGTGCCGCCGCTACAGGCAGTAAAAATCTGTATGTAGAGCCGCTTTCGCCGCAATTGAGAACTATATTGCCGTTTTTTTGGTTTTTGCTATAAGGCATTACTATAAATCTATCGTCTTTTTGTGATACATTCGCTGCAAATTGGTTAAGGCACGTTGCAGTAGCCGCAATATCATCTGAAACTGTATTGCAGAAAATTTCTGTTTTTTCTTTTGAAAGTGCGGCAGATATAAGAGCTCTATGCACAAAGGATTTTGAGGAAATAGCCTTTATACTCCCGTTTATTTTTTTGGCTGATACTATAGCTTTCATAAAAACTCCTATTCTAAACCAAGCTGCAAAAGTGTACGCATTTCTGAAAGCGGCACTGTTTTAAGAGTGCATTTGCCAACCTTTTCAGGAATAACGAGCGTTATCTTATCGCCTTTTCGCTTTTTATCGGAAACGGCGGCATCATAAAGCTCTTTTGCACTATAAATAGTCTTTGACGGCAGGTTATATGTTTTAAGCATAGAAATGAGAGTATCATAACAATCACTTTTACAAAACCCGCTTTGTACACTCGCTTTTGTAATAATTGCCATACCAATAGCTACTGCCTTGCCGTGAGGCATAGTGAATCCGCTGCACTTTTCTATGGCATGCCCAAATGTATGGCCGAAATTAAGAATGTTTCTTATCCCTTTATCACATTCGTCAAGCTCTACAATATCACGCTTAATTTTAACACAGCTTTCAATTATGCTGCTAATGTCAAGAGGTTTATCTGGCTTTAGCTGAAGGAAAAGCAAGGCATCTTTTATAAAGGCATATTTAATAATTTCTGAAAATCCGTTTGATAGCTGCTCTTTATCAAGCGTATCAAGAGCTAAAGTGTCACATATAACAAGCTCTGGTTGGTAAAACGTACCCACTAAATTCTTGCCTAACGAAAGGTCTACGGCAGTTTTGCCGCCAACAGAGGAGTCCACCATAGAAAGAAGGGTAGTAGGGATTTGAACAAGCTTTATTCCACGCATATAAACAGAGGCAGCAAGCCCTGCTATATCGCCAACAACACCGCCGCCAAGTGCAAAAACTATGTCCTGATTTGAAAAGTGATTGTCTGCAAGAAAGCTTAAAATAGCTATTAAGTTATCAGTGTTTTTTGAGACTTCTCCACTTTTAAGCACATATTTAACTGTTTCAAAGCCCATATCTTTAAGTGATAAATTTAGCTGATTTTCATACAGTGCGTCTACATTATCGTCTGTTATGATTGCCGCTTTTGAAACACCTGTGATTTTAGCGGCTAAACTGCCAGCGCTTTGTATAAGTCCGTTTGCAATATATATAGGATATGACTTGCTTTTTGCGTTAACTCTTACGCTTTTCATGCTGTGACACCTTCCTTTTTTGAGTACTCCCTTCTTCAAGCAGGGTGCAAAGCTCATTTGGTTTTTCTTTTACTAACATATCTTTATATTTTGATAAATTGTTTATAAGAAAGTCAAGCTCGAGAATAAGATTGTTTCGGTTCTCTATAAAAAGCTCTGTCCACATAATGGGGTTTAATTTTGCAACACGTGTTAAATCCTTATAACTTCCAGCAGAAATTCCCTTATGGTTTATCGCCGTGGGGCTTTTTATATATGCGTTTGATACAATGTGTGCAAGTTGTGAGGTAAAGGCTATTATCTCATCGTGTTTTTCTGCGGTTACAGCATTTATATTTCCAAACCTCATAGGGGAAAGCGCTTTTTTAATACGGTCCAGAAGCGAAATATCATCAAAAACTTTTGGGACAATTACCATTGGCGCACCGTCAAATAATGTTGCTCTGCTATTTTTATATCCAGAAAGGTGTGCCCCTGCCATGGGGTGACCGCCTACAAAGGTAAATCCATATTTACAGGAAAGGCTAAACCCTTTTTCGCAAATCACTCGTTTTGTACCGCAGCAGTCCATAACAAGAGCGTCTTTTGAAATAAAGTGTGCTATCATTTCAAGGTATTCACAGGCGGCTTTCGGATAAAGGGCTATTAAAATACAGTCGCATTCACCGATTGTTTTTCCGTTTAACTCACCGTCAATAACACCATCTATAAACGCAAGCTGAGTTATACTTTTATCAATATCATACCCATAAACCGTATAACCTAAAGAGCGTTTATATGCCTTAGCAAGCGAGCCGCCTATAAGCCCTAATCCTGATATACCAATTTTCACGGGTGCATCGCCTCCCGAATTTTCCTGACTGTTTTTGAAACAGTGTCAAACTGCTGGGGGGTTAGCGACTGAGCGCCGTCACAAAGGGCACACTCTGGGTTGTTGTGAACTTCTATAAGAAGTCCGTCTGCACCTGCCGCCACAGCCGCTGCTGCCATAGGGCCTACAAGGCGGGAAATGCCTGTAGAGTGGCTAGGGTCTACAACAACGGGCAGGTGGGAAAGCTCATGAAGTGCAGGCACAGCCGATAAATCAAGCGTGTTTCTGGTGTAATTTTCAATCGTTCTAATGCCACGCTCACAAAGTATAACATTTTCATTGCCGCTTGCCATAATGTATTCTGCACTCATTAAAAGCTCTTTTAGGGTATTAGCAAGCCCTCGTTTTAAGAGAATAGGCTTGTTAGTCTTGCCCACTTCTTTCAGCAGCTCAAAGTTTTGCATATTCCTTGCCCCTATTTGAAGAACCTCAACATCTTCAAAAAGTTCAATATCGTTAAAATTCATAATCTCTGTAACAACTGGAAGACCTGTTTCCTTTTTAGCTTTTAGCAGCAAGTCTATACCCTCTTTGTGCATGCCCTGAAAATCATATGGCGATGTGCGCGGCTTAAATGCCCCGCCTCTGAGAAGCCCTGCGCCCGATAGCTTAACACTTTTTGCAATGGATGTAAGCTGCTCCTCTGATTCCACAGCGCAAGGCCCTGCAATAATCTCAAAATTGCCGCCGCCTATCTTTTTGCCGCCAATGTCCACAACGGTGCTTTCAGAGTGGAATTTTCGGTTTGCTTTCTTAAATGGGTCACTTATTCTTGTGACAGATTCAATGATAGACAGACTCTCTAAAAGTCCCGTATCAATCTCACTCGTGTTACCTATAAGCCCTATTATACAGTGGTATTTTCCCTCAGACACATTGACCTCAAGCCCCATATTCTTAAACCATTCACAAAGATTTTCCCTTTGCTCTAAAGTAGTACCTTTTTTTAATACAGCTATCATAAATACCTCTCCTTAATAAAAAATGAGGCCGCCCAGATGTGATTCTGTGCGGCCTTTATAATCGTCATTTTATTTAAGTTAACGAAAAGGTTTTATATCAGCACAAATCACTTCTACCCCGCTAAAAAGGTAAAAGTAAAAGTAAAAGGATGCTGAATTCATAAGTTCGCGCTTCATTTCGCAAAACCCTTTCCGAAACTTTCTTTATATTCTTATATCACAAATAAAAAAGACTGTCAAGCTTTTTATTAAACATTTACAAAAAGAAATAAGCCTTTTATACAATATGACTAAGTGCAAACGGTTGACTTTACTGCTAATAAAATATAAAATATTAGTAAAGAGACCTTAATTTGCAGTATAATAGGCTTAATAAATAATCTAGAGTGGGGATTGTTATGATTACAAAGCAGCACAGGCTCATTGATGCCGAAAAGGACCCTGCCGCAAATGAGCTTTTACAGGCGTTTACCTCAATTGATATTGTGCGCCGTATGTTTTTTCCTTTGAGGCACTTTAAGCTTGAAACACTTTCAAAACTCCCTGGCGGAATGTTTAATAACATGCACGACTTTCTAAACGGCGAGCCGAATGTTTTTCCCATAGGGCACGAAAGGCGAAGTCCGCTTTGGGATTCTGATATGCCGTATGACATTGGTGGGCAAAGGCCTTACATAGTGTCGTATTATATTGAAAAAGAGGCACCAGCTGTACTTGTTGTCCCTGGCGGCTCATATACAGGCGTTGCAATTCACCATGAGGGTCAGCTCGTTGCGAAGGCTTTAAATGCACTTGGCTATCACGCTGTAATTTTGCGTTACCGCACCTCTCCAAACCGTTATCCATCCTCACACCTTGATATTTACCGTGCCATGCAGCTTATAAGGAAAAAAGCCGATAAAAACAAGGTTATTACAGATAGGGTATACGCTATGGGTTTTTCCGCTGGCGGGCACCTTGTGGCGAGTATGATAGGCGTTTATGAGGAGCTAAAAGAGCAAAGCGGAGAGCTAAGAGACGTTCCCGCTTTACCGAATGGACTTATTTTAGGTTATCCGCTCATTAACTTTGAGTTTAAGGTTTTTGGTGTTTCTGCGGGCATATTTTTACTCGGCTCCAAGTATGATAAATCTCTTGCAGCAAAGATTTCTGCCCAAAACTTAGTTGACGAAAACTTTGTTCCAACATACCAATGGTCATTAAAAGATGACCC
>DASRNG010000038.1:0-5029 GCA_035647555.1 Oscillospiraceae bacterium | reverse complement strand
CGTGAAATTATGTTGCAATTAAAAGAGAAAAATCTTTATAATGATGCGTGTATTATAGTTACAGGTGACCACGGTATATCAACAGATGTGCGTGAGGTTGACAGAGCTATTCTTACAGGGCTTTTTGTAAAAAGAAAAGGGGAATATGGAGCGCCGCTTAAAACGAACAACGCCCCCGTAAACTCAGATAATTTACGTGGCTCTGTTCTTAAAGCCGCAGGTGCTAACAACCCTGAAAATTTACCTGCATACTGGGAGGTTGATGAAAACTCTGATGTAGTTAGAAAGTTTTATTACAGGTTAAACGGCAAAGGTGGTAAAGACTATGGCTACCTTGAAGAATATGAAGTCTATGGTGACGGACGTGATTTTAATAACTGGAGAAAAAAAGGGGATATTCCAATAAAATATCCTTATGCATAATTTGTTAAAGAAAAGGAGACTACTAATGCAGCAGTATAAAGTTGATAATGCAATCATTTTAGCAGCAGGGTTTGGTTCTCGTTTTGTCCCTCTTACGTATGAAACCCCAAAGGGGCTATTAGAGGTTAAAGGAAAGCCTATGCTTGAAAGGCAAATAGAGCAGGTAATTGAAAAAGGCATTGAGGAAATAATAATTGTTGTTGGCTATATGAAAGAGAAGTTTGACTATCTTATAGATAAATATAACGTTAAATTAGTCTACAACAGAGAATTTTCTACAAAAAACAATTTAGCAAGTCTATACTGTGTTCGTGATTATTTAAAAAACTCATATATATTGGTTGCAGATAATTGGATAGAGAAAAATATGTTTAATACATATGAAACTCGAAGCTGGTTTTCATGCCCTTATATGGAGGGTGATACAGCAGAATGGTGTGTATCTAAATCTGACGAAAATGACCGTATAAAAGAGATTACAATAGGCGGAAAAGATAGCTATGTAATATTAGGCCCCGCTTTTTTTACAAAAGATTTTTCCGATACCTTTAAGCCTCTTTTGGAAGAATATTATAAAGATATTAAAGCGGCAGATTATTATTGGGAGCATATTTTATTAAAACATCTTGATAAACTGCCAATATATATAAATAAACAGCAAGGTAATATATTGGAATTTGAAAATCTTGAAGAACTGCGTATGTATGATAAAAGCTATGAGAATGATACAAAATGCTTAATTATGGAGTATATTTCTGAAATATTTAATGTCACACAAGATAAAATTCGTGATATAGAGCCATTAAAGGCTGGGGTTACTAATTTTTCGTTTCTGTTTTCCGTTTCAGACATAAGGTATGTATTTAGGCTGCCAGGAATAGGAACAGACAAGCTTATAAATAGATTTAATGAAAAGTCCGTATATGAAGTTATAAAACCTTTAAAAATTTCTGATGAAATAGTAGATTTTAATGCAGAGAATGGCATTAAAATAACAAAGTTTTACGAAAACTCACACATTGCAGACCCTTATAACGACGACCACCTTAGCAAAAGTATGAAACATCTTTTCAAACTACACGAAGAAAACTATAGCATAGAGCAGCGCTTTGATATTGAAAATATGATAAATTACTATTACACACTTGCGAAAGAGGCGAATGCTATAAGGTTTTCTGATGTTCAGGAGGTTCTTGTTAAGGTAAAAGAACTTCATAACATTCGTGAGCAGCTTGCGGTACCAGAGATTTTATGTCATGGTGACTTTGCGCATACAAATGTTTTACTTTTAGAAGATGGCTCAACAAAGATTATAGATTGGGAGTACAGCGGAGCGGCAGACCCTATTATGGATGTTTCTATGTACTCAATTTATGCAGAGTTTGACCGTGAAAGAATAGACCTTGCACTAAAGTTATATCTTGGGCGCTCACCAAACAAAACAGAGCAGGCAAGGCTATACCTTTATGTGGCACTTGGCGGCTTTTTGTGGTGTATGTGGAGTCAGTACAAGCAGGGGCTAGGGCAAGAATTTGGTGAGTATCCATTAAAAATGTACAGGTATATGAAAGACTTTTACAAAATTCTTAAAGATGAAAAGCTACTCTCATAACATAGAAAAGGCGATGTTAAAATTATGGGCTTGATTAATACAATATTTGGTGTTCCGCTTGGATATCTTATGTATTTCTCTTTTAAAATACTAGGTAACTACGGTTTATCAATCATTCTTTTTACCCTATTAACAAAAATATTGATGTTTCCACTGTCATTACTTTCTCAAAAAAACTCAATACGAATGGTAAAAATGAAGCCAGCACTCGATGAAATTAAAGAAAGATATAAAGGTAATCCGAACTTAATTTTAAGCGAACAAAAAAAACTTTATAAAGAAGAAAAATACAACTCCACTGTGGGAATTTTGCCGCTTATACTACAAATTCCACTTATCTTAGGACTTATAAATGTAATTTATAATCCACTTCAGCACCTAATTCATTTAGATGCGGCAACTATTTCTTTACTTATTGAAAAAGCGGGTATTCTTACAAGTCGGGAACTAGGCGGCACCAGTGTACAAATTGAAATTATCAGCATAATCCAATCAAATGCCGAGTCTTTTAAGGAAATTTTAAGTGCCTCTGCCTTTGCAAACATAACATCAATGGATTTTAACTTTTTAGGGCTTAACTTATCACAAGTGCCGTCTTTTAGTTCTATTTTACTTTTAATACCCGTCTTATCAGGTGCTAGCTCACTTCTTTTAAGCGTAGTTCAAAACCGTTATAACGTGCTGCAGCGTGAGCAAGGCTTTGCTGGTAAATGGGGCATGGCAGCGTTTTTAGTAGCATTTTCAACATACTTTGCATTCGTTGTCCCCGCTGGTATTGGCGTTTACTGGGTAGCCGGAAACATTCTTTCTATCCCTGTTTTATTTATTTGCAATATGATATATAACGCAAATAAATACATTGATTATGAAAACCGCTCAGAAAAGCCACGTCTTACAAAAAAGGAAAAGAGCATACAAAAACAAAGACGTAAAGCCGAAAAACTGCGTGAAAAGGAAGATATAAAAAGGTTCTTTTCAGTTAAAAAGAAATTAGTGTTTTACTCCGAAAGCAACGGATTTTACAAATATTTTGGTGAAATAATTGATGAAATACTTGAAAATTCTGACCTTGATATTCACTATGTAACGTCAGACTTTAACGATAATATATTAAAAACAGAAAACCCCCGCATTTTTCCCTATTATGTAGGAGGCACAAAATTAATATCATTTATGATGCGCATGGACGCCGATATGGTTGTAATGACAATGCCAGACTTAGAGCAGTATCACATAAAGCGCTCTATAGTTCGCAAAGATGTTGAATATATTTATCTTGACCATGGAATGACAAGTTTTCACCTTATGTTAAGAGAGAGGGCGCTTGATGCGTATGACACTATTTTTTGCTATGGACCAAATCATATAGAGGAAATAAGAGAAACAGAAAAAGTGTATAAACTAAAGGAAAAACATCTTGTTAAAACGGGATATGCACTGCTTGACACTTTATTAAAAAGTGTTTCGGCATTGCCGCAGGAGGAAAATGACCCTAAAAGAGTTTTAATAGCCCCATCGTGGCAAAAAGATAACCTTTTAGAATATTGTCTTAACGAGCTTTTAGCACAGCTGCTCCATAAAGGGTATCATGTAACCTTGCGCCCGCACCCAGAGTTTATTAAGCGTTTTCCTGCTAAAATGAAGGCGATAATAGACCGTTATCAAAACGATTTGGGTGATGATTTTGAAATAGAGACGGATTTCTCTTCAAACACATCGGTGTATACATCAGACATTGTAATTACAGATTGGTCATCAATAGCACAAGAGTTTTCATATGCCACAAAAAAACCATCCCTATTTATTAACACACCCATGAAAATAATGAATCCAAATTATAAGCTAATAAAACCTGTTCCGCTTGATATTTCACTGCGTGATGAAATAGGGGTTTCAGTCGATATTGAAAACTTTTCAGAAATTCCAGACATTATAAATAATATGCTTGAAAATCCCTTTGTCTATAGTCAGAAAATTACAAAGGTTGTTGAGGACAATATATATAACATTGGCTGTGCCGCAAAGGTAAGTGCAGACTACATTATAAATAAACTTAGCAGCAGCATAGAAGTACCAGACGAAAAAACCAAGGTGCAGACCGCTGTAACAAAATAATAAAAAAGGACTGACAGTTTTTAAAAGTCAGTCCTTTTTTATAGCTAATTTTAGCGCTGTTTATTAACGAGTTTTTTTACTGGTACGCCTACTGTATAAGCTAAAACGGCGCCGATTATCGCCTCTGGTATCCCGCTTGTTAAAATGCCAGTTCCGATTATCCCAAGCAGAAGCTTATAGTCTACCCCTATGGCAGATGCATAGTTTTTTCCGAAAAAGAGATATATGCCGCCTAAAACTAACAATGTGTTTGTAATAGAGCCTAAAAAGCCGCTTATGCCGTAGCTAAGAATGTTTGAGCTTTTATGGTTTGCCAAAATCTTTTGTAAAGTAGTGAAAATAATTCCTGTAACTAAACCGATAAGAATACGTGGAACAAAGCAAATTAAAATGCTTGCAAAGCCGCCTTTCATTTCTCCTAAAGTGTAAAACGGAGTAAATACAAAAGCAATAATAGGGGAGGGCGGGGTAAAGGTCCATACTATAAAGCTAAAAAGACCAAACATAAACCCCATAGCTGTTCCTGCTGCAGTGCCGAGCAAAACGGCTGTTAAAATAACAGGAATGTGTGAAAGAGTTGCCACAATTGGACCCAGTGCTGGAAGTGAGCCAAGCGGTGTGAAGCTAACGATTACTTCAATTGCAAGAAGAAGTGCAAACTGTACTAAAAAAAGTATCTTCTTGCGGGATTTCGATTGTGCGGTTGACATGGTTTTCCTCCTTGCTGTCGCTCCTTATGGATGCAACGCATATTTTGGTTATTGAAATAGAGTGCCTTTCGTATGCCCTTTTTATGTAAGCTGTAAAAGTCTCACTAAAAAGGTTATTTAATGTTTTTGGAGTATATTTCAAAAAGGCCTTCTAAAACAAGCGTTTTAT
>DASRNG010000037.1:0-28220 GCA_035647555.1 Oscillospiraceae bacterium | reverse complement strand
TAATAAAGGAATGTTACAAGTAATAAGGCGCACAGGGTATGAGGTGTTTCTGCCTATCTTATCAAGTAGCGAGCGCATCATAGGCGTTAATTCTGACTTAAACTGATTATTTTCAAGCCTTTTTATAACATTTGCAAGCTCCCCTAAAGCAGAGTGCTTTGGCGGCTGTGATGAGTGGCCACCCTTTGCGCTAACTGAAATCTTAAAGTCGGCATGACCTTTTTCTGCAAGCCCTATGCCTGCCAACTTTTTATTTATAACACCTTTAATATTAACGGGAAGCATAGCTCCGCCCTCATCTAAAACAGCGTCAAGCTTTATGCCTCTTTCTTTTAAAAGGTTTACAATTGCCTTTGCCCCCGAAATGTCAGACGACATAACCTCTTCATCATGACCAAAGCAAAGATACACGTCACGCTCTGGCTCAAAACCCTCCTCAAGTAGTGTTTCCACGCTTTCCATTACTCCTATGAGGTGATTTTTCATGTCAATAGAGCCTCTGCCCCATATAAACTCACCGTCATCAACACCGCTAAATGGCGGATGAGTCCAATCGTCAAGCGTACCTTTAGAAATTGGAACAACATCTTGGTGCGCAAGCATAGCAATGGGGTTTAGAGTGGAGTCTTTGCCTTTCCAGCAGTAAAGCAAACTTGCATACGACACCTTTTCAAGCTCTAAATGCTCATGAATAAGAGGGTATGCCCCTTTCAAAAACTCGTGAAATCTTTCAAACTCTGCAAAGTCCATCTTTTCAGGGTCCCTGTCTGAAATCGTCTTGTACGTTAAAGCCGCGCTCAGGTTCTTGCGGTACCTCTCTGTGTCCACTTTTTCAGAAGGCATAGCCTCTACCTTACCCTCTTTTGGCCTGAAAAATGCCGCCCGAATAAGTGTAATAACAAAAAACGCACCTATAATAACTAAAACACCGTACAAATATTGCATAATCCCGTCTCCATTCTTTAATTTGAATTATATAGATTAATAAATATATTACCTAAAAGTAAAATCTTCTTGTAAGCCACGCCTTTAATCTTTCATTTTTCTCGGTTGCTCTGAAAAAAATCATAAGACAAATACATGACACAGAAATTATTATAGACACAAAAAACAAAGGTTCTTTTTCATAATATATGTTTATGAGAACTTCTGCAAGTAAAGAAAAAATAGCAATATCTGCAAGCAGCATTACACTTATTAGCAGTTTGCTCCTCTTTTGCCGCCTAACCCAATAGATAAATATAAAACAGCATATAGAAAATACAGTTATAAACGGTACGGCAAGGCTTTTATACCAGTTGCCCTTATGCTGCATTTGATAAAACACATATGCATAGAGCAGCGCCCCAAAAGTATCTATAGCAAGAATAAGGTAAGGGTTTGCCTTTTTTAGTATCATCGGCACCACAGCTATTAGCCACACGAAAATAATTGACGATACAGCATACACACTCCAAAGCCCTTTTTCGGGCATAACAGCGTTTATAAGAATGCAAACAATACTAGGTATTAATAGTATAATGCTAATGAGAAACGCCGTATACCTTTTTCTAACTGAAGTGGGTATTACAAGCCTTTCAGGGTAAGCGGGAGCGGCACCTGTTTCTGGTGCTTTTTCGGGTATTATTACATCTGTATCACAAAGTACACATTTTTTAGCGCCAGTGCCAAGCTCAACACCGCAGTTTACGCAGTATGCCATATAAACCCTCCTACTCTCTGTTACTTTCTATTTTAACATGAACTCCAAGTTTAACTATGCGGGTAAAAAACTCCCGCTCTATGTCATTTTCTTTATAAATATTTGCAAAAGAAATTGCAAGGGTATTTTCATACGTAACTGCCGCAAGCCTTGCACCATTTAATATTCCGGGACCTGTCATTAGCATAACGTTTTTAATAAACGGCTTCATCTCGTCTGGCACAGTAGTTATACCAACATTTGAAAAAAGCGCACTTACTGTTTTCTCACCCGTAAGCGCAAAAGATGTGTATATTGCTGTCTTTTTAATAAAAAGAGGCATCATTCTCATAAACAAATTCTTTTCAAGTGTCAGGTTTTTCGTCATCATCGCATTTAGCTCTTTACTGTTATTACAAAGCCTTAAGCTAAGCGCAACATGCTTTACTATTTCATCAAATGTATAATTTCCTTTATTGGGGTCTAATTTAATGTTATAGCACAGCGAAAAATTTCTAAGCGTTTCTGATGGAAAATGATTTCTAAGATTTACTGGTATTTGCACGCTTAAAAGTTTTTGTTTACGCTTTTCCGCCATCTGTTTTCTATAATGTATATCAAGTAAAATGGCGGCAGAGAGCTCTGTTACGGTAACTCCGTATTCTTTCGCCTTTTTACGAAAGGCAGCACAATCTATATAGCCTGTTGTGATATTGGTTTTATGCCTTCCTACTCGCTCACCTTTTGCGTGGTACGCAAAGTCTGACGAGCGTTTTATCTTTGCTTTTGAGTTTGCGTACCTTAAAAAAGAGTCCTCAAGTTCACTTTTTTTTGGCTTTTCATTTATATCAAGCACCATACCCTTAGCAGGTATATTCGCTCCCTTTAGCCTTAAATACTGCGCTGTAAGCGTCATAAGAAAAACTGTAGCACCATAGGCATCTGTAAGAGCGTGAAAAAACTCTACAGATATTCTATTTTCATAAATATATACACGAAAAAGAAACCTGTTGTTCTCCTTAAAATTTATACGGTGGCAAGGGTTTTTAATATCGTCTATTATAGGCGGATAAACATCCTTTAGGTTTTCAAAATAATACCAAAATAACCCCCGCCTAATTCTTACGGCATAAGAAGGAAACCTTTTCAGGGTGTCTTTTAGCGCCGTTTCAAGGACTTCTTTTTCAACTGCACTTTTAAGCGAAATAGAAACACGAAATATATTAGACCATTTGCTATTATTTTGCCCAGGGAAAATTTTGCCCGCATTGTCAAGCTTGAACCACTCATGGCTTTGCGCTGCACTTTTGCCCATGCTCATAAAACTCCCCCTAAAAGTCGAAAAGAGATATTTGGTCACTCTCTGGAAGCTCTCCAAAGGTGCCAGAAAGTTTTAACAGCTCAATTGCTGTAAGTGACGCACCTGAACGAGCTTGAAAATCCTCTATCGAAGAAAACTCTCCGCCCTCTTCTCTTGCTTTTTTCATATTCTCTGCCGCATTTGTGCCAACACCAGAAATTGCAGAAAAAGGTATTCTTATTGCACCGTCTTCAGGCAAATATTTGAAAGCGTCAGACTTATAAATATCAACCGGTAAAAAGTTTACCCCTCTTACTATCGCCTCATATACTATTTGCATGGTAGAGGCTATTTTAAGTTCCACCGCTGTTGCCTCATTTTTATTGCGCTTGTCCTCTATTGAGTTTAAGTATCTCAAAACGGCATCTTTCCCTGTGTTTAAAGACTCAAAATCCACATCTGCCCCACGAACAGTCATAAACGCACAGTAGTACGCAAGTTTTTCATAAATCTTAAACCACGAAAGCCTTAAAGCCGCTATAACATAAGCTGCGGCATGCGCTTTTGGAAACATATATTGAATTTTCTGGCACGAGTCAATATACCACTCTGGCACACTGTGCTCACGCATAATGTCCTGCATTTCTTGTGTTAAAAATTGGTCTTTTTTACGCACTGTCTCCATTATTCTGAAAGCATCTTTCGCCTTTAGCCCTTTATGAAGCAAGTATACCATAATACTGTCTCTCGTTCCGACAACTTCAGATATTGAGCAAATACCATTTTTTATAAGCTCCTGTGCATTGCCAAGCCAAACATCTGTACCGTGGGAAAGCCCCGATATTTGTAAAAGGTCTGAAAATGTTTGCGGCTTTGCCTCAACTAGCATTTGGCAGACAAAGTCTGTTCCCATTTCAGGAATTGAAAGGGTGCCCGTCTCCCATTTGATTTCTTCTTTCGTAACCCCAAGCGGCTTTGGCGAGGTATAAAGCTCTATAAGGCTTTTATCGCATATGTCAATATCCATAACATCAATACCCGTTAAGTCTTTAAGATGCTTGTACATAGTAGGAACATCGTGCCCTAGCTCGTCAAGCTTTAACAGCGTTTCATTCATAGATTTTATATCAAAATGGGTTGTTATTATATCTTTATCAGCACTGTCAGCAGGGTGCTGAACGGGGGTAAAGTCGCATATATCATACTCTGCTGGTACAACTACCATGCCGCCAGGGTGCTGCCCCGTGGTTCTTTTTACTCCAACACAGCCGCTTGCAAGGCGTATAAGTTCTGCCTTTGATACGGCGGCGCCTCTTTCCTCTACATACTTTTTAGCAAACCCATATGCCGTTTTTTCACCTATTCCAGAAATTGTGCCAGCTTTGAAAACATGGGATTTTCCAAATAGCTGCTCAGTGTATTTATGTGCCTTGGCTTGAAATTCGCCTGAAAAGTTAAGGTCTATATCAGGTGCTTTATCTCCATCAAACCCTAAGAAAGTTTCAAAAGGAATCTCATGTCCATCTCTTAAAAGCGGGGTACTGCACTCAGGGCAGTCTTTCTTTTCAAGGTCATAGCCAGAGCCATACTCATTATTAACAAAAAACTGTGAATATTTACACTTTGGGCAAACATAGTGCGCAGGAAGTGGGTTTACCTCTGAAATACCTGCCATAATTGCTACGAAAGATGAGCCAACAGAGCCTCTAGAGCCTACATAATATCCATTCTCCTCTGAGTACTTAACAAGTCTTCTCGCAATCATATAAAGCCCTGCAAAGCCATGCTTTATAACAGAGGTAAGCTCTCTTTCAAGCCTGTCTGAAACTATTTTAGGCACATTTTCGCCATAAATTTCCCTTGCCCTGCTCCAGCAAGCTTTTTTAAGGTCCTCATCTGCATTTTCTACCTTCGGGTTAAAAGTGCCTTCGGGTATTGGCAGAATATCGCTGTCTATCATATCAGCGATTTTATTTGGATTTGTTATAACAAACTCCCTTGCCGCTTCTTCCCCTAGATATGAAAATTCTTCTAACATTATATTTGTAGACTTAAGGTAAAGCGGCGCCTGATTATCCGCATCTGAAAAGCCTTGACCTGCAAGTAAAACAGCACGGTACTTTGCATCCTCTGGCTCTAAAAAGTGAACATCTCCCGTTGCTACAACAGGTTTTTTAAGGGCGTCTGCGAGCGCTATAATAGCCTTGTTCACTTTACGAATATCCTCAGCAGAGTTTATATTTTCATACTGCTGTGCTGTGCTTTCTATCATATAAGCGTTGTTGCCGTCAGGCTGTATTTCAAGATAATCGTAAAAAGAGGCTATGCTTTTAAGCTCGTCAATACCTTTTCCTCTTACTGCCCCCTCAAACACCTCTCCGTATGAGCAGGCGCTGCCAATTATAAGCCCCTCTCTCTTTTCGCTTATAAGGCTTTTTGGCATACGTGGTCTTCTGTAAAAATATTCAAGGTTTGAAGAGCTAATTAGCTCATAAAGATGTTTAAGCCCCACTTTGTTTTTAGCAAGTATTATCACATGGTAGTACGGCAGTTTTTTCACATTGTCCGCTTTTGCATCTTCCCCGCTAAGTCCCGTATCATCAACTAAATATGCCTCTACCCCGTATAAAATTTTTACGTTGTGTTTTTTTCCTGCTAAAGCCGCCTTAGGAAATGCGTGCACAACTCCATGGTCTGTTATGGCAACGGCTTTATGACCATAAAAAGCAGCTCTTTCCACAAGCTCGCCTACATCTGCCATAGCATCTAAAGCGGACATATTTGTGTGCATATGCAGTTCTACACGTTTTTCTTCTGATGTGTCTGGCTGCT
This sequence comes from Oscillospiraceae bacterium, assembly GCA_035647555.1. Classification (GTDB taxonomy): domain Bacteria; phylum Bacillota; class Clostridia; order Oscillospirales; family Acutalibacteraceae; genus DTU089. Next base: position 22,407 of record DASRNG010000037.1, on the reverse strand, counting down.
GAAACTTTTTTATTGTAGACACAGAAACAGGGCGTATAATATAGTCTTTACTAAAGTCATCATACGTAATATCGCCTCTAACCACAAGCGTTACGCCCACATTCATTTTACGGTTTAGGTCATCCAAATTTTCTTTTCTATCAAAAAACTTAATGTAGTATGAGTTTGTATAATCTGTAATTAAAAAGTTTAGTATTAAACTTCTTCCGTCTTTTGTTGTTCTTTCTTCCTTTTTAATTATGTCGCCCCATACTGTAACTCTGCCGTCCTCAAACGTTGTGTCTTTCATAAAAACAGGGCGACTTGTGATTTTTCGCCCGTAAATGGGACGCATTGTTTCAAAATACAAAGGAAAGCCCTCAATAATTTCATGCGGCTTGTCCGTCATATCTTCATCATCTTTTGCCGCCAAAACTGCCTCATCTGCCCGTTTTTGAACATCAAAAAGCTGTGAGACGTCAAGGTCCTCGCCTTTTAATTCAACCGTAATATCTCTGTCGAAACGCTCTTTTACGTACTTTGTTAAAAACTCACACAAGCCCGACTCCATCAAAACATCACAGCCGCCATTTGCAAGGTTTATTGTCAGCTTGTCATCATCAAAGCTTATTTCTACGTCCTCTAAAAACCCGTTAGCCATAGGAATGTTCGCCTTTGCCACTCGTAAAAGCACAGGAAAGCACTCTTCCTTTAGCTGTGAGGGGGGCAGCACAAAGTCTATCTGAACAGACCTTAAACTAAGCGCTCTTTTAATTTCGTCTGCTGTTGCCTTAAGGCACATAATGTTTTCAAAAAGGTCAACGCTAATAAGTGCGTTCAGGCTAAGATTTTCCTTATCTATATCAGCGCTTAAAACCTTTGCATTTGAAAGCATGTCCAAATACTTTCTGGTGCTTATGTATTCTCCAAATATACTGTTAAAACTGTCCGTCATATTAATTCTATTTCCTTTAAAAGTTCTTCCACTATTTTGTTTTCATCCACTTTCCTTAGTATTTCGCCATTCTTAAATAGCATTCCGCAGCCCTTGCCGCCCGCTACGCCAATATCAGCATTCTTAGCTTCACCTGGTCCATTTACAACACAGCCCATAACGGCAATTTTAATGGGCTTTTTAATATGCTTTACAGCAAACTCTACCTTTTCTGCAAGTGAAATTAGGTCTACCTCTGTTCTTGCACACGTGGGACAAGATACAATAATTGGTGAGTTTACACGTATCTCAAGTGCTTTTAATATATCAAAGCCAGCCTCTATTTCCTTTTCACAGTCCCCTGTCATAGACACTCTAATAGTATCACCAATTCCATCAAGCAGCAGCGCGCCTATACCTATGCTTGACTTTATAAGAGAACTTCTTTCTGTTCCTGCCTCTGTAACACCAAGGTGTAAAGGATAGTCACATTCCTTTGCTACAATTTTATATGCGTTTACCATGTTTTTTACTTCAGAAGATTTTATAGAAACAATAATGTCATAAAAATCGCAGTCCTCAAGAAGTTTGATATGGCGAAGGGCGCTATCAGACAGCGCTTTTGCTGTGGGTCCGCCCCATTTTTCAAGCAAATCCTTTTCAACAGAGCCTGAATTTACACCTATTCTAATAGGGACATTTCTTTTCTGGCATTCATCTGCAACTATTTTTATTTTGTCGGCAGAGCCGATATTGCCGGGGTTAATTCTAATTTTCGCCGCACCAGCCTCAAGGCTTAAAAGAGCTAGCCGATAATCAAAATGAATATCAGCTACAACGGGTATTGGTGAGCTTTCGCATACCTTTGAAAAAGCGGGTATGGCAGCTCTATCTGGAACTGCCATGCGTATAATTTCGCAGCCTGCTTTTATTAAACTGTTAAGCTGTGCAAGGTTTGCCTTTATATCGTCTGCCGAAGCGTTTAGCATTGATTGTACCAAAATAGGAGAATTGCCGCCTATTTTGGTATTGCCTATTTTTATAATTTTGCTTTTACGCATAACTCGCTCCTATTTATTTTTAAAATTTCTTTACTATGTCACTAACTGTTACAACTACCATGAGTAAAAGCAGCATAATAAGCCCTGCGGCATGGATATACCCTTCATATTTTCTGCTTATTGGCTTTCTTCTTATCGCCTCAATCGCAATAAAAAATAGCCTGCCGCCGTCAAGCGCTGGCACAGGAAGAAGATTAAATACACCAACATTTATTGTAATATATGATAATAATTCAAGTGCTGTAAGCATTTTTTCTTTAACAGTTTTAGCTTGCGCTGTGGTATCTGCAATTGCAGAGATTGTGCCAATAGGCCCTGAAATGTCTTTAAGCCCATATTTACCCGAAACCATATCCACAAGTGACAGCCTTACAAGCTGAACAATAGAGGCAGAGTCAAGCACAGCGGTTTTTACAACTTTTAGAAAAGACGGCTCTACACCGATTAGCTGAAAATCCCAAACGATATAGTCACGACCCTCATATTCAAAGGTGTCAAACTCAACTCCGTTTACATCTATTACCTGCCCGTCACGCCTTACCTTAAAATCAACACTATTATCATCATCTCTTACAAGATTAAATCCAATACCCCTATAAGAGTAGATTTTTGTACCATTAATCTCAAGTATTTCGTCGCCCTCCATAAGCCCATAGTTACTGCTTACAGAATCCTCAAAAAAGCCGTTAATAGTTTTTGTGCCTATTAAATTGTCTGCAGAAAGCACAATGGCAACAACAATAACACCAAGAATAAGGTTTAAGATAGCTCCTGCGGCAACTATAATAAAGCGCTGCCAGCAAGGCTTTCTAAAAAACGCTCTATCGTCGTCACTGTCTTCGTCCTCACCCTCCATACTGACAAAACCGCCAATAGGAAAGAGCCTTAGTGCATATTTTGTCTCTCCCTTTTGCCGTTTGAATATTACAGGCCCCATTCCAAGTGCAAACTCATTGACCTTAACATCAAAAAGTTTTGCAAATAAGAAGTGCCCCACTTCATGTATTGCTATAATAACACCAAACAGCAAAATAGCTAAAAGGTACGGCCAAACAGCGCTCCATATCGGTGCTACTGTATTCATAAATAAAAAAGTCATAAAAATCACCTCATAAGAGTATTTACCGCATTTCTCATTTCAACATCTATGTTTTCAATATCTTCTGCGGTAAACTCCGCCTTATACGGTATGTTAAAAGCCGCTTTTTGAACAATCTCCCCTATTTGAAGAAATGAAATTTTCCCCTGCCTAAATAAAAGGTTTGCCTGCTCGTTTGCGCTGTTAGCGGCAGCAGGGTACAGTCCGCCTTTTTTTATCGCCTCTTTGCATATATCCATGCCAATAAATGTGTCATAATCAGGTCTGTAAAAAGATAGTGTGCCCACATCGGCAAGATTTAATTGTTTTTGAGGTGACTCATATCTTTCTGGAAATGTAAGTGCGTATTGTATAGGCAGGCGCATATCAGGATAGCCAAGTTGTGATATAACAGAGTTATCATTAAACTCAACGAGCGAATGGATAATGCTTTCTCTATGAACAACAATGTCAACATTCAAAGGCTCTATATCAAAAAGCCAAACAGCCTCTATAAGCTCAAGCCCCTTATTAAACATTGTTGCAGAGTCCACCGTAATTTTAGCACCCATTTCCCAATTTGGATGTTTTAGTGCATCTTCTACCCCTACACTCTCAAGCTCTTTCCTGCTTTTTCCGAAAAAAGGGCCTCCAGAAGCCGTAAGAATAACCCTTTTAAGCGCCTTTTTAGAATGTGCGTCTTGCAAGCATTGAAAAATTGCAGAATGCTCACTGTCAACAGGGATAATTGAAACATTGTTCTTCTTTGCAGCAGACATAACAAGTCTTCCGCCTGAAACGAGCGTTTCTTTATTTGCAAGTGCCACAGTTTTTTTAGCCTCAATAGCAAAAAGTGTTGGTCTTAGTCCTGCAATGCCTACTATCGCATTAAGTGTAATCTCTCCGCTTGCACTAGCAGCCTCACACACACCCTCTAATCCTTGCAGCACTTTAATGCTTGTGTCTTTTAATTTTATCTTTAAGGCTGCTGCCGCTTTTTCATCAATCACGGCAACAATCTCAGGCAAAAAAGCTCTTGCTTGCTGCTCAAGTAAAGTTATATTAGAGTGAGCGGCAAGAGCACACACTTTATAACCGCACTGCCTTATAACATCAAGTGCTTGAGTGCCGATAGAGCCTGTAGAGCCGAGCAGGTTTATAGATTTCATTTTTACTGTGCCTCCAACCAAAAACTATGCCGTAATAATTGCAAAAGCGTAAAGTGCAGGCAGCACAAACAAGCAACTGTCAAAACGATCCATCACTCCGCCGTGACCAGGGAATAATGTGCCAAAGTCTTTAACACCATAGCCTCTTTTTACTGTTGATGCCGTAAGGTCCCCAAACATACTTAGTATTGAAAGGAAAACAGATAAAAGGATAACCACCGCATATGACAAATGGCTTTCGCCAGTAAAAAAGAACTTGTTAAACACGAAATATAAAATAAAGCTTAAAATAGTTTGACCAATTACCCCGCCTATTGCCCCTTCTACTGTTTTTTTGGGGCTTATATTCGGGCATAGCTTACGTTTACCAAACTTTTTACCTGCAAAAAAGGCAAATGTATCTGTAAGCCACGAGGCAAAAAGTGCAAGAAGCACAAAGAATACCGCCTCTTTTTTTGTGTAACTGGGGTATTTAATGTATATGTCACGAATCAGAATAATAATAGACAATGAGCCAGATATGGCTACAGATGAGAATAAAGCTATTACTACCTGCTCAAACTTCGTCTTTTCATAAAAAAGCAGCATAAGAAGAAAAAGTATCAGAGTGTAGCCTATAGCAAACACTATGTATACATGCTTTTCAAAAACAATTTTAAAATGAAAAGCAAACGGAATAGTAGCTGCAAATAAAAGAGTAGCTATCATAATAGGAAAATTTTTAAGCCCCGAAACCGTCTCCATCTCATAAACGGCAATTACGCAAAACATACTAATAACAATAGGCAAGGCAACAGTGTGCATAAAACATAGCACCAAAATCGCAAAAAGCCCACCGACAACACCAGTCGTTACTCTTGTTTTCAAAATAAACTCCCTTTCATCCTCCGAAACGTCTGTTTCGGCGGGCATATATTTGTACGCATTTATCAAACTCATCACATGTAAAGTCTGGCCACAGCACATCTGTAAAAACATATTCAGAATATGCAGACTGCCACAATAAAAAGTTTGAAGTCCTGTACTCACCGCTTGGTCTTATAATTAAATCTGGGTCTGGCTGCCCTTTTGTGTACATTAAATCACTTAAAGTTTGCTCTTTAATATCTAAAGGGTCTATCTTCCCGCTTGCGGCAAGCTTTGCAATTTCTGTAGCAGCTTTCACAATCTCTGCTCTGCCGCCATAATTTATTGCAATATTAATAAAAATTCTATTATATTTTTGCGTACTTTCCTCAGCCTGCGAAATAAGAGTGTTAATATCATCAGGCAAACGAGTTCTATCTCCAATAAAATGAAGACGAAGCTGTTTTTTTTCGTTTTCCTCTTCTCTCTCTTTTGCCTCTGTTAAATACTCTCTAAAAAGGTCCATTATAGCGGCAACTTCCTCAGGTGAGCGGTTCCAATTTTCTGTTGAAAAGGCGTAAAATGTAAGGTGTTTTATGCCTATATCTGCCGCATGTTCGCCAATTGTGCGAAACGTTTTTGCCCCCTCTGTGTGCCCCTTAGAGCGTAAAAGCCCTCTCCTTTTTGCCCATCTGCCGTTGCCGTCCATAATAATCCCCACATGGCGCGGCAAACTTTCGGGTTTCACATCCATTGTTAAATCCTCCGAGAATTATATCTCCATAACTTCAAGCTCTTTTGTTTTTGCAATATCGTCAATCTTTTTTATATAGTCATCAGTAATATTTTGAAGCTCTTTTTCACCTACTTTAAGGTCATCTTCAGTTATTTCTGATGCCTTTTCCATTGCTTTGAGTCTTTCCATAGAATCTCTGCGGATTTGGCGAATTCCTATTTTGCTTTCTTCTGAGATTCTATTTATATCTCTTACAAGAACTTTTCTTCTCTCCTCTGTAAGCGGGGGGAATACAAGCCTTATCACTCTACCGTCGTTTTGTGGGTTAATACCAAGGTCTGAGGACTGAATGGCTTTTATAACAAGGTCTATTATTGAGGCATCCCATGGCTGAATGTTAAGTATCCTCGCCTCTGCAACTGAAATAGCGGCAACTTGATTAATTGGGGTTGGCACACCATAATAGTCAATATTAATTCTGTCAAGCACCGCAGCGTTTGCCCTGCCAGCCCTTATAGAGGCATACTGAATTTCTAACGAGTTTATAGTTTTATCCATTCTTTCTTTTGAGTTTGCATATAATTCTTTCATTTTTATTTCCTCCTTATATTATTTTACTGTTGTTCCTACTTTTTCGCCCCGTATTACCCTTGCTATGTTTTGCGGGTCTTTAAGGTTAAATACAATTATCGGTATGTCATTATCTCCACAAAGCGAAGCTGCTGTAGAGTCAAGCACCTTTAGACCTTTTCCAAGAAGCTCTATATGAGTAATATCATCATACTTTACGGCGTCACTGCATTTATTTGGGTCTTTATCGTACACTCCGTCTACATTCGTGGCTTTAAGAATTGCATCTGCCCCGATTTCTGCCGCCCTTAAAGCGGCTGCCGTATCAGTAGTAAAAAACGGGCTGCCAGTACCGCACCCAAAAATAACAACTCTGCCTTTTTCTAAATGCCTTACAGCACGGTTTCTAATAAAAGGCTCTGCAATTTGGCGCATTTCAATTGCTGTTTGCACCCTAACGGGTACAGATAGCTTTTCAAACCCGTCTGCAAGAGCAAGCGAATTCATAACTGTTGCAAGCATACCTATATGGTCTGCCCTTGTTCTATCCATTTCGCCGCTAGAGCGGCCGCGCCAAAAGTTACCTCCACCTACAACAATCCCAATTTGCACGCCCATTTCTGTGCACTCTTTTATGGCTGAGCATATGCCGAAAACTGTATTAAAATCAATTCCGTGTCCAGTATCCCCTGCTAAAACCTCTCCGCTCAGTTTAAGAAGAACTCTATCATATACAGGTGCCATAGCATTACCTCCGCAATTAATTATATGTTTATTATTTTACATTATTTTCTCCTCTATGTAAAGTGAATTTAATTAAATAACACGTGTTTATAAATTCTTGACTTATTAGTACCGATTAAGTATAATAATAAAAAGATTTCCAAAACTCCCACGAGTTTTGCTTTTGCCCTTTTATTTCAGCGGGCATTTTATGTTTGTGGCGGTGGAATTTTTGATATGTAAAACTATTGACCTTTTTACTAATATGAATGGGATTGATTTTACCGAACTTAAATCATACCACTTTGAGCAAAGCCCTTTTTATAGACCTAAAACTTACTTTAAGCTTGCCTTTCTTCATAAGAAAGGGTTTTGTTGTGTTTTAAAGTGTTATGAAAAAAATCCTAAATCAGTCTACACTGAAAATGACGCCCCCATATACCGTGACAGTTGCCTTGAGTTTTTCCTAAAACCAATAGAATCTGTGCAGCAATACATAAACATTGAATGTAACAGCCTTGGGGTCTCCCTTTGTGAGTTTGGAAAGGGCAGGCAAAACAGAAGCCTTGTTGAGGTTTTGACAGGCAAAAGGCCAAAAGTTACGCCTTTTTCAGGCAGTGACAGCGGCGGCGAGTTTTGGGGTGTTGAAATTTTCGTTTCCATAAACCTTATTTCAACTCTTTATAACGAGCCTTTAGAAAACCTTGTGTTTAAAAGCTTTAGCGCAAATTTTTACAAATGCGGTGATGATACTGATTTTCCTCATTATATTGCCCACTTTCCAGTTTCATCAGATAGCTTAGGATTTCACAATCCTGAAGATTTCGGAAGATTTACGATTAATTGAAAGGATGCGTTTTTTTGAACCAAAATATTATTAAAACCATAATATCCAACTATCCATTTAATGAGGACTATAGCTATATTGATTATTATGCCATAAACAGTGGTCATATAAATGATACATTTGTGGTTAATTTTGTAGATAAAACAGGCGCAAACCACTCCTATCTACTGCAAAAAATTAATGTTAATGTTTTCAAAAACCCAACACAGCTTATGGATAACATACTTGGAGTTACAGACTTTTTATGCGAAAAAATTGCACAACAAGGCGGAGACACAAATAGGGAATGCCTAAATGTAATTAAAACAAAAAAGGGCGAGCCTTATTTCTACTGTAAGGAATACGGCTACTGGCGCTGTTATAACTTTATTTCAGACAGTTATGCTATAGATTCTATTTCTTCTCCTGAAGTTTTTATGAGCGCCGCAAAAGCCTTTGGAAAATTTCAAAATATGCTGTCAGACTTTCCAATTGAAACACTTTATGAAACTATCCCCAACTTCCACAATACCCTTTCACGGTATAACGACTTTCTAAAAGCCGTTGAGTTAAACCTTTCAGGGCGGCTTGACACTTGCCTGCCTGAAGTAGAGTTTGCAAAGATGAGGAAAGATGATGCAAGCGTGCTTGTCAATCTTTTAGAGGAGGGTAAACTTCCGCTTAGAGTAACTCATAATGATACAAAACTTAATAATGTTATGTTTGATAAAGCCACACACGAGAGTATATGCGTTGTTGACCTTGACACTGTTATGCCAGGGCTTTCGCTTTATGACTTTGGTGACAGCATCCGTTTTGGAGCTAGCACCGCAGCTGAAGATGAAAAGGATATTTCAAAAGTCTCTCTTGACCTGCAGCTTTTTGAACTTTATGTAAAAGGCTACCTTTCAGAGGCTGGCAGCTCTCTCACAGAGACAGAGATAGATTATCTCCCCTTTTCTGCAAAGCTTATGACATATGAGTGCGGAATGCGTTTTCTTACCGACTACTTAAACGGCGATACATATTTCAGAGTACATTACAAAGAGCATAACCTTATACGTTGCCGCACACAATTTGCTTTAGTTGCTGACATTGAAAAGAAGTTTGACGAAATGAAGTCTATAGTTGAAGCCGAAAAATCAAAAATCAAATTAAATATACAGTCTAAATAACGAACAAACAAACCCCCGAAAATCATCATTTGATTTTCGGGGGTTTTGTTTTATAAATTATTAATTATAATTTCTCATTTTTGCTAAATCCCTATAGTTTATAAGCTGGATTTTGCAATCTTTAATATGCTGCTGGAAAGCAGGGTCAGAAAACAGCTTGTATTCCCAAACTCTTCTTGCCCAAGAGCCTGTTATAGCTTTTAGCTCATCACTTTCAGCGGCAGGGTGTATGTATGTTTCTGTAACGCCGTTGGGAAACGTTTTATAAAGCTCAAACATATATTCTTTATAGTTTTCATAGCTATCTCTTTGCGGACCGTTCCACTCGCCTGGTATGAGATAGTCAGGCAAGGCAACGCCTTTATCGGCAGCGTATTTTGTAAACTTGTCAAAAATAGTGGCAATAAGATTTTTATCAATATTAATTTCGAACATATCATTATCAAACTGCTCTGCCAAAAATACTGAAGGAAAGCGAAACGGCAATTTGTATTCTGATGCAATATCAAAAATGAGATTTAGAAACTCAAATCTCCCCGTTTCAATTCCGTAAAGGGTGCCCATATGATTATCAAGGTGCGACGGATTAAGACCGTATTTCTTGCATCTTTCTATCTGAGTATAAATTTCGTTTTCAACCTCGTCAATATCAGCATTTTCCTCAAACTCATCACTATCGTGATACATAAATCCCTCTTTATCACGAAGAGAGCCAGTGTCTTTTTCGTTCATCGGTGCCCAGCGGTATGTCCCCCACTCACTCGTAAATGTAAGGTGAACACCAATAGCGTGCTGTGGATTTTTGCCTGCCCATTCCGCGGCTTCTTTCGCCCAAGAACATGGGGTCATAATAGTAGAGGAGGTTATAAAGCCTTTAGAAAGCAAGTCCATAACAGCCATGTTAGCCGAATGACACATTCCAAAGTCATCTGCATTGACAATTAGATATTTTTCCATTTAACTACCCCTTAATACCAGTTGTACTTTATCTTTGAATGACAAGTTAAATATTGCCCTTTGATTTAATAATAAAACAAATAATAAGATAGCACAAAACTCCAAACTTTTATATGAGCTTGGTCATTATGTAGTTTTATTAAAAATTCAACTTCTTTAGTGTATCAGATTAGTTTTTATAATGCAATAAAAAAACAGAGAATAACACTTTTTCTCTGTTTTTCATACATCCGAACTGCGATTTTCATTAAAAATCACCATATTAATACTGTTTTTTCTTAAATTTTCCGTTTTTTGCTATATTTAGTTCATGCATGCTTAAAAATCATTTCCGGATTTTTAAAAATTTCCTCAAGTTTTAAAATGAACGGTTTAATATCTCCAAAATCAAGCGCACGATGGTCAAAGCATATACAAATGGGAAGCACTCTTGCTACTCCAATCTTGTCATTACCATTTTCATCCGTAAAAACAACTGGCTTTTTATATATGGAGGCAACACCGATAGCAGTCACCTGAGGCGGAATAATCATAAGCATTGATACTATTCCCGAAAGCCCTTTCGTTATTGAGCCGATGTTTGATATTGTTATAGTACCTTGTCTTAAATCATGGCGCGTCAGCTTATCATCGTCAGAGATTTTTTTATATTCCTTTTTCTCTTTGCCTTTTAACCCGCTTACCTTGTGATTTCCGGTCTTTGAGCCTATTAGACGGAGAATTACTTTTATAAATCTGCCTTTTTTCAAATACTCTAAAGTATCATGCAGAGATATAGAATACATCGCATCATCAAGGTTGGTATTTTCGATTTTTCTTGCCATTTCATTAATGTATTTTTGCAAATTCGGAATAGAGCGGCCGCCAACATCCTTGAGCGTTATTGTCATCATTTCTCCCGATGGAAGTATCCACGGTAAAGATACATCAATATTTTCATACTCCGTCATTTTACCTCGCACGAGTGCTTTTTCAAAATGAAGGTGTGAATTCATCTTTGGTGCCGCCTTCAGTGCCTCGGCAACCGTTTTCAGCAACACTGTATTAAATGTAATATTGCTGTCACCCTTTGCTTTTTCAGCAAATTGTCTATACTTTTCATAAAATCTGGTTATATCCGGCTCATAATTATAGCTTGCATGGGGTATCTCTCTCCAGCTTTGCACCGTCATATTTGCAACAATTTTCCGTTGAATTCCAAATCTCGAAATTCCCGTTTCTTTCACTTTTTTACTCCCGTTCTTTTAGTTGTTATAGTTGCTAAAATAACCGATTGAATTAAGCTCAGATTTTATGTTTTCCTTCTCCTTGTCTGATAATGCCGCGGCGGGAAGACACGCATCACCGGCGTTAATGTCAACATAAGACAGCATATGCTTTACTGTGCGTATAACACCGTATTTTATAATTATTTCTATTACTTTATTAATCTTAAACTGCAACTGCCTTGCTTCTTCAATATTACCTTGTGTAAAAGCATTATAAAGCTTTTTAAATTCACGGCACATTACATTATAGGTCGAGCCAATACCGGCATCTGCGCCCATAGTAAGACCGCAAATAAGCATTTCATCGGGACCGTTTATTACATTTATGTCCCCGTTACAAAGACCCTTTATCCTGCTCATATCGTAAAAATTTAAAAGTGTAAATTTTACACCTATAATATTATCCACTTTCATAAGTTTTTCCATAAGACTTACGACATCAATATCGCCTAAAAGTCCCTGCGCATACGCTATTACAGGAATACCTGCCGCATCTGCAAGTCTTTTATAATATTCAACTACCTCGTTCTCATTATGCTTAAAATAGAAGTTTGGAACGACCGAGGAAACGGCATCACACCCAATATCTGCCGCATGGTGTGCAAGAGCTAACGAATCCTCGAAAGAAGCGGCACCCACATGGTTAATTATAGCGCCCCGTCCTTTATCATATTCAATTACGGCTTCCGCAACTCTTTTTCTGCTCGATGTTGTAAGCACGGGGCCTTCTCCCGTAGAGCCACAAATATAAAAACCGTCCGCACCGTTTTTATAATTGTAATCGAGCATCTGTTTTATCGCCATCTTATTAATCTTGAAATCATTCGTTAAAGGAGTTACCATTGCAGGAAAAATACCCTTAAATTTAATATTTGACAAAACAATCACATCCTTATTTAATATTTTACACAATAATCCGGTGAATGTCAATTCACTTTTAAGATTTCACAAAAATTTATTATTTATTCATATTATTAACTGTTTAATTGTTGACTAAGAGCGGTATTTATGATATAAATCTTTTGTAGTAAACACTTTATTAATAATTGCATATTAAGGTTTGAAATAAATATTATTATGATAAAATTCTTTGGAAAGGTCCTTAAGAAACTTAACATAAAAAAAAGTCGTCAAAAAGGTACGGACGGCTCTAAAGAACTTTTTCCCCCTGATGTGAATGAAAAGCTCATATCAGAGGGACTTAGTACTTTAAATATAATTTTAAGCTGTAAAAGTGATATGAATTCTGCCGGAGAATATCGTGAGAATTATATATTTTTTGACAAAGAGGGTTTTTATATTGCGGAGTTTTCCGAAAAGATAAAGCCCAAAAGAGGGAAAAAGAAATTATCGGCAAAAGCAGAGCTTATAAGGCTTGAAGCAATACCAATTACGGATATTGATTTATTAAAAACGGAGCGGTACCTTTCTACTGGGCAGCTTATTTACACATTTAATGGGGAAGATTATTCAGCAACCCTTTTCTCATTAGGTTTAATCGGGCGGTTTGATGAGTTTACAAAGGTCTTTAACGCGTACAAACAAGGAAAAGATTATGAAAAACTTATCGAAAAAGAAGATGTAAATCGCTGTTTAGCGTGCCAAAAACCCATAAAGCCCAATAAAAACTTTTGCCGGAAATGTGGCAGTAAATCTTCTACTGCAAAGAGGCTTTTCACTTTTTTCAAGCCACATAAATACAAACTCGTCTTTATAATTTTATCAATGATAATAAGCACCGCCATATCCTTAATAACACCTCAAATCGGCATAAAAAAGCTTTTTAACGAGGTTTTAAGCCAAAGCGGCTTGGCGGACTACGAAATACTGTTAGCCTCTTTAGTTTCCATAGTTTTAACCGTCATTGTAATAAAAGTTGTAACGCAGATTTTTACATTGATTTACCAGTACATTCTTGCCGGCATGCTGCCATTCGTAATTTATGATATTAAGGTAAAAATATTTTCAGCTATGCAGCGCCTTTCCGTCGGCTTTTTTACGCATAAACAAACGGGCTCCTTAATGGAGCGTGTGTCAAGAGACTCAAACAATATATACTGGTTTTTTATAGACGGATTTCCGTATCTTATAGTAAGCGCCGTAACAGTCATAGGTGTTTTAACAATAATGTTTATGACGAGTGTCCGCTTAACATTGACCGTACTTATAGTTGCGGCTGTCGTAGGTCTGTTATATCCGTTGTTTTCAAATATTTTTAGAAGCTTGCACCATAAAGTTTGGGTGCGAAACGCTGCTTTAAGCTCAAAGGTCAGTGACAATATAAACGGTCACAGAATAATCAAGGCATTCTCCAAAGAAAGTGACGAGCTTGATGAATTCAGCACATACAGCAACAGACTTATGGATTCTGAGATAAACTATTCAAACATAGAGGCAACTATTTTCCCGCTTTTATCTATGCTCATTTTCGCTCTTGCCGCGTTTGTTTTGGGATACGGAGGAATTCTTGTCATAAGAGGTGAAATGCTTTTAGGCGACCTTCTTGCATTTATAGTATATATGCAAATGCTTGAGGGACCCGTTGAGTTTCTCTCTTGGGTCTTTAACTGGTGGACACGCTGCGCAGACTCTGCTCAAAGAATATTTGAGATAATAGACACAAAACCCGATGTTCTTGAAAGAGAAAACCCCGTTATACTGCCAAAAATAAACGGCGATATAGAAATAAAGGAGCTTTATTTTGAGTATGAGCCGGCTCGCCCCGTTATTAAAAACTTTAATCTTTCCGTCAAGGCAGGGCAAATGCTTGGCATTGTTGGCAAAACTGGGGCGGGGAAAACAACGATTTCAAATCTTATAGCAAGGCTTTATGACGCAAAACAAGGCACAATAACGATTGACGGTGTTGATGTTAAAGAGCTTTCTTTAATGCAGCTTAGGGCAAACATTGGAATTGTGTCTCAAGAAATATATTTGTTTATCGGCACTATTGCGGATAACATCCGTTATGCCAATAAAAATGCATCGTATGATGATATTATAGCCGCGGCAAAAGCGGCGCACGCACACGATTTTATTATAAATCTTCCTGACGGTTATGAAACTAAGGTTGGCTCAGGCGGGCAAGATTTATCAGGCGGTGAGCGTCAAAGGATATCCATAGCAAGGACTATCATTCAAAACCCAAAAATCCTAATTCTTGACGAGGCAACCGCCGCTATGGATACTGAAACAGAGCAGAAAATTCAAAACTCCATAACGGAGTTAAAAACAGGTCGTACGACAATAGCGATAGCGCATAGGCTTTCTACGCTTCGTGATGCTAATGTTTTAGCCGTTATAGACGATGGCACCGTTGTGGAATATGGCACATACCGTGAACTTATGGATAAAAAGGGAGAATACTATAAACTGTACAAATTGCAGTCGGAGGCGTTAAAGTTTATAGGACTTCCGCCGCAAGTAGATAACAAAGACGCAGAAAAAAATGATTGATAGGAGGAGCCTATGAATAGCGAAATGAGCGATGCTTTAAGCTTGGAGCTTTTAAATCCGACAGAAATAAAGCTTGAAAAAAACGAAAACGGGTTTTTAATACTCTTGCTTTCGGGTGAAAATAAAGGTAGGGTAAAACTTACCCGTGCTTACCCTTACAATATGCCCTACTCTTATATAGGCGTGTACGATATAGAGGACAACGAAATCGGGATTATTAAAGACTTGTCCGAGCTTTCGGAGAATTCAGAAACAGCCGCAAAAGAGGAGCTTGAAAAGCGATACTATTGTCCGGAGATTTCGGAAATCCTATCAATAAAAGAAAAAATGGGCAGCTTTTATTTCGAGGTAAAAATAAACGGCTCGAAAAAGAATTTTGCTGTCAAGGATATTAGCCGTAATGTGCGCTTTACTGCTGAAAATCATATTATGATTTTTGATGTTGACGGAAACAGGTATATAATACCTGACTTAAATAAAATACGAAAGAAGGCAAAAAGGCTTTTGGAGCCTTACTTGTATTAACATTTATGAAAACTTTATCTGTAAAATTTGATTTAGGAAACGACGGCGCGTTATGTGACGGAACGCTGGCACTCGAAAACGATAACTTTATAGTATCGTATGAAGGCGGCGGTAGCTTTAGTGTGCCTTTTAACGGTGTTAAAGAGGCGCGCCAGTTTACGGATATAGGCTGTGGGCGACTGGAGCTTGTTTATGAAAACGCTCCTGATGACGGCAGCGAAAATGTGCTTTTATGCAGATTTTCTATGTCCTGTGTTGTGCAGATAGGCGAGTTTAGCAAAGTTGTAAACTATTATATAAAAAGCGGAGAATTACTTGAAATAAGCGATATTGAAAGGCTGGTCTGCCCCATTTGCGGCCGCCATTTGATAGAGGGAATTGGCGTTTGCCTGTTCTGCGTCAAAAAAGGCTATGTATTCAGCAGGGCGATGAGTTTTTTCAAAAAATATTTGCCTTTCGTTGTTTTTTCGGGCGTTCTTATGATGCTGTCTAACTTCCTTTCCGCCATTATGCCGCTGTTTAATCAAAAACTTCTTGATAATTATATTGCCCCTGCCCCCGACGCCGCAGCGTATTTTGACAGCCCCGTAAAAGGGATTGCCGTGCTTGCTGTACTTATGGGTGCGGCATTTGCCGCCGGAAGGGTACTTGGCATTTTCAGCGCGCGCATTTCAAACCGAATAGGCTCAAAGTTCTCTAATGATTTACGAATTATGGTGTATGATAAAATTCAGCGGCAATCACTTTGCTCTGTATCAAAAAACACAACCGGCAATCTGATAAAAAGAATAACTCGTGATACTGAAGTTGTTAAAGACTTTTTCAATCAGCAGGGAAGATACCTAATTTCCCAAATTGTAATTCTTTTAGTTTCTCTTTTTATGCTTTTTAAGACGAATGCGTTTCTTGCCGCCCTTGTTATTATCCCCGTTCCGTTGGGCTTTTTCGCAATCAAAAGCTTTTGGGCAAGGATACGCATACGCTATCATAAGCAGTGGCGTGCAGACTCTCGCGCAACATCCATACTTCATGATATTATAAAAGGTATAAGAGTTGTAAAGGCGTTCGGTAATGAAGAAAGCGAAATAGATAAATTTTCTGACGCGTCGAAAAACCTTGCCAATATTGCCTCATCAAACGAAAAATTCTGGGCACTCACTTTTCCTTTAGTCGGGAACTTTATCACAATAGGCGAGTTTTTCATTCTGTTCTTCGGCGGCAAAATGGTTATAGAGGGCAAGCTATCCGTTGGTGAACTCGTTATGTTCAACACATATTTGGCTTTCCTTTATAAACCGCTTCGCTGGATGTCTACTTTGCCGAAAA
This sequence comes from Oscillospiraceae bacterium, assembly GCA_035647555.1. Lineage (GTDB taxonomy): Bacteria > Bacillota > Clostridia > Oscillospirales > Acutalibacteraceae > DTU089. The sequence continues at coordinate 5,778 of DASRNG010000037.1, read as the reverse complement.
GAATTGCCGATGCTTCCACAAGTCTCGTCAAGCTTTATGAAGTGTTAGATGAAGATTTCTCTATAAAAGATGCAGAACATCCAAAACTCCTCAATGCGGGAGGTGCTGTAGAGTTTAAGGATGTAGAATTTGGGTATAAATCATATGAGCCTGTTTTAAGAGATATTTCGTTAAAAATCAACCCCGGTGAAATGATAGGACTCGTCGGTCACTCCGGTGCCGGTAAATCGACTTTAATAAACCTTTGTATGCGCCTTTATGACCCGTCGCTCGGCTCTATTACAATTGACGGCACGGATATTCGTGATATAGAGCAGGAGGAATTAAGAAACAACATAGGTGTTGTATTCCAAGAAACATACCTTTTTTCAGGCACTATATATGACAATATAGCTTATGCTCGTCCCGGAGCATCTCCCGAAGAGGTTTTAACAGCGGCAAAAGCGGCAAATGCACACGATTTCGTTATGAATTTACCGGACGGCTATAATACTACTGTCGGCGAAAACGGTCATTCGCTCTCAGGCGGTGAACGGCAAAGAGTTGCGATTGCTCGCGCGCTTCTAAAAAATCCTAAAATTTTAATATTAGATGAGGCTACAAGCTCTCTTGACCCGGAAACAGAAAGTAAAATCCAAGAAGCTATATCAAGACTGATTGAAAACAGAACGACTATTGCAATAGCACACAGGCTTTCAACCCTAAGAAATGCCAACAGGCTTATTGTAATTGAAAAGGGAAGAATAGCCGAAGTTGGCACTCATAAAGAGTTATTAAAGAAAAAGGGCATATATTATGACCTTGTAATGGCGCAAAGAAAGACTTCAAAGCTAAAATAAAATTGCCGTCTTTTTCGGCAATTTTATTTATTCTGATAACGATTTTAACGCAAGGCGAACATCTGATACAGTAAATCCTCCGGGACTGTTAATAAAGTTTTTATTTTTATTATCCCATCTTTCACAATACTTTTCAATTTCCTCTGCTGAAATATTAAGCCTTATATTTGTCAATCCCTTAACTATTTCTAAAAAACTATCCTCATCTGTGCCTAATATATTAAGCATTTCATCGAGCCTGTTTTTACAAAACTCCCCTGCCCGCTTAATAAGAAAAGGCATAAAAGCCGTGCATGCCCTGCCGTGCGATATTCCGAAATCCTCCGTTAAAACATAGCCTAATGTATGCGCAAAAGATGCCCCCGTAATATTTAGCGAAAGCCCCGAATAAATAGAGCCGTAAAAAAGGGCGTCCCTGCCTTTTTTATTTGGCAGTTTGTCATATTTATAAATATCAGTAAGCGGACCGAAAATCTGCCCGAGCGCAAAGGTACCGAACGATTTTGCTATGTCTGAGCGTTTTGGAGAAAACCAACCCTCCACAGTGTGCGATAAGGCGTCAAGACCGGTTGATATTGTGACGGTAAGCGGCATAGTATCCGTAAACCGTGGATTTAAGAAAGCAACCTTCGCATAACAATCTTCTCCTGATATACTTTTTTTCATATTAACGGCGTCATCGGTTAAAACGGATACCCCCGTAACTTCGCTTCCCGTACCCGATGTTGTGCCTATAAGCAAAACGGGCAGTGCCTTTGCAGGTACACTTCTTGTATATATATCCGCATTATTAAAACTTTCGTTTGCGGCAAATATGGCAACGGCTTTTGCGGCATCAAGCGGTGACCCGCCGCCTATTCCTATAATAAAGTCCGCCTGCTCTTCTCTTGCCTTTTCGCCGCCTATTCTGCAAGAGGTTACGGTTGGATTTTCCGCAATCTCCGAGTAAATTGAATATGAAATATCCTTTTCCGATAGAACACTTAAAACAGCGTGTAAAGCGCCGCTTATTTTCGCAGAGTGCCCGCCCGTTACTATGAGGCAATTGCTGCCATAGCTTTTAAAAATATTACCGCCTGTTTTAACGCATAATTCGCCGCTTACAAGTCGTGCGGGCATATAAAAATCCATATTCATACTGCTCCCCTCCTCTTTTGTACCATTTTAACAAAATTGTTCTCATATATTGTATACTATATTGTATTGAAAAATCAATCATAATGTTATAGAATAGATATGTATGCGTAAGTATTTCAGTTAGGGGTATAGTTTTGTATAAAAAAGAGGCAAAAAATAATAAGCGTACACATAGAAGCCTTATTAAAAGAATGGACATTCTTTTAATCACCGTATCTCTTTCAATTGCCTTTTTACTTATGGTATCATATAAGGTAAGCGGGCAATCGGCGCTTGAGGCTCAAATTTCCGTCAACGGCAAACTTTACAAAACCATATCATTAGCGGACAACCATACAGAAACTATCGTAATCCCTACTGACCCTCCGGTCACATTAGAAGTGGCAAACGGCGGTATTGCTTTTGTAAACGCCCTTTGCCCCGACCGCTCCTGTGAAAAATGCGGTGTGCTTAACAAAAAAGGCAGCATAGCCGTGTGCTTGCCGGCAAAGGTTGTTGTAACGGTAACAGCAAAGAAATCTCATATACCAGATTTTGATGCTATCAGCTACTAAGCGGAGTAATTATGAAGAAAACACGAATGACGGCACAAAAAACGGCGCTTCTTGGTATACTTGCCGCAGAGGCAATAGCACTAAGCTTTCTTGAGGGACTGCTCCCACCCTTTTTACCCGTTCAGGGAATGAGAATAGGTCTATCAAATATTATTACAATGTTCTCTGTTTTATCCCTTGGCATATCTCACGCAGTTCTGATAACACTTTTCAAAGTGTTCTTTGTCCTAATAACACGGGGAGTACAAGCATCATTACTAAGCCTTGCGGGCGGTCTTTTAAGCCTTTTGGGTATGGCTGTTTTGCTAAAGCTCAAACCTAATCGGCTCGGATTAATCGGTGTGGGAATTGTAAGCGCGCTGCTTCACAACTCAGGTCAACTATTCGTATCCGTTTTAATTTTAGGGAAATCTATTCTATCATTCGCACCCGCTTTAATTGCAATCTCCGTTTTAACGGGAGCTTTAACGGGTACCATACTTTATTATACCATTCCCTTTCTGCAAAAACAATGCGCTCACATTATTAACAATAAAAACCAATCTGATATATAAATTGTAATAAGAAAAGAGGTAAAATAAATGAAGGAAAAGGCGGTTCGCGTCTTATCCCCTGTTTCAAGGTCAAAAGGAGGCATAAGTGTTCCGCACCATAAGAACACAGAAAACTGCGAGCCTGTGCGTATGGGCGATGTTAAAACAGTTTTTCTGCCTATGCTGCAACACATAGGCGCGCCTTGTACTCCTACAGTGTCTGTCGGTGATGAGGTAAGTATCGGTCAGATAGTAGGCGACAGTGATGAATATCTATCCGTCCCCGTTCACGCAAGCATTTCCGGAAAAGTGAAATCTATCGGAGTAATTAAAACAGCGCAGGGCAAGCCCGTAGAGGCGGTCACTATTGAGTCTGACAATGAAATGCGTTTGTATGACGGACTTTGCCCGCCAGAAATTTCTAATAAAGAGGATTTTTTGAAAGCCGTCAGAAATTCGGGGCTATCGGGTCTTGGCGGAGCGGGTTTTCCAACTCACGCAAAGTTAAACACTCCGTCAGGCAAAAAAGTAGATACCTTGATTATCAACGGTGCTGAATGTGAGCCTTACATAACTATTGATTACCGCGAGTTTATTGATAAATCGGACGATGTTATAGAAGGTACAAAGCTATTAATGCACTACCTTGAAATAGAAAATGCAGTAATAGCCATTGAGGATAATAAACCGGCGGCTATTGCAAAAATGAGCGAATTAACTGCAAACGAGCCGAACATAAAGGTTATGGCGTTAAAGTCCATGTATCCGCAAGGCGCTGAGAAAATGATGATTTACTCTGCAACGGGCAGATGCGTACCCGTTGGCAAATTTCCGGCAGATGTCGATTGCATGGTCGTCAATGTTTCAACCGTATCTTTTATTAATAGATATGTTAAAACAGGCAAACCTCTTGTCAGCCGCTCTATAACGGTTGACGGTTCTGCCGTAAAAGCTCCGCAAAATATAAGAGTTCCGATAGGGATTAGCATTAATGAAGCCGTTGATTTTTGCGGCGGCTTCAAAGAAGAGCCGTATAAAATAATAACGGGCGGACCTCTTATGGGTATATCCCTTATTGATACTAACGCGCCTATACTTAAAACATACAGTGCTATTTTAGCATTTACCAAAAAAACACACAAAATTAAAACAGAGCATGATTGTATCCGCTGTAAACGGTGCGCCGCCGTATGTCCTATGCACCTTGTGCCAACCGATATAGAGCGCTATGCGATAGTGCGCGACGCTGAAAAGCTAATTCAAAGCAGCGCCCAAGCTTGTATACAGTGCGGCAGTTGTGCTTATGTGTGTCCGTCGGGCATACCGCTCGTTCAATACTTAATGCTCGCAAAAGATATTATTCGAGAGGCAGGTGCTAAAAATGGGTGAAAAAGCAAGAACAGCGGCTCTTAAAGAGCAAAATAAAGAGCCTATGCATTTACCTACTGTCAGTGCATCTCCGCATATTCGCTCACGAGATACGACTACGGGCATTATGCTTGATGTTATCGTGGCACTTATTCCGTCACTTATAGCTTCCGCCGCTCTTTTCGGCGCGCGAGCGTTAGCCGTTACGGGTATTGCCGTTTTAAGCTGCCTTGTATTTGAATATATTTCAAGAAAAGTAATGAAACGCGGCAATACATTAAGTGACCTTAGCGCTGTTGTAACGGGTATTTTGCTTGCATTTAACCTGCCGTCCACAATCCCGTTTTGGATGGTTATAATAGGAGCATTTATCGCAATTGTTATAGTTAAACAATTTTTCGGCGGCATAGGCCACAACTTCGTAAATCCCGCTTTAATGGGGAGAATTATACTTATGAGCTCATTCCCTACGGCGATGACGACATGGACGGGCAGTTTTATTGGCGCCGGTGCAGATGCCGTAACTTCCGCTACTCCTTTAGCCTCTCTTTCCGAAATATTTGTAAAAGGCGATTTTTCAGATGCTGCTTTTACCGTTTTACCCTCAAACATTAATTTATTTTTCGGTCAAACAGGAGGCTCGCTTGGAGAAACTTGCTCTGTGGCAATACTTCTTGGTATGATTTATCTGATTGCTCGCCGCGTCATTTCTCCTATTATCCCCTTTACTTACATAGGCTCTGTGGCAATTATTATGCTTATTGCAGGAGGCGGCAGCATCAACTTCCTTACTGCAGAGGTTTTAAGCGGCGGTCTCCTTCTTGGTGCCGTATTTATGGCAACAGACTACACCACTTCACCTACAAACTCAAAAGGAAAATTCATTTATGCTATCGGATGCGGTGTCATAACCTCAATTATTAGACTATACGGTAATCTTCCTGAAGGAGTTTCTTTTGCAATAATTTTAATGAATATTTTAACACCTCTAATTGATTATGCAACGAAACCCAAGCCTTTTGGATATGTAAAAAAAGAAAAGGAGGCAGTAAAATGAAATCTCCTTTTGTTAAAGAATATTTATTGCCCGCCCTGTCACTTTTCTCTATTTGTCTCGTTTGCACCGTTCTTTTAGCGTTTACAAATGTAGCAACAAAGGAAAGAATAGCAGAGCGGCAAAAGGAAGCTGAAAGCAAATCAATAGCTTCTGCCGTGCGGGATGCCGCCGCATTTTCAGATGCTTTTACAATAAGCGTTGATGATAACGAGTACATATATTATGAAGCTTTTTCAAAAGACGAAAGCATCTCAGCTTATGTATTTATAACATCCTCTAAAGGTTATGGC
>DASRNG010000036.1:0-6948 GCA_035647555.1 Oscillospiraceae bacterium | reverse complement strand
GGCGGTGTTACCATTATTATTTCTTTAACACCAGCAATTTTTGCTGGTATTGCATTCATTAAAACGGTTGATGGATAGCTTGCTGTGCCGCCTGGCACATATATGCCAACACTTTTTAGTGGCAGTATGTTTTGCCCAAGGACTACTCCGTTTTCCTTTTTTATTGAAAAGCCTTTGGCGGCTTGATTTTTATGATAATCACGAATATTCTCTGCCGCCTCATTTAATACGGCTATTAGCTCCTTAGAACAAAGAGAATATGCTTTCTGAATTTCTTCTTTTGTAACTTCAAGCGTATTTAGCTTTGCTTTGTCAAACTTTTCTGTATACTCTATTAACGCCTTGTCACCATTCGTTTTAACATTTTCTAATATAACTGAAACATCTGCTGAAACATCGGTATCTGCCATATTTCTTTCTAATATTTCTTTTAAGGCAATATCTTCTAAATTATAGGTTTTAATCATAAACTTTCTTCCCTGCTTTCTGATAAGCGTTTTACTACTTCATTTATTATTTTATTTTTGAACTTAAAGCTAACCTTATTTGCAATGAGTCTTGCGCTTATATCTACAATAAGCTCAAGCACCTCAAGATTATTTTCTTTAAGAGTTGTACCTGTTTCAACTATGTCAACAATAACATCTGCCATTTTTAAAAGCGGTGCAATCTCAACAGAGCCGCTAAGCTTTATAATATCAATATCACGGCTTTGCTTTGAGTAATAATCACGAGCTATATTAGGGTAACTTGTAGCAACCCTTAAAACTCGTTTTGTGTTTTTATTGCCAGCAGGAAAGCCAGCCACAGCCATTTTGCACTTGCCAAAATCAAGGTCTAACAGCTCATATACATCTGGTGAATTTTCAAGTAAAATATCTTTTCCTACAACTCCAATATCCGCAGAAGCACGCTCAACATATTTTCCCACATCCGAGGGTTTTACCATAAAAAAGCGAATACCAAGCTCGTCATTTTCAAAAATTAGCTTTCGGCTATCTTCAAGAACTTCAGGGCATGAAAAGCCAATTCTCTCAAACTCTTTGTAAGATTTTTTGCCAAGGCGCCCTTTTGGCAGTGCTATGTTAAGATAATTCATTTCTTTCAACCGCCTTTCCGTCTATCATTTTGTAATATTGTGCGGCTTTTATATCTTTTGGAACTTCTTTTTGAACAAGTACGCTTTTGCCCTGCAATGAAAATATGTGCGCCGCTTCACTTACGGCTAAAACATCATCATTTTCATCATAAATTAACACACAATCAACATCATATGGGCTTTCAGGAACAAAATAGCTATTAAGCGTATCTGTATAAACGGCAAAACCTATTGCCTCAGTGTTTTTGCCAAGCTTTTTTAGCAAATTATCATACCTTCCGCCAGACAGTACAACACCGGGTATCCCCTCTATAAAGCCTTGAAATATAATACCGTTATAGTAGGTTACGTCATTGACTATTGAAAAATCAAGATTAATATATTTATGTAAGTTAAATTTTTTAAGAAGTTCATATAAATTCTCTAATTCAGCAAGCGCATTATCCATATAACTATTTATAGACAAAGTGCGTGCGGCAGAGATAGTTTTTCTAAAATCACCGTAAATTTTAGAAAGCGCAGTTATTTTTGAAATTAGAAAATCATCCACCTTGCACTTAGTGCAAAAGTCTTTTAATTCGTGTGCATTTCTTTCTGACAAAAGTGTGTAAACTCTTTCACGCTGTACAGCACTTAGTTGTGTTTCATTTAATAGACCATTAATAAATCCTAAATGAGAAAGGTCTAAAATGTTTTTGCTGCTTATTATATCAAGCCCTTTTACTGCTAAACTTATAACCTCGAAAGTTGAGTATAAGTCTACCTCTCCTATATACTCAAGCCCTACCTGCCTAATTTCGCTATAATCTTTAGAGCCTCTGTTTACTCTGTAAATATTTTCGTTATAGTAAAGCTTATATGGTGCAGTGCGCTCATCTTTTACACTTTTAACTATTGAAAGCGTTACATCAGGTTTTAGGGCTAAAAGCCTACCGCTTAAATCAGAAAAAGTTATAATGTTTTCACATTTTAAAAAGCTTTTATTTTCAGCATATAAATCATATACTTCAAATTTGCTCATTTTATATTTAGTGTAGCCATAGCTTTCATAAAGCTTTGTTAGCTCAGATACGGCAGTTTCTCCACTCATTTTTAAAGGTGTACTCATAATTTACCCCTTTCTTTGTTTTTCTGATTTTAGCACACTTTATCATAGTAGTCAAGTAATACGCTAAAGTATTCGATTTTCATATGAATGGTAAAAACAGCAGCATACCTTTTTATATTTTATATATATTTCGCCTATAAAGTTTGTTAAAATAAAAAAGCCTCGGACTTACCGAAAGCTTTTAAATAGTTTAATACATTTTAATTCAGGTCTATCCGCTTTACTTCGCCAGCTAAATAAAGTGAGCCAGCAATAAGTAAAACTTCATCTTCTTTTAGCCCCATGAGTACTTTTGGATAAATTTCGCTAATCGAGTTAAAGGCAGCTACATTATCACAGTGTTTTTCAGCAATTTCTAAAAGCTTTATAGCTTTAATAGCCCTTGGATTTTCTACTGTAACGCAAATTATCTTTTTTGCTATCTTTGAAATGAGCTTTACAAAGGTATTTACATCTTTATCTTCCATCATACCAATAATGGCTGTAATATCTTTGTTTGGAAGTGTATGCTTTATAAGTTTTAGCAGTGCCATAATACCACTTTTGTTGTGACCGCCATCAAGAATAACAAGCGGCTTATTATTAATTATTTCAGCTCTTGCAGAAAGTTTTGTGTTTAATATACCATTATAAATATTATTATCTGAAATAGTAAATCCACTAGATGCAAGTATTTTAGCAGTTTCTATTGCCGCTGTCATATTTTGCACCTGATGCACTCCTGGCATGGTAATTTTATAGCCCAAATCCTTATAGGTAAACTCTGTTTTGAAAATGTCAGTATGCAGTATTTTAGTTTTATTTATATCAGGAACATAAAGGCGGCACCCTAAACTTTCTACAGTTTCTTTTATTACAGAAAAGGCTTCATCGTCCTGAGAAAAGGCACTTACAACTGCGGTATTTTCCTTTATTATTCCGCATTTTTCATATGCTATTTTCTCAGTAGTGTCCCCTAAAATATTTGTATGGTCAAGCGAAATTGAAGTTATGACCTCTACCAAAGGTTTTTTTATTACATTCGTTGCATCAAGCCTGCCGCCAAGCCCCGTTTCAAGAACGACAATATCACATTTCTCCCGCTTAAAGCACAAAAATGCGGCAGCAGTGATAAGCTCAAACTCTGTTAAAATATCACCGTTTTCTTTCATTTTGTTAGCAAAAACAGCAATGTCAGACACGGACTTTGCAAAAACACTTTCACTTACCATTTGTGCGTTGATTTGCACACGTTCTAAAAAATGTGCTACATAAGGCGAGGTATAAAGTCCCGTTTTATAGCCTGCGTCAATCAAAATATTTGCTATTGCCGTTGCAGTTGAGCCTTTACCGTTTGTTCCTGCTATATGTACAAATGCAATGTCCTTTTCGGGGTTACCTAAAAAGGCTAAAAGGGTATTCATCCGAGAAAGGCCCGGATGAATACCAAATTTTAATAATGAATGAATATATTCTACAGATTGTTTATAAGTCATAACTTCAAAAGGCTTTCATTAAGCATTTGCTTTTTTAATATATTTTTCTCAAGCGCCTCTTTTTGACCATCTACAACTTTCTTGGGCGCTTTTGAAAGAAAACCAGGGTTTTCAAGTTTTTTTGAAAGCATTGCTATTTCTTTTTCCACTGCTTCAAGCTCTTTTTTAAGCCTTGATTTTTCCGCCTTTATATCTATAAGCTCATCTAAAGGCATATAAATTTTTGCACTGTCTGTTATAACACAAACAGAGTCTTGTGGTTTAGACCCGTCACCGCTGTCTACTGTAACGTCAGAGGCACTGGCAAGACGTGTCATAAACACAGCACCTTTATTAAAGTCACTTTCAAACTTTGTTTCTATAAAAATTCTGGCTTTTCTTGAGGGCGGTACATTCATCTCTGCTCTTCGGTTTCGTATTGCCTTAATAGCCGCCATTATACGCTCCATAGAGCTTTCCTCATTGGTAAATAAGAGGTTTTCGTCATAAACAGGCCATGGAGAAATCATAATGCTTTCTCCGTCGTGCGGCAATGCCAACCAAATTTCCTCAGTGATAAACGGCATAAAGGGGTGTAGTAATTTTAAGGTATTTGACATAACATATACAAGGACAGCTTTTGCAGTATTCTTTTCTTCGCCCTCACCCGAAAGCCTTATTTTAGTAATTTCAATATACCAATCACAAAATTCGTCCCAAATGAAGTCGTGCAGTTTTTGAAGAGCTATGCCAAGCTCGAAATTTTCAATTGAATTTGTAACTTCGTTTACAACTTTAATGTATCTGCTTAAAATCCATTTATCTTCAAGTGCAAGATTTGATGGGATATGGGGCAATTTCTCGTTTTCGTCAAGATTCATCAAAATAAAACGGCTTGCATTCCAAATTTTATTTGTGAAGTTGCGGCTTGACTCTATTTTTTCATCTGAAAAACGCATATCATTGCCAGGGCTATTGCCTGTAGTAAGAGCAAATCTTAAAGCATCTGCCCCATATTTATCAATAACCTCAAGCGGGTCTATACCGTTGCCAAGGGATTTTGACATTTTTCGCCCCTTAGCATCTCTTACAAGCCCATGAATTAAAACAGTATCAAACGGGGCCTTGCCTGTATACTCTAAGCCAGAAAACATCATTCTCATAACCCAAAACGGTATTATGTCATAACCTGTAACAAGTGTATTTGTAGGGTAAAAATATTTATAGTCTTCTGTATCATCTGGCCAGCCTAATGTAGAAAAGGGCCACAAAGCAGAGGAGAACCAAGTGTCAAGCGTGTCTGGGTCCCTTGTTAAGTTTTCGCCGCTGCACTTTTTGCACTTGTCTGGCCTCGCTCTCGAAACGTTGATTTCTTTACAATCGTCACAATACCAAGCGGGAATCCTATGCCCCCACCAAAGCTGCCTTGAAATGCACCAATCACGAATATTTTCAAGCCAATGAAAATATATCTTTTCAAACCGTTCAGGAACAAATTTAGTGTCCCTGCTTTTAACGGCATCTATAGCAGGTGCTGCAAGCGGCTTCATAGAAACGAACCACTGTTTTGAAACCTTTGGCTCAACAGATACACTACAGCGATAACAAGTGCCTACATTGTGCGTATGGTCCTCTACTTTTATAAGTGCGCCCTCAGACTTTAGGTCTTTAACTATTTCTTTTCTTGCCTCATATCTATCAAGTCCTGCATATTTTGGATAATTATCAGTAATTTTTGCATCATCAGTAAGGCAGTGTTCTACTGGTAAATCGTGTCTAAGTCCAACTTCAAAATCATTAGGGTCATGAGCAGGCGTAATTTTTACAACACCTGTTCCAAAGTCCATTTCCACATAATCGTCTGCAATAACAGGTATTTCACGGTGCACAAGCGGAAGTATCAGCGTTTTGCCTATATGTTTTTTATATCTTTCGTCATTGGGGTTTACAGCAACGGCTGTATCACCTAAAAGCGTTTCTGGACGTGTTGTAGCAAGCTCTAGATAACCGTCTCCATCCTTAAACGGATAACGCAAATGCCAAAAGAATCCTGCCTTTTCCTCATGCTCCACCTCTGCATCTGATATAGATGTAAGGCAATGAGGGCACCAGTTTATTATCCTTTCACCTCTATAGATAAGCCCTTTTTCATATAAAGTAACAAATGTTTCAGTAACGGCTTTGCTGCAGCCTTTATCAAGCGTAAACCTTTCACGCTCCCAGTCGCACGATGAGCCTAATTTTTTTAGCTGTTCTATTATTTTGCCGCCGTACTTTTCTTTCCACTCCCAAGCCCTTTTTAGAAAAGCCTCTCTACCCACGCCCTCTTTAGTAAGCCCTTCTTTTTTCATAGCTTCAACAATTCTTGCCTCTGTAGCTATAGAGGCATGGTCTGTACCCGGAAGCCAAAGCGTGCTATAACCTCTCATTCTTTTATAGCGTATTAAAATATCTTGAAGTGCGTTATCAAGAGCATGCCCCATATGAAGCTGACCTGTTATATTTGGCGGTGGCATAACTATTGTGTATGACTGCTTATTTTTATCACGCTTTGCATGAAAAAAGCCGTCTTTTATCCAGCTGGAATATAGACGCTCTTCAATCTCTTTAGGATTGTACTGTTTTGGAAGTTCCTTTTTCATATATATCCCCCATAAAAATGCAAATGAATTCAATATATTATGTCATAGTACGCTCTCTTTGTCAATAAAAAAAGATGTGGTTTGTGATATATTGAAATAGTTGTAAATAATTGTTATAATGTATAAAATAACTGTTTCCGAATAACTTATGCAAAGGTCTATATCTACATTATAAGGAGAATTAATATGAATTTTGATAGTTTTCTTTTATTTGACGGTGCTATGGGTACAGTACTGCAAAAACATGCGCACTCAGCGGGAGAAATGCCAGAGCTGCTAAACATAACAGACCCTACACTTATTACAGAAATTCATACAAGTTATGTCTCTGCTGGTGCTGACGTTATAACCACAAATACTTTTGGCGCCAACGCCTATAAAATGGGCAGCGAATATAATGTGCCAGAAATTGTTATAGCCGCTGTAAACAACGCAAAAGCCTCTGGTGCAAAGTATATAGCGCTTGACGTTGGTCCTACTGGTGCAATTTTAGAGCCGTTTGGTGATATGAGTTTTGAGAGTGCTTATGACATATTTTATGAGCAAATTAGCGCTGGCGTAAAAGCTGGTGTTGACTGTATTATAATTGAAACAATGTCTGACCTGCTTGAAGCCAAAGCCGCTGTGATTGCGGCTAAGGATTGC
>DASRNG010000035.1:0-20867 GCA_035647555.1 Oscillospiraceae bacterium | reverse complement strand
ATATTATAATCAACTTTCATTGTTTTGCTACCAATTAGAATGACACTACTCTAAAACATGTAAAATTAAGTGGGAGATAAAAATTAGTTTTGCTACCAATTAGAATGACACTACTCTAAAACTTTCTATATTACTTTGTCTTGTTCGTAATGTTTTGCTACCAATTAGAATGACACTACTCTAAAACCTCAAATTAGAGTTCCCCCACTACATAAGGTGGTCATGCTAAATGGGTAGCACATATTATATTATTAACATACATTTAGAAATTCGTCAAATTCATTATCAATTATTAGTTTTCGCTCTTTTGAAAATGTTCTATTATCCACATTAGACTCAAATAGAAGCACCTGCACCTTATTATATAATGCAAACTTATAAAACTCGTTAATCTCTGATTCTTTCAGGTAGGACTTTAAGTTAATGATACAAACGATTGCTGATTTGACAAATTCGGAGCAAATGCTAACATATTGAAATAGTTTGTTTAGAATATCACCTACCTCATACTCATCTATACTAAAATTGAACGCTTTTAAATATTTTGCTGTATTCCATTCTGATGAAATCAAAAAGTCAACATTATATTCATTTAGCAGCTCACAAATAGCTGTGTTTATAGTTATGTTTGCATTGTTTATTTTCTGATATAAGATTTCGTCATCAAGACAGCGAGATGTAAGCCTTTCTAATACAGATTTTATAATCTTTCTGTTATTTAAGTCAATATTTAGTAAATCTGTTATAAAACAAAAGGAGTTAGAGTTTTTTATAATTTTATCATCATCTTTTTCATAAAGAGAAAAGGGTTGTTTTTCATTATATCCATCACCATTATAAAGTGCCGCTACTAAAGACAAAAACAAAGCCTTATTCTCAACCTCAACAACTGAGATATATTCAGTAGATAGCTCAATATTATTCTCAAGATTTTCATAATTTAATATCACAGTATCACCAATCTATCAATCGTATCAATTTCTTTACGAGAAACACTATCAACGATATACTCCATATCTGCATATTGCCTTTCTGTCACTTTTAACACTTGAACAAGACCGCTTTTTGGTTTGCTTTTTTTCAGTCTTTCGATACACAAATTAGCGCTCGCCTGATTAATAGCAAGCTTTGAGTATACAGATTCTTGCATCATAATGTATCCGTCTTTAATTAAAAATTTTCTAAAATGACGGTATTCTCTTCGCTCGTTTGATGTGCTGACTGGTAAGTCAAAAAATACAACTATTCTCATAAATCTTTTCTTCATAAAAAATCATAAAACTTAATTCGCTCACATTCACAAGTTTGTATTGCTGCAAAAACACTTTTTACATATAACCCTATAGCCGAGCTCAAATAATACTGACCCTCGTCAAATAACACCTTTTCGTTTAATAAGTCAACGAGTCCAAAGCGTATTTCCTCGTCAAACACAAACGGGTGGTTTTTTGTAACAAACCTATCAACAACTATTCGGAAAGGCTCCATTAAATCGCATGAAAGGTTAAACTCATTAAACTCATTTTTATGACGAATACCTATTTGAGTTAAATATCCATTAGATACTATCTCACGATTAAAGGTTGAAAGAATAATACCATATCCATAGTTAAGAGCAGCGTTAATATATGAATCATCATCACGGCTGAAGTCTTTGCCAAAAAGAGCATGGAAGTACACTTTAGCGGCATGTCCCTCTCTATTGCTTTTATCAAAAAACTCTAATTGGTCTATGTACTCTTCAAGCAACATAAATTCATTCATATTTAACTTTTTCAAGTGCTTTGACTGCTGACTGATTTTTTCACGCACTATAGCTGTCCAAACAGCCTCTTTTGAGTTTTCTTTCCAAGCCGTTTGTATTGCAATGCGTTTACTTGTGTTATGGCAACCATAAATAGGTAGAATCTCGCCAGAGGGGTTGTGCTGTTCGTCACATATTATCAACGGGATTTTACGTTTGCATAGCTCGTTTAGTAAATACGCCGTTACAGAAATTGCCGTTGTATCGAAAACTAAGCAGTACACTTCAGAAAGATGCACAAGAGTTGTCTCATCGTCACGAACAACAAGGTAACCATTTTTATAAGAGCATTTGCACTGTTTTTTAATAACAACTGTTCTAAAACTCAACGCTACACCAACTTAGTTTTATTTTCAAACATTCCTGTAACAGATGTATTTACGAAAGTTATTTTGTCTAAATCAAACTTTTGACTTGCCCTTCGGTCGCAGCGGTCACGCAGTTCAATAAATTCGTATTTACCTAAATATGTGTTACTTGAATTCGCACGAAGCATTGTAAGTATTTGGTTTATAACACCGACCTTGTCTTCTTTCGGTGCCTTAATAAACTTTTGTTTAGCTTCTTCTAACTTTTCCCCTATTTTACTAAATTGCGGATAATGTGTGCTTATTTTATTACACAATATATCATATAGTGATACTAGATTTTCTTCTAAAACATCTGAAACACGTGCAGGATTATTCATAAAGTAAATTGTTTTTGTACAGCTTTGTGGCAAGATTAATTGGCGGGCATTACACGTCTCGTTTGAGCTGACAAGATATAGTTCGTTTCCCTCATATAGTATTTTTTGGTATTTCATAATTCTATCTTTTAGTGTTTCTACATTTTTGTAACCTAAGTTTAACAGATATTCATCTATAGCAGTAGGGTTTGTTTCAGAAAGTTTTGCAATTTGAATTGGTATCCCGATAATACCTTTTTCTCGTTTCTTTTTCCCATCAAATTCAATTACAACATAGAACGCTTGGTTCGATGATGTATATCCACCATATTTGTAAACAGGCATACTTGCTTTCAGCGGTATGAGCTTTGCGCCTTTTTTGTCCGATTTTGGCAGTATTGTTTGTTTATAAAACTCTCCTGTTTGCTCTTCGACCATTCGGGAAATAAAACAATCCTTATAATTGAGACATTTTCTAATCCGTTCACTCTCAGCCTTGCCGTCCCACAGTACCTCTGCTGTGTCTTTATCAATCTGTATACTTCTAAAGTTATTGATAATATACCCAAACTCATTTTTCTTGATGTTTTTGTTATTCTTAATGTCTTTTATATACTTTCTATAGGAGTTAAAGTCAAATTCATCATCAAGATGAGGGAAACAGGTTTTTATATATCTGCCAAGTGTTGATGCTATAAATGCATCATGCGCATGATGGAAGTCGTTTATCTCACGGCATTTATAAAGACCTTCACTATATCTAAAATCGGAAGAAAGTTGCGCTTTTATTTGAACAATTTTTGTATCTTTATATACTGCGGTAAAAAGATTTGCAACATGCTTTGAAATTTGGCGAGTTTCAACGATTTGACGATTAATAAAGCCTTTTAAATCATTGTCTACAAAATGAGTTCGACTAAGATTATAAAACTTTTTCGCAGACATAAGATTTTTGTCATAAAGGTTTTTCCACATACTATAACAACTCCGCCTAACATCATCTGATATAAGCAGGTGGTCACTTTTATCCTGATTTTCTCCAGCAAGAACGAGAACAGTATTATCGATACTATCATCCTTAATATATGATTGAGGAATAATATGGTCTATCTGACATGTTTGTGAAATATTTTCAAGAGCTATAGGTTTGCCTGAATACATTGATTTGCAGTTCTGCAAAAAGTACAAATAAACCATTTTATCATTTAATAGTTTTTCATCTGTATGTTTTAACTGTTTTAATGTATCCACAAATTCAGGGCTGTTTTTTAAATCCTCATAAACTTTTGTCAGTTGTTTGTAACGAGATACTGTTCTTTTTTTCTTTCCTTCTTCACGTGCAAATTCAATGTAAATGTGTACAGGTTCGCTTTTCATTATCTTTACGATTTCATCAACAACATCAACAGCCTGTTTTATACCACGTTTTATAGCGGGAGAGCCAGCAAGCTCGTTTATAATATCAATAGTTATAGATTGCAAGCCTTTTGGGCGCACTTCCTTTTCTATTTCTTTTGCGAAACCGAGTTTTTTATCAGTTATTATCTGCATTAAATTCTTTGTGGTATTGCAAAGTTCTCCTATAATATTGTGCCGTTGACCTTTATTATCGTATACATATATCTCCTCAAGTAATTTTCTTGATAATCTTGACCAACCAGTATATTTAAGATTGCATATTTTATCACATTGGCTTTCCGTAATATCCGGCATTTCATTTCTAAGTTTTCTGCGAAGTATTTTTTTATCCTCAAATACAGTAATCCAATAGATGATTTTTTCAATTTCTGAAATCTTACTTTTTGGAAAACCATCAAATATATTCTTAAAATCAATATATGATGTAAGAGAGGAGGCGAATCTACCCTCTTTTTGAAATCCAGTTAGTTTTCCGTCACTTGCATTTGGCACCTTTTTCTCGATTAGCCACCGTCTTAAATCTTTTTCTGTAACCGCCTTTTTTACAGTAAAAAACTCATCATGCAAAGCTTTCTGGTCTGATAACTCAAGAAATCTATCGTTAAGTTTAATTTGTTTAATCTCATTTCTTACTTCGAATTCACTATACAGCAATGAGTATTTTGGGATTACATCCTCATCTGGCAGGTATGTACACTTATTACGCATTCTTTTTATAAATTCATCTGCCGAGGCATCAATATCAACTTTTTGCTCAAGATTCCAAGGAAAAATTTCGCCCTCCTCTTTTCTTATTAGCCATGCAAACTGTTGTTGATTTGGACAAGGATTTCGTTTTTCATTTAATGGTCCTATATAATAGGGCACCCTAAAAGTGACGAGAGAGGAAAGCTTTTCTTTATTCTTAAGTAAGTTAGGATAAAATTTACCTTGATTTTCAATTATTTTAATAAACTCTTCAAGATGAAGCTGATAAGGAATCGTTCCATTATCCTTCGAGGTTATTTTAGGCATAAACGTTGAGTTTTCAATGGAGGTCGTTATCCCTTTATAAAGTTTGTGCGTCTCAATCACGCCCTTGTATTTAGCAAAAAGCTTATTGCAATAGCCGTAGAAATCTTCTTTAGGGCAGGATTTCTGCCCTTTAAAACCTAAAATGTATGATGTGTAGCTTGCAATCATCGTTTTCGTATAGCGGCCATCAGTATCGCTTTTTTCGCCTCTGAACATTTCATCGTACTCTTTTTTAGAACATATATCTTTAACCAATCCTTGAAGTTCTTTTAAATCCTTTTTATGCTTTTCATATTTTTGAATCATTGCGTCAGAAAGCTGATTTATATCGTCACCGCTCAATATTTCATTGAGAACAAAAGCAGAGTACACTTTTTTCATAGCCTCAAATACAACATTTTGCTCATCGTCTATAAGCTCTTGTATCTTTGAGTCAATATCCTCATCAGAAAGATAATATGAGTTTTTAGATTCAGATTCAAGTCCGAAAATAATATTAAAATCAGCCTTATTGCCAACTAATGCTTTTGATATATTTGAGTATGGTTTCTTAAACTCTGTATTTGTGCCGAACAAATCAATAATTTTAGATTGCTTATCTGCCTTCTTAATAAAACCATCCGATAAAACATCACTTAGTTCTTTTGTTGAAAAATTTTGACTTCCATAATATTCAGTCATTGCCTTATACAACTCTTCCACCATAGGAAGCATTTGAGAGTTTTTAGCAGAAATAGAGTTGTTATCCTCGTAAAGGAAATTTCCACGATATTTAACGATATTATGTAGTGCAAGATATATCAATCGTATATCCTCTTTTTTATTTGATGAACATAGGTATTTTCTTAGATGGTAAATTGTAGGAAAATCTTTATAGTAATCTTTTTCAGTAAAGTCATTGTGATTGAATATTGTGTATATCTCTGATGATATGGCATCGCTTTTATCTTCATTCCATAAGGCAGATTCTTTAAGACGAAGATAAAAATGCTCGTCAACTAAGGCAACATCATCAAACATGATTTCCTGCAGAAGTTTTATTCTCCGCTTTCTGCGGTCATATCTTCTGCGTGTTGAGCGGAAAGTTCTGCGCAATTCAGCTGTAACCCCACTATCAAACAGACGGACGCCCCACATATTTTGATTTTTAAATTTAAGTAGTTTTCCATTTTCGTCAGTTACAGAATACCCAACCGAGTTAGTGCCAATATCAATACCGATATCATATTTCTGAATTTTTTTCATTTTTTCTCTTGCACCCCTTAAATTAATGTGATATACTGTTAATGTTCTTACTACCAATTAGAACGACACTACGAGTTAAAATAAAGGTTTACCCTAAATGCCGAGCAATCGGTCACCGCTTAGGCGGTCTTTAGTCACCAAAGGTTTTTACCGGTGGTGGCTTATTTTTTTCTCTCTATTTCGCTTTTTAAATAATAGTTTCAAAACTTTACATACGGTAAAGCATTAATCTATTTGTGATATCATTTATTATAATTCTCATGCTTTTTCGAGAATATTGTTTACAGCATCTGTTTATAATTTTAGATTTATATGGTTATCACTTAAACAATTAATATTATCATATCAAAATAAGCTGTAAAATACAATATATAACAAGATATAGTAAAATAAGTTCTATAGGACTACAATTGATGTGTTACAGTTGACAAAAATAGAAATGTGGTCTAAACTTGTGAATAAAAGGGCTAACTATCTTTAAGTTAAGCTCGTTTAAGCTTCTCCTGCGATTGGCAGTTTCCTTATGCTGCACTCACATGTTGATTAATAAAGCTTATAAAGGAGAATAATTATGGCTGAAGATATAGGTACCCTGAAATAATACAAATAGTCAGTTTTAACAAGCGTAAAACAACCGAACCTTGCAAAGGTTCTATAGGTTTTGAAACAAGTGTGAACTCAACAAGAATTATAAGCATTTATACGGAATATGTAAATTTATTTGATTTGCAATTCTACCCTCATTTATCATCTTGTATAAAAGTTGAGCAATTAAAGGATATTGGCTTGCTTTAACAGATATAGAATGTTCTGCAGCTAATTCCTTTTTACAAACCGCAAAAGAAGAAAATAAAACTATACTTGAATATTCAATTGCTTTTTAACTTAATACTTAATAGATTAAACCGCCATGACGAAAAAGACATTATCAAAGGGACTTGCATTTTTTATGCAAGTCCCTTTGTTTATAAGATAAGTTATTATTTGTTGAGCATAAAATCTATAAACAGCTTTATATGCCTGTCCCAATATTCCCAAGTGTGTGCGCCGTCTTCAAAAACATAATGCGCTTTTATAGAAAGCTCGTCTGCTTTCTCTTTAAAAATTTTATTTGTTACAAGCAAATTATCCTGAAGGCCGCAGGTTATATACATTCTTAAATCTTTGTCTTTTTCTGCATCAAGAAGTGCTGTTGGGTTTAGCGGTGAATTGTCTACATCTTCAAGTGCCTCAAGCATAAAGGAAAACTCGTTTTTCATATCGTTATTTAGTATAAAGATTAATGGACCTAGGTCAAGTATCCCTGAAAAGCTGCCCATAGCACTGTAGTTTTCAGGGTATGTTAGTGCAATTTTAGCCGCTCCAAGCCCTCCCATTGAAAGACCTGCTATGAAGTTATCTTCCTTTTTACGCGAAAATCCAAATACAAGGGAAAGGTAGCCGGGAAGCTCTTTCGCTATGTGTGTAAAGTAGTTTTGACCTAACACATTATCACAGTACATACTTCTGCCAGCGCTTGGCATAACAACAACAAGTCCGTGCTCGTCTGCATATTTCTCTACACGTGAAAACCTTGACCAGCAACTGCCATCATCAGACAGCCCGTGCAAAAGCCATAACACCTTTCTTTCTGAAAGGGGTTTTTCTTTTATGCTTGTAGAGTCTGGTATTACCACGTTTACAAGTGTGTGCATTTTAAGTTCAGTTGAATTAAAGTTTATTGTAAGTAGTGCCATGTTTTCTCCTTTATTCTAAACTATTCTTTATGAGTAAAGCTCCTTTTGGAACTTTGGCATAATCTCATCTTTAACGGCGTATAAAATTGCACGTTTTTGAAGTTCTTTAAAATCACTGCTTTCAGAGCCGTCTACAGATAACCTTTTGCAGTCACCTTTTGCGTCAATCATATAAATTGTTTCAAGCGTGTCTTTCGTTCTTATAAGTTTGCCCTTGTCATCTTTACTACCGTCAAAACGCAAAACCATGTTACCGTCTGACTCTGCTTCCATACCCTCATAGGGGATTGTAAATATTGCTGCCAAAAGTGAGGCAGAAACGTTATATTTTTTAGAAATTAATTTAATATACTTATTATCAGCACTGTCTGAAAAGGCTATTATACCTTTGCGTTTATGGTTAGTATTTTCTTTTGTATCTATTGGCTGACGTGTTACATACGAGCCATAATCGTCTAAGTTTGAGTTTGATGTTGTTTGCTGCTCCTTTTTGGGTTCGGTATTAGTGGTTTTATTATTCTGCTTACTTTCTGATTTCTCGTTTTCGCCAAAGGTTGGCTCAGTAGCCTGCGTACTCCCGCCGTATATTGTGCTTGTTTCATCGTTTATATTTGTGCTAACTTCGGGGGTTTGAGTTGTAATAATACGGCTTGGTTTTTCCTTTTTGCATGATGCAAAAGAAAAAACAAAAGCAGCAATTATTATAACAGTTAATATCTTTTTCATTTATATCCCCCAAAAAAGCACGGCGCATAGAGCGCCGTGCAAACTTCTTAATTAAAGCCATTTAATATAAACACGTGCATCTAAAACTATGTGTTCCCTAAAATTGTTATATGCTAAAATTAAATAATGCTTACAGAAATATTAGCTAATTACGCTAAGTTCATCATAAAGAGACATAAAGCCTTCCATAATCGTAGAGCCTGCTTTGCCGCTTGAGGCATTTATCTCTTCATTTTCTGAGAATAATGAACGATAATCATTATCTGTAAGGATATAGCCTACCTCGTCATTCAT
The DNA here is from genome assembly GCA_035647555.1 of Oscillospiraceae bacterium. GTDB lineage: Bacteria > Bacillota > Clostridia > Oscillospirales > Acutalibacteraceae > DTU089. The sequence goes on along the minus strand of DASRNG010000035.1, from coordinate 11,962 downwards.
AATGCCGTATACAAGGAGTTTTCTGCCAGAATCGTTTATATAATCCTGTATTGAAGTATAGTCCCAGCTTTCGCCGTTCCAGCTATCCTCTGCCGAAATTGCACCGCCATAAGCTATTTCAGGTGCAAGTTCACCAGGTGCTAAAAATACGGCAAGACTATTACCTAATTCCATATAGCCTATTTCAGAAACCATTTCATAGGAACCGTCTTCTAAATCAATAACCGTTGTGTCAAAAATACCAATATTAGCGCAAAGCGTTAAAATCTGATTTTCAACTGGTAAGAAAACTTGCTTGTGTCGTATGTTTAGCAGCGGCTCTACTTTTTCTTCATGATAGATGCCTATAAGGCGGCGAGTAATCTCTGCTGCATAAAGTTTAACGTTTTCAAGTCTGCTGTTGCCGTCAATAGAAGTGTAAGAACCGTCAGTTGTTATTGCAAGCTGCGCACCCTGTATAAATACAAAGTTCACGCCTTTTTGAGATTTTAATTCCTGCTCAACATAATATGGGTAATCAGACGACAATTCCGTTGTGCTAGCTCCAAGGCCTACGCAGTGAATCCCTGCGGAAACAATCCACGTTTCGGCTGTGCTATCACTTGGTACAAAGCGCAAGCGGTTAAGGTTAGGGTCAAACAGTTGCGGGTCACGTTTATCTCTGATTAAGTCCTCTGCGTTAGCCGTACCGTAGTAAAGGTCACCCTCTCTCATATCCTCAACGGCATCTTTAATTGTGTTTGCAACTACATTGCGAAGATTCTCCATAAACTCTGGATTTCTGCCACTGTGCAGCCCAAGGTCCATAATGCCAGATAATGTAGTGGTGTTTTGCACAAGCGCTCTTATAAGCTCACCGTTCATTCCAAGTGTGTCAACACAACTGTGCTGGTGAAGAACGCCTATGTTTATACTTACAATGCCCTTTTCCTCTGCAAATGTTTTTAGCATTTCACGAATTGCAAGAACATCGCCGCTGCAGAGTGCATACGCATCAAGTATTGCATAGCAAACAATACCGTCTGAGCCGTCACTTATTGCAAAGGTGCGTACCCTTTGGTCATCAAGAATAGCTGTGCAAACTTTTGGCTCTAATATTTCAAGGCCGCCGCCCATGTAATGTTTGCCGTCAAGCACATCTTGACCGTCAAGCAGCGAGGCTGATGAGTAGCCTAAAGACCACTTTGCGCCTGCCTTTGGCGCAGAGTCAAAACTTTCTGTGCCCTCGTAAAAATTCACTGGTTCATAATCTGCCTTTTTCGTCCATTCTTGCTTGGGTATGTAAAGGTTTAAAAAGGATAGCGCATAGTTTAACACCCTGTCAAGAATATAGTAAATGAATGATACAATTCTGTCACCAAAAGAAATGTCAGCAGAAATCGCTGTAACCTCTTTTGTGGCAGGTGCGATAGCTGTTGCTGAAACAGAGCCTATAGAAAGAAGCAATGTGAAAACAAGAACTATCGATAAAAGCTTTTTAAACATAAGTTTTCCTCCCGGTTATTTTTTCTCTTAATAAGAATACCACTTCTTGATATAAAAAGCAACAGTTTTTACATTGATGTTTTCAGATTTTCATCAAAAACGCATAGTCCAGTTTTGAAGCCGTAATCTTTCGCTTAAATATTCGTCCTTAAAATCGTCTGAATGTATCCATGTGCCTTTTAGGTTAAGGGTTTTAAGGTTTGGCAGTATATCAATATTTACGTTTTGATTGCGGGGTTTTGCTGTTAAAACCTCACTTTTATCGCAAAGATAATCAAGCATTAAAAAAAGCATGTTGGCAGGGCCTAAAACTTCTCCCTTTATATAAAACTCACTGTTAATAAACCTTTTGCGATTCATATTTTTTACAGTGTCTAAAAGAGTTTTAGATGAGACTTTAAGCTCTTTGTCTAAAGATTTTGGCTGTGATAAAAAACCATATGTTTTCCCGGGCGCATACGTGTCTTCCTTTTCATGTTTTATAAAATACTCGCAAGCATCAAAAATCTCAGAAACACTTAGTGAAAAGGGCTCTTTTATTGGTGATAGCTCTTTTTGAAGCATCTTTCTAATGCCCAGCAGCATATCACGTGTTATTTTTCTCTCGTTATAAAAACCTACTTCATCTATAACTTCGCTAACAGTCTTAAATGCAAAGCGCTTGTCCGCCTTTAGTTTCCTAGTAAGGCTTATAAGCTTCCTCTTAAAAGACTCTATATCTGCATCACTTCTTCTTTTGCATTCCTCCCACTGACCGAAAGGGTGTTTGTTTATCTTATCATAGTTAAGCTTATCCCAAAACTCTTTACAAAGCATATGATTTGGGTGGTTATATAAAATTGCGTGCCGTCTTTTAGCAAGCTGCTCTATAAATTCGTCCTCGTCAAAATTCTTATCATCATAAAACATAGATTCAAATGACCTAAAATAATCCATGTGATAAAGGTTGCAGTAGTAAACGCCGTCGCCGTTTACGGTATCGCATACTGTGTCACAATATGCTGGTATACCCATGTTAGCATAGGTATACATAGCAACGTATGATAAGCTTTTGCCAGGAGGAACGGCAGCATATAATTTTTCTGCCTTTGTTGCCTCTTTTACATATTGCTCTGCAAGCGTCTCTTCCTTTTTACAGCGTGAATATGCTTTTTCAAAGTCTTTTATATCTGTGTACTCGTTAATAGTTGGGTGAAGTGAGTGCCCAAAGCTGTGAAGCTGAATTTCATGGGGTTTTAGGGACTTTAATATATCCTTTCTATCCCATGCTATTAGCTGTTTTGCAAGAAGCCCAGTAATGCAGAAGTTTGCTCTAACGCCCTCTTTCTCAAGAAGGTCTGCAAGAATGGATATGGCATCTGCTGAAGAATTGGACGTAAAATCTTCCGTATCAAAACAGTAAAGTATATTTGTCATCTTAATATCTCACCATCTTTTAATAATTTTTAATAGATTAATATTTTAGCACAATATAATTGTTTGATTTTTCTTTTTTAGAACTATAAATGCATGTTAAGTATGATAGTTACATTAAAAACTAAAAACGTATTGAAAACATAGGGTAATTTATGTATAATATTTTCAAGATTATTTTCTTTCTAAATATGGTAATTTTAGTGGGGGTGCCGTTTTGCCGAAAAGAGAAGACTATATTTCATGGGACGAGTATTTTATGGGAGTTTCCCTGCTTTCAGCTCATCGCAGCAAAGACCCTAATACGCAAGTAGGGGCCTGTATTGTAAACCCTGAAAAAAGGATTATGTCCGTAGGTTATAACGGCTTTCCAGCAGGGTGCAGTGATGATGAATTTCCTTGGGGTCGTGAGGGTAGTCATCTTGACACTAAGTACCCCTATGTCTGCCATGCAGAGCTTAATGCAATATTAAATTGTCGGGGTGCAAATCTTACAGGGTGTATTATTTATGTAGCACTATTTCCATGTAATGAATGTGCAAAAGCTATAATACAAAGCGGCATAAAAGAGGTTGTTTATTTAAGTGATAAATATGCAAACTCTGAAGGAACAATAGCCAGCAAACGTATGTTTAATGCTGCAAATGTAAAGCTTACTCGGCTTGTCCCTGAAAAGGATACAATCACTATAAGCTATAAAGAAGAAGATATATAATTTTTTATGTTATAAATATCGAAAGGATTGAAAAATATGCCACTTGTAACTACAACCGAAATGTTTAAGAAAGCATACGAGGGAGGGTACGCCATTGGTGCGTTTAACGTAAACAATATGGAGATTATTCAAGGCATTACAGAGGCTGCCCAAAAGCTCAGTTCTCCCTTAATTCTCCAAGTTTCTGCTGGAGCGAGAAAGTATGCAAACCATACTTATCTTACAAAACTTGTTGAGGCTGCCGTTATTGAAACAGGGCTGCCTATCGCCTTGCACCTTGACCATGGTGCAGACTTTGAGACTTGCAAATCTTGTATAGACGGTGGTTTCACCTCTGTTATGATAGACGGTTCTCACCTTTCCTTTGAGGAAAATATTGATTTAACAAAAAGGGTAGTTGAGTATGCCCACGCAAACGGTGTAACTGTTGAGGGTGAGCTTGGCAGGCTCGCTGGCGTTGAAGATGATGTGCAGGTTTCTGAAGAGGATTCCTCATACACGAATCCTGAAGAAGTTTATGAGTTTGTAACAAAAACAGGGGTAGACTCTCTTGCTATTGCTATTGGTACAAGCCATGGCGCATTCAAATTTAAGCCTGGGCAGGACCCAAAAATTCGTATGGACATTTTAGAGGAAATCGAAAAACAGCTTCCTGGCTTTCCTATTGTGCTGCACGGTGCCTCCTCTGTTGTGCCAGAGTTTGTGGATGAGATAAACAAGTTTGGCGGTAACATGGAAAACGCTATAGGCATACCTGAAAGTGAGCTACGAAAAGCTGCACAAAAAGCTGTTTGCAAGATAAATATTGACTCTGACCTTCGCCTTGCTATGACGGCTGCTATTCGCAAATATATGGCGGAAAACCCCTCCCACTTTGACCCTCGCCAATATCTTTCTCCTGCTCGTGATGCTATTATGGAAATGGTTGCTCATAAAATTGAGTTTGTTCTTGGCTGTGCAGGCAAGGCATAACACACTGAAAGGCGGGCAAAAGCTATGATAAGAAAAGGGTTTAAGATGAAGCTTTTAAAAGGCTTTGAAAGTGAGTATGAAAAGCGCCATAACGAGCTGTGGCATGAAATGCGGGAAATGATAAGCTCTCATGGCGGTCATAACTACTCTATATTTCTTGACAAAGAAACTCTTACCCTATACGGCTATATTGAAATAGAGGATGAAGAGCTTTGGGCGAAAAGTGCTGACACTGAAATTTGCCGAAAATGGTGGGACTATATGGCGGATATAATGGAAACAAACCCTGATAATAGCCCCGTTTCAGTTGACCTAAAGCCTGTTTTTCATCTTGACTAAAAAACAAACAAACCCCTGTAAACTGCGGTTTACAGGGGTTTTTAATATGCTTTTATAGCAGCTTGCCCTCAAGCTGCTCTTTCGCTAAACTTGAAAGCTCGTCTTGTGAGGCACCGCTTATTTTTTTTGCTAATTCACTTCGCCTTTCGGTAAGCTCAATATACATTTTATTTCGCATGGCAGAATTTATAGGGTATAAAAACTTTGGAATAACTGAAAGAATACCTGTTATTTGCGGAACTATCGAGCACATAGCAAATAACCAAAACTTTGTTTTCTCTGTTTGCGTGCCAATTTCACGCATTTGTGTATATCCTATTTTGTCATATATAATATTTCTTACAGAGCCCATAAGAACACTTTGAAGCTTTAGTATAAGGTTTCTTGTTGCCTCTGTTGTAGCCTCTACTCGGTAGCCGTTTTTCCACTCGCAATAATCCATAACCTCGTTATTCATATCAGCTAAAATAACTTTATCAAGTCCAAATGTAAGCTTTGATAAAAATGCCTCTACACCTAAAACAACGCCCATAAAAAGCCTGTTTTTATAGTTTTTATTATATAGCCCTAAAAGAAAAACAATAGTCCACCTAATCCTTGTATATACATCTGAAAATACCCACATAGATTTTGTAGAAAACCTGCGCCTCATCCACGGAACAAAGGCATAGCTCACCGTTCCCACCATACCGGACGGTGCGTTTATTATCAGGTCAAGAGAGGCAGAGCCTAAAACATCTATCATATACGAGCTTTTATCTGTGCTAACACTAAAGCTGCCTAGCATGGAGGAAAGCGTCATAAGCAGCACCGGATAGTTATTGACGATGGCTTTTACACCTTGTTTTAAGCTCGGCTTGTCAATAGACTGCATAACGCGCTCACGTGATACAATAAAATACCACAAACTAAGCCCTGAAGATACAATTCCTGTTCCCACTCCCATAATAAGGTACACTCTGTCAAGCCGCCATTTTAATATGCCGTTATTAATAAGGTCATAAAACACGCCCATTAATATACTCGGCAAATCCTCGCCTAAATAGCCTGTTATAAGGTTTGCAAGCATTAAAAGCCTTGCACGTTCACCTGGGCTTGGTGTTACAGTTGACATATAGCCTGTTTTTGCAATACTCGTAAATGTCCCTGCTGTTTCACGAACTATACCAAGCGTGAAAAAATAAATCAATTTAGGTAAATAGGCGGGGTTTGTACTGGGAAATAAAAATGGCATAACCCAATAAAATGTAGCAAGCAAAGTTAAAGGAATTTGAAATGCTATAATATATGGCCTAAATTTGCCCCACCTTGTGCGTGTTCTATCTACTATTACGGCAAAGAGCGAGTCATTCGCAACGTCCCATATACCTGTAAAAATACCAATAAACGCAGAAATCCTAAAATCTATCCCTACAATATCCCAAATAAATCTATTTGAATAGGCATCAATGTTAAATGCGTTTGAAAAATCGTTCATTATGTACGCAATCGTTTCATGAGTACCTACATATCTTCGCCCTGTAAACTGTGTTTCTTGTATCATCTCTTCTGACATATTAAAGCCCCTTTAGAGTTTTGTGCGGTATAAACACCTTAAAACGCTATAAACACCTTAAAACGCAAGATAAAATAAATAAAAAGCAATAAGAAGTATAAGTGTACCTAAAATAATTTTAAGCACATCTCCCGCCTTGCCAAACTCCTCGCTTTGTGTAAGTTTTTTCACAAAGCCTATAGAGGTGCCAGAAATTAAAGCAAGTGTGCCATTTCCTGCCGAATATAAAAGAAGTAGCAGTACGCCCCACAAAACATTGCCTTTTCCCGCAACCACAGCAAGAAGAGCCACAAGAACAGGAGTTGAGCACGGAGTTGAAAACACTCCGCCAAGAACTCCTGCTATCAAAGCGCCTACATATCCCGTCATTTTGCTTTTTGATTGCAAGTATGTAGAGGGTATAAAGTTGAAAATTTCCCATGTTTGAAGTGCCATAAGAATCATTAACACTCCTAGTATAATGTACCACCATTTGCCGCCCTGACCAATAAAATTGCCAAATAATGAGGCGGCTACTCCTAATACTGTATGAGTTATTGATGTGCCAAGAATATAAACGAGTGATAAGCGAAATGCTTTTTTAGGATTTTCCTCTGAGGAACCGCCAACATAGGCTATAATTAAAGGCAATGTTGATACATTGCAAGGCATAAACGAGTTTAATACACCTGCAAGCAAGGCGGCAATGGGTGCTAGCCAAAAGTTTTCACCTATTATATTTGAAAAGCTTTGTATTAGCTCACTCATTTGCATTCACCATTTCTTCTAGTATGCTACGAAGCTCACTTTCTGAAAGCGCACCTACATGACCCGTCATTGTTTTACCGCTCTCATCATCTTTATAAAAATCAAATTTTATTGTTTGCTGAAGCTCACTGCTTGGAGTAAAAGCTGTACCATCACTGTTAAAAAAGAATTGTGCTGGTATGGCGCTTACGGGGTACCCCTCTGCCTGACTACTATATTTTGAAAGGTCAAGGTATCTAACTGTTGCCTTTCCCTCAAACTCGTCATGCATTTTTTTAAGAGAAGGCTCCATTCTTACGCACCACACACAAGAGGGCGCACCAAAGCTTATTAAAATAGGAGAGTCGTAAGAAGTCAACGTTTCCATGCTTATATCAGAGGCATAGAGCGAACTATTATCATTATCCGAAATAGAGGTATTTGTTTTTTTGCCACCTTGGAAAAATCGGTCTTTATCGCCTGCATTTTTCATTAAAAATAGACTTGATATACCGACAACAATCAATACGGGTATAAGTATTTGTAATAATCTTTTATTTTGCATATTTTATCTCCTTTGTGCGGTTTATTGAAATTCTCCTTGCATTTCTACAGATGAAAAATCATAAAGAGGAAGTTTAACAGGCTCCCCTGTCTTTTGACTCTTATAAATTGCAAGCACTACTTCAAGCGCCCTTTTTCCAGAGTATGCATCTACATACGGCTCTCTATCGTGTTTTATTGCGTTTATCATATCAAGATAAATGCTTGTATGACCGTTTCCATACACATTTTTAGTGCTTTCCTTTAGGTTTTTCTTTTTAATATCACTTTCATTTTCATTTTCAAAATGCCAAACACATATCTCATTTGCAGAAGTTCCGCCCAGCTTAACATTGCCATTTTCGCCAAAAATACAAAGCGTCTGCTCCATGTCATTACGGTATGTGTTTACCGTTCCCTCTATTGTTGCTACAGCTCCGCTTTTAAATTTTAATACGGCAACGCCCACATCCTCAGCCTCTATATAATTGTGAAAACAGCGTCTTGTTTTGCCGTAAACCTCGTCTACATCATCACCTAAAAGCCAGCAAAGCAGGTCTATTCCGTGGATACACTGGTTCATTAGCGCTCCGCCGTCTTTCTCCCATGTACCTCTCCATTTATCTTGTGAGTAGTACCTCTCGCCCCTGCTCCAGCGCACTGCCACAGCACCATGCGAAATGCAGCCCATTCTCTCCTCGTCAATAGCATCTCTTAAATGCTGCACTGCTATGTTAAACCGATTTTGATGGTTAGCACACACCTTTACATTATGCTTTTTCATTGCATCTATAATTTTATTAGCATCAGAAATACTCATTGCAATAGGCTTTTCTATAATTACGTGTATACCTTTTTCAATGCAGTAAAGAGCTATTTCTGCATGTGTTCCACTATCTGTAGCAATAGCCACAAGCTTTAGCTCATTTTCCGAAATCATCTCTTTATAGTCTGTATAATACTTTGTACCAAAATCCTCATCAAGAGCAAATCTGTCTATTAAGTCTTCTGCACGCTCCGCTACTATATCGCAAACCGCTTTTATATTCAGCTCATTTTCCATTGCGGCAGTTATATGGTTGCCCGAAACTCTACCGCACCCTATCAAAGCGTAATCCATATTTTCTCCTCTTTTACTGTTCATTCTTATTATCTCGTTAAATTGTAATACCGTTTCACTTTCTCCACACTGTTTTATTAACTATCTCAGTATATGATTGAATGATTTTAACAACCTTTACTGAAACATTTTCATCAATATAGTCTGGAACTGGTACTGCAAAATCTTTATTTTCATTCATAGCTATGGCAGTTTCTACCGCAGAGGTTACTTGCCCGCTTTCAATTCCTGCAATAATAAAGTTGCCTTTGTCGAGAGCCTCTGGTCTTTCTGTGCTTGTTCTTATAGAAATAGCAGGAAAGGGAAGCCCTTTAGAATTAAAATAAGCGGATTCCTCTGGTAGCGTTCCGCTGTCACTCACAACACACAATGAGTTAATTTGCAAATTATTAAAATCAAAAAAACCAAGCGGTTTTATATTTTTAACTCTTTTGTCAAATATAAAGTTGTGCTTTTCTATAAACTTTTTCGAGCGTGGGTGTGTTGAGTATATAACTGGCATATCATATTTTTCTGCAAGAGTGTTAATAGCGTTCATTAAACTAAAAAAGCTGTTTTCTGTATCAATATTTTCTTCTCTATGAGCTGATACGAGTATATACTCGCCCTTTTTAATATTAAGTCTTTCTAAAACATCACTATTTATTATTTTCTCAAAATACTTTGATAAAACCTCTGCCATGGGTGAACCTGTAACATATGTCCGCTCTTTCGGTGTAGACTCTGCATTAAGGTATCTTCTTGCGTGTTCACTATAACAAAGGTTTACATCTGCTATATGGTCTACGATACGGCGGTTCGTTTCCTCTGGTAGGCACTCGTCAAAACACCTGTTGCCCGCCTCCATATGAAATATGGGAATATGAAGCCTTTTTGCTGCTATTGCACAAAGGCATGAGTTTGTATCACCAAGAATAAGAAGTGCGTCTGGCTTTAGCTGTACCATCAACTTATAAGATTTTGCTATAATATTTCCTATCGTGTCACCAAGGTCTTCCCCTACAGAGTTTAGATAATGGTCCGGCGCCCGAAGATTTAGCTGCTCAAAGAAGATTTCGTTTAATTCGTAATCATAATTTTGACCTGTATGAACAAGGGTGTGCTCAAAATATATATCACATTTTTTTATCGTTTCACAAAGCCGTATTATTTCGGGCCTTGTACCAACTACCGTCATAAGCTTTAGCTTTGCCATTCGTTAAACCTCCTCAAAATATGTATCTGGTCTTAAAGAATCAAAAAGTTCGCTTGCCCACATTATGGTTATAAGGTCGTCACTGCCCTCATTCACTATACTGTGCGTATAACCTGCAGGAATATCAACAACTTTTAACTCTTTGCCATTTACACGGTACTCAATAACATTTTCTGCACCAATTTTTCTAAACCTTATTAAGCCCTCACCGCTCACTACACAAAACTTTTCATTTTTCGTATGGTGCCAGTGGTTACCCTTTGTAATCCCTGGTTTTGAAACATTGACTGAAACTTGCCCTCTATCTGGGGTTTTTAGCATTTCTGTAAACGAGCCTCTATCATCAATATTCATAGTAAGCGGATATGAAAACTCTGTTTCGGGGAGATATGAAATATAGGTAGAATAAAGCTTATGAACAAAAGGTCTGCCGCAATCAGGCACGCTTTTATTCTCTCTGCTTTGACTGAATGAATAGATAAGGTCTACCACCTCGCCTAAAGTAACTTCATAAAAAATAGGCACTTCACAAAATCCGCTTTCTTTATTAAGGTTTGCCTGTCCCTTTATGGCGCTAATTATTTCTTTTACAACATCGTCTATATAAACGAGTTTTAACTTCGCATTTCTATCGTTAACTGTAATAGGCAGCCCCGCGGCGATATTGCTGCAAAATGTTGCAATAGCGGAATTATAATTAGGCCTGCACCATTTTCCGAAAATATTCGGAAAACGGTAAACATACACTGCAGCACCCGTTTCTTTTCCATATGAAAAAAGAAGCTCTTCACCCTCCCTTTTGCTGTTTCCATAAGGGTTATCAAGCTGTGCTTGTATGGAGGAAGATAGCAAAACAGGGCATTTGTTTTTATGCTTTTTAAGTGTGTCAATTAAATAGGCTACAAAACTGCTATTACCTTTTGTAAATTCGCTTTGCTCCTTCGGGCGGTTTACCCCAGCGAGATTTACAACAAAATCTGCCTGCTTGCAGTATTCATCAAAACGCTTTTCATTTAAGCCTATATCATATTCTAATACGGTAATATTAGCATCAATACTAAATGAATTATCCTTTTTATCTGCAATATTCTTTAGGGTATGTACAAGATTTTTACCGACAAAGCCATTTGAGCCTGTTACAAGTATTTTCATATTGAAACTCCTAAACCCTCAAGCTCTTTCTTAACATATGAAAGTGATAAAAGCTTTTCTTTCACTTGCTCGACAGTTAAGATAACTGTGTTATTCGAGTTATATTCTGAAATGCCGCCCCTTTTAGTATCACCTTGTATAAAATATTTATCATAATTAAGGTCACGCTTGTCACATGGCACACGGTAAAATTCGCCCATATCAATAGCGTTTGCACACTCCTCATTAGTAAGAAGTGTTTCATACATCTTTTCACCATGGCGTATTCCTATTTCTTTTATCTCACTACTGCTTTGAAATAGCTCTTTTACCGCCTGTGCTAAAACACCAATAGTGCAAGCAGGTGCTTTTTTAACAAGCAAGTCTCCGCTTTCACAATTTGTAAAAGCAAACTCCACAAGCTCTACTGCCTCTTCAAGCGACATTATAAAACGTGTCATATTAGGGTCTGTTACGGTTAATGGTTTATTTGCTTTAATTTGCTCAATAAACAATGGTATAACTGACCCTCTTGAACACAAAACATTGCCATATCTAGTACAGCATATTGTTGTGTTTCCGGGGGCAACTGTTCGGCTTTTTGCAATTACAACTTTCTCCATTAATGCTTTTGAAATCCCCATTGCATTTACAGGATAGGCGGCTTTGTCTGTAGAAAGGCAGATAATCCTACTAACACCCTCCTGTATTGCCGCACTAAGAAGATTCTCGGTACCTTGCACATTTGTTTTTACGGCCTCTATAGGG
>DASRNG010000034.1:0-4411 GCA_035647555.1 Oscillospiraceae bacterium | reverse complement strand
ACTTATTATCGCTATCGTTGTTGTTATTAACTCTGTACTTGGTGTTTTTCAAGAAAGCAAAGCAGAAAAAGCTATAGAGGCACTTCAAGAAATGTCCGCCGCCACCACTAAGGTTATTCGTGACTGTAATATAGTTACAATTAAAAGTGAAGACCTTGTCGTTGGCGACGTTATACTTCTTGAAGCTGGTGACGCTGTACCTGCTGACTGCCGCATAACCGAATGTTCAAGCATAAAAATTGAAGAAGCGGCTTTAACGGGCGAGAGTGTCCCCGTTGACAAAATAGTAAAAACACTCATGAGTACGGGAGATGAAACCTCTGAAATAACTCTTGGTGACCGTAAAAACATGGCTTATATGGGCAGTATTGTTGTTTACGGCAGGGGCAGAGCCGTTGTTGTAGCTACGGGAATGGAAACAGAAGTAGGCAAAATAGCAAGCGCCATAGCAAGTGCTACAGAGGGTGAGACTCCACTTCAAAAAAAGCTTTCTCAGCTTTCAAAGATTCTTACTATACTCGTTCTTGGTGTTTGCGTTTTCATTTTTGCATTCAGCATTTTTATGAACTGGAAAGCAATAACAACAGGCACATCAACAGAAATTTTCAACCATGTGCTTGATATGTTTATGATAGCTGTAAGTCTTGCAGTTGCTGCAATTCCTGAGGGGCTTGTAGCTGTTGTTACAATCGTGCTTTCCATAGGCGTTACCAATATGTCAAAGAAAAACGCCATAATAAGAAAGCTTACAGCCGTTGAAACACTTGGTTGTGCAGAGATTATTTGCTCAGACAAAACGGGAACTTTAACACAAAACAAAATGACCGTTACTGACAAGTTCGCATCTGACGAAAAGCTGCTTGCAGAGTGCCTCGCGCTTTGCTCTGATGCCGAAATTTCAAATGACTGCATTGTTACGGGAGAGCCTACAGAGGCCGCTCTTGTTACATATGCAAACTCTCTATCACTTAATAAAAATGACCTTGTACTAAAAGCACCGAGAATAGGCGAAGCACCTTTTGACTCTACAAGAAAAATGATGTCTACCGTTCATTCTTATGGCGGAGAAACGGGCGAGCTTATTCAGTACACAAAAGGCGCACCTGATGAGGTTATAAAACTATGCTCACACGCTGCTATTGACGGTGAGATTGTTCCTCTTACTAAAGAGATTAAAGAAAAAATACTTTCAGAAAATAAACGTATGGCAGGGAATGCTCTCCGTGTACTTGCAGGAGCGTGTAAAAATTATGACCTTGCGCCAGAGTCATACGAGCCCCGGGTGCTTGAAAATGACCTTACATTCCTTGGGCTTGCAGGAATGATAGACCCTGTTCGACCTGAAGTTAAAGACGCTATAACAGAATGCCGAGATGCTGGTATAACACCTGTTATGATTACGGGTGACCATAAAGATACTGCAGTTGCAATTGCCCTTGAGCTTGGAATAATTGAAAGTTCCAGCGATGCAATAACAGGCGCAGACCTTTCTGGCATGAGCGATGAAGAGTTTAATAAAGAGGTTGAACACATTCGTGTATATGCAAGAGTACAGCCTGACCATAAAACACGTATCGTTAACGCCTGGAAAAACAACGGCTACATAACTGCTATGACGGGTGACGGTGTAAACGATGCCCCATCTATCAAAAATGCCGATATAGGCGTAAGCATGGGAATCACAGGCACAGACGTAACTAAAAACGTTTCTGACATGGTTCTTGCAGACGATAACTTTGCTACAATTGTATCAGCCGTTTCAGAGGGTAGACGTGTATACGATAATATCAAAAAGACTATACAGTTCCTTTTAGGCTCCAACCTTTCTGAAGTGCTTTCAATCTTCTTTGCTACACTGCTTGGTTTTGTTATTTTAGAGCCTGTGCATCTTCTTTTCATAAACCTTGTAACAGACTCTTTCCCAGCGCTTGCACTAGGGCTTGAGAAACCTGAAAATGATATTATGAAACGCAAGCCCCGCAGCCCTAAAAGCGGTATATTCTCTGGCGGAGTCGGTGTGGATATAATCTATCAAGGTATTATTGTTACAATTCTTACTCTTGCTGCATATTTTATAGGAGAGTTTTTGCAAACAGGTGCTTGGCAGTTTATGAACATTTCTTTAGAAGATGGTGCAGAGGGTATCACAATGGCATTTTTAACAATGTCTATGTGTGAAATTTTCCACTCCTTTAACATGCGCTCACAAAGACAGAGTGTTATTGCAATGGAGCTTCGTGGCAACCATAACAAATTCCTATATGGTGCTATGCTCTCCTCCCTCATCTTTACAACACTCGTAATTGAAGTTCCGTTCCTTGCAAATGCTTTTGGTTTTACTCCTATTAGCATTAAAGAGTACGCTATTTCAATGGCACTTGCATTTTCTGTAATACCGATTGTTGAAATTGTAAAAGCGTTTCAGCGGCGAGTAGCCAAAAGGGCATAAAAACAGTTTCTAATAAAAAGCCATATTCCTGTATATACTCGAATATGGCTTTTATGTTTTTATTGATATATAGTTTTTATCATGATAAAATAAATACAAAATTTATTAGGAAGTAATTATTTTGAACAATATTTATAACAAGATTATCGAGCATATTAAAAGCACTCCTATAATAAACACGCACAGCCACCATCTGCCAGATAGTGAGTTTAAGCATGCAAATCTTCATTTTATACTCTCAAATTCATACGCTAATTGGCTCTCTCCCCCACCGCAGCCCGGTGCCAGGAAAGGCGCTGCCGAATATATAAATAAGCATCGCTGCAACTCATATTTTAGGTGGATTTTCAAATCTCTTGAGGATTTATACGGCTTAGAGGTAACGGCAGATAATTTTGATTTGATTGACGATAAGCTCACTTTATCACATAAAGACCCTGCCCATCATCTTAATATACTAAAAGACCGCTGCCGATTTGAAAGGATAGTTAATGAGAGGCAGCCCGACCCTGGTTCAAACCTCGGTCACCCTGAGTTATTTTCACCTAGCTTTAGGTGTGATTGTTATTTCTCTGGTTACCTTAAAACAAAGCCCGAACCGAATGGGTTTTTAGCATACTCCACATTTGAGAAAGCTGATATTTCTAATATATCAGAATATCTGGGCGAAATTAAAAAAGCTATTACAAGAAAGAAGCATGAGGGCTGCAAGGCTCTAAAATGTGCTATTGCCTATGAACGACCTCTCAATTTTGATGAATATAATCTTACTAAAGCAGAAAAGGCGCTTAATAATAAAAATGCCTCACCTAATGAAATTAACGCTTTTGGCAATGTTGTTATGCGTGCTTTGTGCGAGGCGGCGGCAGACAATAATTTACCTTTTCAAATACATACGGGTATGGGGCAGCTAAAAGGCACAAACCCTATTAAACTTTTAACAATTATTGAGGAAAACCCTGATACAAAGTTTCATCTTATGCACGGCGGATTCCCTTGGTTTTCTGATACTTATGCACTTCTTCACAACTATAAAAACGTTTGGGCAGACACCTGCTGGACCCCTTACCTTTCCACCTTCTCTGCCAAAGGCTTTATAAAAAGTGCCCTTGAAGTTTCTGACGCCTCAAGGCTTACATGGGGCTGTGATACATGGACAAGTGAAGATGCCCTTGGTGCGCTATTTGCTATGGAGCATACACTTGCACTTGCCCTTAGTGAAATGGTTCTTGACGGTGCATTTGACACTGAATATGCGCTTTATATTTCTGATAGAATAATGTATCAAAACGGCAAACAGCTTTTTAATCTATAAATATTTAAAAATTTAATATTTGAGGAGGCTATTGTTATGTTGGAACTTATTCACCAAATCCAAAGCTTATTTATGGTTGTCATCATTCTATTCACTTCTCTTTTTACGGCAGGCTCTTTTCCCCTTGGCGTTACAATGCCAGAGCTTAATGCTGGTTATTTCGGGCAATGGGTAAGCCCTTTCGTAGGAACAGGAGGCTACCCTTGGGTTAGCGGCAACCTCTTTCCGGGAGCCGTATCCCCTTTCGGAGCTGTAAAGCTAAGCCCAGACACAGCAGCGGCTGACGGAAAAGCACTGTTCAACTGGACTACATCTGGCTACCACTATTTAGACACCTTTATACTTGGCTTTAGCCATACAAGGCTCTCTGGTACAGGTTCACGGGATATGGGGCATTTTAGAGTAATTCCGCAAATAGGCGATTTTGACGTTTCTGAAAGAAATTCAAAACCTCTTGCCTTCTCACATGACAATGAAACGGCTACCGCAGGGTATTATGCTGTATATTTGCCTACAATTAACTGCATGGCAGAGCTTACCGCAACAGAGCATGTTGCAGCGCACCGCTATACATTTGATACTGACAAAGATGCACATATTTTCATAGACTCAACGAGCACACTTTTTGGCGGCTACGCAAAGGAGGG
>DASRNG010000033.1:0-26464 GCA_035647555.1 Oscillospiraceae bacterium | reverse complement strand
TGGCTGCTAATTTCATCTTCTATAACAGGTTTCTTTGCAAGCCCGTTAATATCGGTGCCAAAGCCTGTTGCAATGACTGTTACAACCATTTCATCATCAAGTTTTTCATCAAATGCAACACCAAATATAATGTTTGCATCTTTGTCTGCGGCATCTGATATGATTTTCGAGGCAATGTCAACATCATCAAGAGTAATGTCAGGTGAAGAAGAAATGCTGATTATTACACCCTTTGCACCTTGAATTGTAGTTTCAAGCAATGGGCTTGAGATTGCAGAGTTCGCTGCTACCTCTGCCTTTTCTTTACCAGAGCCTCTGCCTACGCCCATGTGAGCATGTCCAGCATCTTTCATTACTGCTGTAACGTCGGCAAAGTCAAGGTTTATTAGTCCTGGAATTTTTATAAGTTCAGAAATACTTTTAACACCTTGGCGCAGTACATCGTCTGCAATTTCAAAGGCGTTGGCAAAAGTTATTTTTTGGTCTGAAACGAGTTTTAAGCGCTCATTAGGAATAACAACAAGGCTGTCAACATGTTGAGCCAGCTCTGCAATTCCCGATTCTGCAAGCTGCATACGAAGCCTGCCCTCAAAAGCAAACGGTTTTGTAACAATACCGATAGTGAGTATACCACGCTCTTTAGCTATTTGTGCTATTGCAGGTGCAGCACCTGTGCCTGTGCCGCCGCCCATGCCAGCGGTTACAAAAACCATGTTTGCACCGTTTAGCGAGTCAATAATGGCGTCACGGCTTTCCTCTGCCGCCTTTGCGCCAACATCAGGACGTGCGCCAGCACCTCTGCCGCCTGTAACCTTTTCACCTATTTGTATTTTATGTGTTGCCTGCGAGTATACAAGCACCTGCTTGTCCGTATTAATAGCGATAAATTCAACACCTTGAACACCGCCCCTAACCATACGGTTGATAGCGTTACCGCCACCGCCACCGACACCGACAACCTTGATTTGAGTTGCATCCTCAAATTCGTTAGAAATCTCAAACGCCATTTTAATCCTCCTATGATAAAGAAAAATACACTTTCTCATTCTATAGCCATATAATAGTAGCATATATTCTTTGTTATTTCAACATTTTTATAAATTTCTTTTTAAATATGTAATAATTATTCTGCTAAATCAGATTATTTTTTATTTTGCACCGTAAAAGGCTCTGTTTCTACCTTGCCCTCACGAAAGTATCCGTATGGGTCAATAGTAAGGTCAAGAGTGCCTTTAACCATTTTATTTCTTTGCTCCTCTGCAAGTATCGCCTTAGCTGCTCTTTGCATTTTTCGCTCAAAATTATTTAGCGAGCCTGCTTTTAGCATTATTCTATCGTCATACATAAGTGTTATAGCTGATATATCAGATAAATTTATGCTTGTTATCTTCTGTATTTCTGCTTCTTTTACCGCCGTTAATATGCTCGTAACGTTAGAAAGCACTTCCCCGTCTTCAAACTCTACTGTATCACATATATTGGCGCTTTTAGGGTAGATATTAGATATGTAAGAAACGCCCTCTCGAAGTACCGTAGCAGAGCTGCTTAGCACCTTTCCTTTTTCATTTATTAAAACATAACCAGTTTCAAAATCAAATGCTGCATACTCTTTTGTTTCGATAATCTCTATAATTAGAGTTGATGGCAGCTTGCGCTTTAACACTGCCTTGCCAACATAAGGCAAGCTACCCTCTATTTTTTTAGCAGCACCTTTTAAATCGGTAAGAAAAAAATTATCTTCAATTTGTATTTCTGATGCTTTTATAACCTCTGTATCACCGTAAATAGAAGACTCTATAACCTCAATACTTTGGATATTAAAAAACACAGTAAGAGAAAGACCAATAGCAGTAGCAACAAAGCATAAAAGCAAAGCCGAATATATTATACGCTTTATTCTCTTTTGCCTTTTCCGCCTTATTTTATTATTAATATGCCTTATTTCATCTCTTGACATCTCTGCAGGTCTTCTCACTTGCTGTTTTGATGACTTTCTTTTACCTGCCTTTTTATTAGTCGGTTTTCTTTGCATTGTCTTCCTCCGTACGATATACATCCGCCCCAAGGGCATTTAAATTCTTTTCAAAGTCAGCGTATCCCCTGTCTAAATGATACAGTTTATTTACCGTTGTTACACCACTTGCAGACAGCCCTGCAAGAATTAAGGCACAAGAACCTCTAAGGTCTGGCGAGCTTACGTTCGCCCCGTAAAGGCGTGGTATTCCTTCAATAACGGCAACACGTCCCTCTGTTTTTATTTTTGCACCCATTTTTATCAGCTCAGGAACATGTTTAAAACGGCACTCAAATATATTTTCTACAATAACACTCGTGCCATTTGCAGTGGCTGTAAGAGTTGTAAAAAGCGCCTGTAAATCAGTAGGAAAGCCAGGGTATGGCTGCGTACTAATTTTGTCAACCTTTTTTAGTCGTGCAGGTGCAGTAAGTGTTATTTGCCTGTACCCAAGTTTTATATCACAGCCCATTTCCTCAAGCACTGGCAGCACTCCCCCAAGGTGTGCAGGAACTATTTCCTTTACCGTAACCTCGCCTCTTGTTACAGCGGCACCGCACAAATAAGTGGCGCAAACTATTCTGTCTGGTATAACGCTGTGAGATGTTCCACGAAGCTCTTTTACGCCCGTTATAGTTATTATGCCTTCTCTGCAATGTATTTTTGCTCCGCAAGCGTTAAGAAAATCTGCAAGGTCTGTTACTTCTGGCTCTCTTGCCGCATTTAATATTGTTGTTGTACCCTCTGCCGTAGCGGCAGCGAGTATAATGTTTTCTGTCGCTCCAACGCTCGGAAAACTAAGCGTTATAGCAGTGCCTTTTAGCTCTCCCTCACATTTGCAGTCAAGTACCCCATGCTCCACATTAATAACGACACCAAACTTCTTCATAGCCGAAATATGTAAATCAATTGGTCTTAAACCTATTTCACACCCACCCGGTGTTGAAATAACCGCACATCTATTTCTGCCAAGTATAGCACCTAAGAATATAATAGAAGAGCGCATCTCATGCATTAACTCCTCTGGTATCTTGTACCCAAAGGCTTCGGTGCTGTCTACCGTTACAGTATTATTTTCAAAAACAACGTCACAGCCCAAATTTTTAAGAATGTTAATTGTTGCATCTATGTCGGAAAGATTTGGGCAATTATGTATTTCACACTTCCCTTTTATTAAGTAGCACGCTGCAAGAATTGGTAGCGCACTGTTTTTACTGCCTTGGCATGTAACTTCCCCGTTTAGTATTCGTCCTCCATTAATAGTCAATAACGACACACATAATCACTCCTTCGAGCAAGAGAAAGCACTTTTACTGCTCTCATACTATGCTAAAGGGGCTTTTGCCGTTACTACTTTTCATCGTATAGCTCTTTTATAACTGTATAAATAATATCTAACGAGCTTGTGATAGCCATTTTTCTTGCATTCTCACCTATTTTTTTTATCTTGTCGGGATTTTTAAGCAGACTATCCACCTCTTTTATAAGCCTTTCACCCGTAAGGTCTTTTTCCTCAATCAAAACTGCGGCATCATTTCTTACTAGTGACATTGCGTTATGGTATTGATGGTTTTCTGTTACATTCGGTGAGGGTATAAGTATAGAGGCTTTTCCAAGCGCCTGTATTTCAGTAAGAGTTGATGCACCCGCACGGCAAATAACTATATCAGCGGCAGCTAAAACTCTTGCCATGTCGTCAATATATTCTCTTATATTTACATTTCCTGCCTGCCTGGTGTCTACACCTTTTTCTTTTAATGCATCAGGCACCCATAAGCCATACTGCCCTGTAGAATGTATAAATATAAGGCTTGGGTCATTGTGTTTTTTTGCTATAAGCTCTACCATAGCCTCATTTATAGCCTTAGCCCCCAGTGAGCCGCCCATTGAAAGTATAATCTTTTTGTCACTGCCTACTGAAAGCTCTGCCCTTGCAAAGTCCCTGTCAACTGTTAGCATTTCAGGGCGAATAGGAAGCCCCGTTACCACAGGCGTATTTTTGCAGTTCATTCGCTCTATTGCATCTTTTACTGTTAGCATAACTTTATCAACCATTTTAGCAAGCGCCTTATTAGCAACACCAGGATAGGCATTTTGCTCGTGTATCGCCGTTTTTATGCCCAGCTTTGCGCCAGCTCTTACAACAGGGCCGCTAACATATCCGCCAAACCCTATTATAATATCTGGCTCAAATTCTGTTATAATCCTTTTAGCCTGAGCAGAGGAGACGAGCATTTTAATAACTGTATGTATATTTTCTTTTATCTCTTTAGGAGAAAAGCCTCTTTTAAATCCGCTTATACTTATGCTTTTGAACGGAAAGCCTGCGGCGGGAACGAGCTTTGCCTCCATCTTTTCTTTTGTGCCTATAAAAAGGATGTCCGCTTCACTATCGTGCTCTTTTATTTTGCTTGCAACGGCAAGTGCAGGGTTTATATGTCCGCCTGTACCGCCTGCCGCTATAATAACTCTCATACAGCCTGCTCCTTTTTATGTCTTTTTTGACTCTGATTTGATTTTGATTTTACATTAACTTTCCCTGTTCTTGAAAACCTTGAAACAGACAGTATTACTCCCATTTCTGCCATTAGAATTAAAAGTGATGTACCGCCAGAGCTAAAAAAGGGAAGCCCTATGCCCGTATTTGGAATTGTGTCTGTTACAACTGCTACGTTTAGTACGACTTGAAGCCCCACTTGAAAAACCATGCCCATAGCAAGAAGTGCGCCAAACTTATCTTTTGCGTATATTCCTATTGTTATGCCACGCCATACTAATATAGCGAAAAGAAGTAATATTATTGTTGAACCTATAAAACCGAGTTCTTCACTCACTATAGCAAAAATAAAGTCATTTTGCGGCTCTGAAACATATAGGTGCTTTTGCATTGAGTTGCCAAGCCCCGTGCCTAAAAGCCCGCCAGAGCCTATAGCGAATAAAGATTGATTTATTTGCCACCTTGCATTGAGAGGCTGATAATCCTTTTCAAGCCAAGCTACTATCCTTTCACCCGCATATTCTTTTAGCAAATCAGGCTTCATAATAAAAACTGCAATTCCAAGCGCTGCTGCTACTATTCCTAATATAAACCATGTTTTCTTAAACCCTCCAAGCCAAAGCATTACAACACCAATAGCGAGCATAAGAATTGTTCCGGAAACGTGGTCCTCAAGAAACACAAGCCCTGAAGTAAAAACTATAACACTACCGTAAAAAACAGTAGAGGCAAATGAGGCGCTTATTTTAAGCCTATTTCCTGTCAGTGACATTATGCTTTTGGCAAGCGGTGAACTGCTTATTGCCTTACCTGTTATTTTATCGTGGTCTTTATCCATCCCCATAGCACAAAGCATAATTAGCATCATTTTAGCTACTTCAGAGGGCTGAAAAGTAATATTTATAATAGGTATGAG
This sequence comes from Oscillospiraceae bacterium, assembly GCA_035647555.1. Taxonomy (GTDB): domain Bacteria; phylum Bacillota; class Clostridia; order Oscillospirales; family Acutalibacteraceae; genus DTU089. The sequence continues at coordinate 21,037 of DASRNG010000033.1, read as the reverse complement.
AATCCACCTTTTAAACCCTGGCAAAACCTCCGGCAAAAATAGAACTAATATAAGAAGAATTATTGATACTCCATAGCCGATAACAGCTACTGCTCTAAAATATTTATAGTCTATTTTCGAAATAAAAAGCATTGCAGCTATGCCAAGCAGTGCAAAAATAAGCTGCCTTGAAAAATAGTGGGTGCTGCTGTCCTCGTTATATGAGGCATAGGTATAACTTGCAGAAAAAAGCATAATAAGACCAATTGTAAGTATTGTAAGCACAAGAATAAAAAAAGGAATATCCATTTCCCTGCTCGTAAAAAAGCGGCTTATTCCAACTCTTTTCTTTTTCTGCACGATAATACCCCCGTTTAATTTTAATAATACTCCTTAATAATTATTAGCCGGGCCTGCCATAATATACTAATAATAAGCCAATTATGCACCCGATAATATTAATTGTTGTAAAAACCTTTACAATCTTAGTTTCTTTCCAGCCCGACATCTCAAAATGATGATGAATAGGCGCCATCTTAAACACTCGTTTACCGCCAGTTGCTTTATAATAAACTATTTGAATAATATCAGAGGCAAATTCGATAACATATATAATACCGAAAGGCAGTATAAGAAGCGGTGTGTCAATAGCATAAGCGAGCGCCACTACCATACCGCCCAAAAACATAGAGCCTGTATCGCCCATCATAACTTTTGCGGGGTATTTATTCCACATTAAATAACCTGCACACCCGCCTAAAAGAGAGGCGGAAAGAACGCTCACCTGAAAATACCCTCTTAAAGCTGCGGCAACAATAAAGGCTGCGGCGGCTGTAAGTGTTACAGAACCGCAAAGTCCGTCAATGCCATCTGTAAAGTTTACGGCGTTAGTAGTGCAGTATATTACAAAAATTCCAAAAACCCAAAAAAGTATGCCCGTATTATAATTGCCTAAAAACGGAATAAACATATAGTCTGCGCCAACTGAATGAAGAGAGCCAAGGTAGCCTATTGACACCAAAAGCTGCAAAAAAGTTTTTTGTTTTATCGTAAGCCCTAAATTGCGTTTTTTTACTACCTTTATGTAGTCGTCTACAAACCCTATTACAGTAAACCCAAGCGCCATTAATATGCCGCCCCATACCTTAACATTAATTTCTGCCGCTTTTAATGTTGTACTGCTTTCTATTTCTATTGTCCTTAATACGCAAAACCCAACAACAAACGCTACTAATGTGCCCACAATAAATAGCACACCACCCATTGTAGGTGTGCCCTCTTTTTTCTTATGCCATTTAGGTCCAATGTCAAGAATTGTTTGACCGTATTTAAGCTTGTGCAGCCACGGTATAACAATAAAGCCTAAAACATATGAAACGGCAAATCCAATTATTGCAGAAACGGCTAAACTTGCATAAAATATCATAAGTTATCCTTCCTTTTCTTTGAAAAGTTCATCGTATACACGGTTTATCACATCTTCAAGTTTCATACCACGGCTTGCCTTAAAAAGTACAGTATCGCCCTTTTGCAAGGTGTTTATAAGGCTTTGAGACAGCTTTTCTTTTGACATAAAATTCTCTGCACTTTTACACCCATGTTTTTTTGCCTCTTTTGCAGTGAGTTTTGATAACTCTCCATATGTATATATAATATCTGCTATTTTAGAAGCTCTTTCGCCTGACTCTTTATGCGACTTTTCACTAGTCTCGCCAAGCTCTAACATATCCCCAAGCACAGCAATAAGCCTTTTTCCCTTTGTGTGGTAAAGCGTATCAAGTGCCGCTTTTACACTTTCTGGACTTGCGTTATAGCAGTCTTCAATAAACGTTATACCGCCTTTTTTGGTTATCTTTTGCCGCCTGCCCTCTACTGTAAAGTCCTCTATGGCTTTTACACAGTCTAAGAGCTTTATTCCTGCCGTAACACCTGCGGCAACTGCTGAAAGTGCGTTATATATATTGTGCCGCCCAGCAGAAGGCACAAAGCCTTTGGCGCTTTCGCCTTTATACCTTACGGTGTAGTACGAGCCGTTTGGCAATAGCTTAATTTCATCTGCTAATATATCATTTTGTTTGCTATTTATACCGAACTTTATAATGTTAAAGTCGTCATTTTTATAATCTCTTAAAAGCTTGTCATCACCGTTTAATATAAGCGGCGCGCCTTTTTTTAACCCCTCAAGAACTTCAAGCTTTGCCTTTAGCACTCCCTCATGAGAACCTAAGTTTTCAATGTGCGCCGTTCCTATATTTGTTATTATTGCTGCTGTGGGCTTTACTGAAAGTGATATTCTCTTTATTTCATCAAAGTGGTTCATACCCATTTCAATAGCCCCAGCACGGTAGGAACTGTTTAATCTAAAAAGTGTTTTTGAAACTCCTATTTCATTGTTAAGGTTATTTTCGTTTGCAAGCGTTTTATATTTTACCGAAAGCACTTTAGCTGCCATGCCTCTTGTGGTTGTTTTGCCAACACTGCCCGTAATGGCATATAGCTTTACATCAAATTTACTTCTATATAAAGAGGCAATGTCTCTCAGTGCAGAAAGTGTATCGTCTACTATGATAATTCTTTTATCAGTAATGTTAGACCTTGTGCAAATAGCGGCAGCGGCACCGCTTTTTAGTGCCTGCTCTACATAGTTGTTGCCGTCAAAGTTTTCTCCAATAAGTGCTATAAAAAGGTCATTTTTTGCAATAGTTCTTGTGTCTGTTGAAACACCTTTTATAAATCCCTCAAGCGGAATCTTTACATTTAAGACACTGCTTATTTCCTCGAAAGAGATTTTCATATCCGCTCACCGTTTAGCAGCTTTTCTATTACCTCTCTCTCGTCATAATGCTTTTTATTTAAACCTATTATCTGATATGTTTCATGCCCCTTGCCCAAAAGGAGAACTGTGTCGCCTTTTTCTGCTTTATCTAAAGCAAGCTTTATAGCCTTAGTCCTATCAGTTTCTACAAAAACATTATCTTTGCCGTTTTCAATTCCCATTAGTATTTCATCTATAATTGCTTTTGGGTCCTCTGTTCGTGGATTATCTGATGTAACAACTGTAATATCTGAATGAAGTGACGCTATCTTCCCCATAAGCGGGCGTTTTGCTTTATCTCTATCTCCGCCGCACCCAAATACTGAAATAACCCTGCCTTTAGTAAAGCTTTTTACGGCATCAATAGCCTTTTCAAGTCCGTCTGGTGTGTGTGCATAGTCAATTATAATATTGTACGGCTGATTATGGTTTACAGATTCAAGCCTTCCGGGAACGCTTTTTGCTAATTTTGCCGCTTTTGCCGCCTCTTCAGTAGAAAAACCTAAAGCACAAACTAAGGCTATGGCAGAAAGCGAATTATAAACAGAAAATGAGCCAGCTATGCCAAAATGCACAGGGTAGTTTCCTTTTTCTGTTTCTAATGTGTAGTCAATACCGTTTGAGTGATAACTTACATTTGCCGCCTTAAACATAGAGTCTTTTTCTGCTGAGTACGTAAGTATAGGCGCTTTTACACCGCTTTTGAAATAGTCTGCATTATCATCATCTTCATTTATTATAGCTTTGTCGCAATTGTAAAAAAGCTCTTTTTTAGCTGCTATATATTCTTCCATTGTTCCATGGTAGTCAAGATGGTCTTGCGATATATTTGTAAGTACGCCCGCAGAAAAACTTATTCCCTCAAGCCTTTTTTGATGAAGCGCCTGAGAAGATGCCTCTATAACGCAGTACCGAAGTCCTTTGTCTGCCATTCTTTTAAACAGTGCATGCATTATAAACGGGTCTGGGGTAGTTAAAACAGAGGGGACGCTCTCGTCACCTATTAGGTTTTTAATTGTGCCAATAAGCCCACAGCTATGCCCCATAGCCTCAAGAATATCTTTTATTACAAAGGTCGTTGTCGTCTTTCCGTTAGTGCCTGTAACTCCTATTATCTTTAATTTATCACAAGAGCGCTCAAAAAAGTTCTTGCATAAAAGTGCATAAGCAGCCCTTGAGTCCTCAACAATAATCTGCTTTTCAATCCCTATATCTTTTTCTACTACAACGGCAGCAGCACCTTTTTGAAGCACTTCATATGCTACTTTATGCGCATCAAAACGCGCCCCTTTAATGCAAACGAACAAACATCCTACGGTAATATTGTTTGAATTATCCGTAATTTGTTTAATGTCCACATCAATATATTTACCTGTAACGGGTATTCCCTCTAATAATTGAGATAACAGCACTATACTACGCTCCTTTATATTTTAACCATTTATCTATATTCTTAAAAATCTTCTACTCCCGAATTAGTCTTAAAATAGACGGTTATAATCGTTCCAAGCTCCGCTTTTGCCAGCGGTGCTATGCTTTGTCTGTATGACTTTACCTCGCCGTCTGGCGTTGAGCCAGAAATCCTTATATTAAATCCTGCATTTACAGCCCTGCGGTTTGCCTCGCTTATGCTAAGCCCTTTAAGGTCTGGAATTGTTCCTGTTGTTGAGGTTTTACCGCTTTCTGTATAAAGAATTATTACGCCATTCTTAGGAAGCGTGCTGCCGCCTTTTGGACTTTGCGCTATAACCTTTTCACCGCCCCCTACAACTCTTGCTGTAAAGCCCCCTCTTTGCACCGTGTTTTTAGCCTCTGATACAGAAAGCCCTGAAACATTTGGTGCAGATGCGCTAAGTTTTGAAAGTTCCTCATCTGTATAAACAGGTTCTATATTAAGGTATCTAAGGCTTTGCTCAAGCACCTCGTTTGCAACGGGTGCTGCAATTGCGCCGCCGCCGTGGTTGTAAACTTGCGGCTCATCAATAACTATTAAAACAGCAATTTTCGGGTCGTTAGCTGGAGCAAAGCCTACAAATGAGGCTATATACTCATTATCTTTCGTCAGTTTTTCAGATGTTCCTGTTTTTCCTGCAACACGGTAGCCCGCTATATATGCGTTTTTACCCGTTCCTCTTTCTACTACCTGTTCCATCATTGATATTACCGTATCGGCAGTAGATTTTGAGATTGCTTGCCGCTTTTCAGATGGGGCAGCATTATAAATGGTGTTCCCGTCATTATCAAGCATTGATTTTACAAGATATGGCGTCATAAGATGGCCGCCGTTTGCTATAGCACTTACAGCCGTTATCATTTGAATAGCACTAACCTGAAATGTTTGACCGAAAGAGCAGCTTGAAAGCTCTGCAATGCCTAATCTGTCACCTGTATAAAACGTTACATTTGGCACAGGCGATGCTTCAGCGGGAAGGTCTATTCCGCTTTTTTCCGAAAAACCAAACGCTTCAAAATATTTATAAAACTCTTTTGAACCTGTAGCTTGCCCTATTGTAACAAAGAAAGGGTTACAAGAGTTTACAAGACCCGTTTCAAGGTTTTGCGTGCCATGCCCGCCTGCTTTATGGCATCTTATCGTATTATCTGCAACTTTAATAGAACCCCTACAGGTATATGAAAACTTTGGTGTAACGGCACCAGAATCAAGCGCCGCAGAAAGGGTTATAACCTTAAAAACAGAGCCAGGCTCGTATGTGTCACTTATCGCCTTGTTTCTCCAAAGTGCAAACAGTGCGTTGTTGTACTCTTTTGCTTTTTCAGATTCGTCTGTTATCTTTGCAATTTTGTTTATTAATGTTTTGTCCGTTAATGTATCTGGTAAATTTAAATCATAATCAGGCTTAGTTGACATTCCAAGAACAGCACCCGTTTTAACGTCCATTACAATACCATAGGCGCTCGTGGCATCATTGTCTATTACTGCCTGTCTTAGCCCCTTTTCAAGCGAGTACTGAATTACATTGTCAATAGTTAGCACAAGACTTGTGCCTTGCTCTGGGTCAAAGGTTGTCTCAAACTCGTTAGGCATTGCGCCCGACTGGGCATTTTTAGCCGTTATAACTCTGCCTGCTATACCAGTTAAGGTATCGTTATATTTAAGCTCTATCCCACTTCTGCCCATATCTTCAGAGCCAGTAAATCCAAGAACGCTTGATGCAAAATTAGCGTATGGATAATACCTTTTTGTATCAGGGTCAATATTTACAATGCCGTATAAGTCGTTTTCGTTTATAAATGTGCTAACCTCTTGTTTAGTATTGTATTCTATCTGCCCTTTTATTTTTTCATAACCATATTTTTTATGGCTAAGCGCCTTTTCTATCTTTTCTTCACTTACATCAAGAATTTCTGAAAGGCGGGTTTTAATAAGCTCTGCCTGTGCATCATCAGTTACTTTTGACGGATTAATATAAACGAGCCAAGCGGAGGCACTTTGTGCAAGTATATTCATACTGTTATCATATATAGTGCCCCTATTAGCATTAATTATGGTGTCACTTAATTGCTGCTGCTCTGCCTTTGCCTTATATTCTTCACCGTTTATAACTTGAATCCAAAAAAGCCTGCCTACATCAAGTGAAAAACCAAATACAAAAAAAACACAAGCTGCAATAATTGCCCTAATTCTCAATTTATTTGTAATGCGTGCCAAACAGAACACCTCATTATAGCATTATTCTAAAATAATGAGAGTCGAGAAAACTCAACCCTCGCCAATAATACTTATTAATTTACTGCGGTGGATATGCAAACAGTTCTTTAAGTCTTGCTGTTAAGTTTTCTTTTATTGCGGACTTTTGCCCTGATAAAACAATCATATCGCCCTTTGACATATCTATATATGTTATTTGATGATTTTCTGCCTTCACCATTCCAAGCCTTTCTTCTGCATAGGACTCTACCTTATCCATTGAAATAAGTGAGCTAAGCGCAGTGTTTAGCCTCACTGTTTCAGACTGTACAATCTTTAACTCATTTTCAAGTTTTACAATTTCACGAGTTAGCTCGTCTGACTGTGCCCTTGACAGCAAAATAACGGCTAAAGAAAATAGGCACACAATAGCAAATGCAGATGCCTTAAAAGCACCTTTTAACGATTTTGCATAAGCGGCAGTCGTTCTATTTTTTGCTGCAGCTGCTTTTGTAGCAGCTTTTTTATTGTTATCTTGAGGCGGTGCTTTTTTTATTCCTATCGGTTCTATTTTTTGCTTTACTATCTGTTCCTCAAATAGCGAAAGGTCATAAGCTTCCGCTCTGTTGTAGCCTGCCATACGCTTTTTCTCCTTTACAGTTTTATAGCCGTGCGGAGCTTCGCACTCCTGCTTCTTGGGTTTTTTTCTACCTCGTCTGTACTTGGCAAAGTAGCTCTTCCTTTAACCTTTGCTTTTGGTTTTACCCCACAAACGCAAACGGGAAACTCCCTTGGGCACACACATCCCGTTTTAAGTGTTCTAAAATACTCTTTAACAATTCTATCTTCAAGTGAATGAAATGTAATTATAGCCATGCGCCCGCCCCTGCTTAAACTTTCAAACATATCTGGTAGGGCACTTTTTATTTCATCAAGCTCTCCATTTACTTCAATCCTAATAGCCTGAAATGTCCTTCTTGCAGGGTGTGCGGCTCTTAAAGCCGCCTTTGGCATTGAGCCTCTTATTATTTCAACGAGCTGCGCAGTTGTTTCAATAGGTGCTTTTTCTCTTTTTAGCACTATATTTTTTGCTATGCTTGAGGCATACTTTTCTTCACCATATAAAGTTATAATTTTTCTAAGCTTGTCCTGCGGATAATTATTTACAACATCAAAGGCATTAATGCCTTTTTTGCTCATTCGCATATCAAGCGGTGCATCTTTGTGAAATGAAAACCCTCTTTCTTCGCTATCAAGCTGGAAAGAGCTGACGCCAAGGTCTGCTAAAATGCCATGAACCTTTTCTATCTTAAGACTTTTTAGTATTGCACTAATATTTGAAAATCTGTCGTTTATAATCGTAACTCTTTTATCACTTGAAAATTTATCAACAAGCGTACTTACAGCGTCTGGGTCACGGTCAATCATAATAAGCCTGCCATTTTTTAGCCCGCTAAGTATAAGCTCGCTGTGACCGCCGCCGCCTGCCGTACAGTCAACATAAATACCGTCTGGATTTATATTGAGTGCTTTTATACTCTCTTTTAATAAAACGGGAATGTGAGAAAACATCATAATAATACCAACTTAATAAGGGATAACAACTTGGTCTGTTGCATCACTTTCATGCGCAGCAAGTTCTTGTTCCCTTTGCCATTTTTCTTTTTCCCATATCTCTATTCTGTCAAATGCACCAAACACAACAACATCTTTTGCAAGCTCTGCATAGTCACAAAGCTTTTGGTTTACAGTTATTCTGCCTGACTTATCTATCTCTACAGTTGTAACACCCTCAAAAGCGAAACGCTGTTGGCGAAGCCCAGCTTTTTCTTTTATCTGCTGACCTAGCTCTTTAAAACGTTCCTCAGTATAGGCGAAAACACAAGTGTTTCCTGGCGGGGATTTGCATATTACAAAACGAGCGCCAAGCTCTTCACGGAATTGCGCAGGAATAAACAAACGGTTCTTTGCATCAAGCGTGTGCGAATATTCACCGAAAAACAAGCCACTCACTCCCCTTTTTAATGCTTTTTAAGCCTTTTTGCCCCACATAGGCATATTATACATAACAAAAACAAAAAAATCAATAGCTTTTTGAGTTTAATTGAAAATAACTCAATACTATTGATTTCGCTTTTGTGCCGATATTCGGCACTTTTCATATATAGGCGAGTGACGCCGTGTTTTTACAATTTTAATTTACAAAAAAATATTTATTTTAATTTCTTTTATCTGACTAAACCGCCTGCACGGTATTCTATAAGACGCTGCTTTTCTTTCCACAATTTTTCTGAAAGGTCAACATAATAAATATGCGGATTTTCAAAACGCACAACTTCCTCCCAAAGAGTTCCTATTTGCTCTTTGCAGTACTGCCTTATCTCTTTTAGAGAGGGGCGGTTATACACGCATTTTCCGCCTTTAATGATTGGAACTAAAAGTTCACGGGCAACAAAACCATCAACCTCTTTCCTTTTCCATGTAAATATGGGGTCAAAAAGTAAAAATGGTTTTTTATTATCTATCTGTTCATTTGCAAGTGTTAAAACGTCAGCTATTGCCTTGCCCGTTTTCATGTCAAAAAGTCTCCAAAGCTTTTTATCGCATGGTGTTGTAATTTTTGAGACATTGTCACTCACCATAATAGTCGGCTGCATTTCTCCGTTAATTTCCACCTCGCAAATTTTATATACACCATTAAAAATTGGAGAAGTTTGAGAGGTAACGAGTTTTTCGCCAACGGCAAACGTATCAATTTTTGCCCCTTGAATAAGCATGTCACGAATAAGTGTTTCATCAAGGGAGTTTGATACGATTATCTCACAATCTGCATAGCCTGCCGTGTCAAGCATTCGCCTTGCACGTTTTGATAGATATGTCATATCGCCACTGTCAATCATTATGGCTTTTGGTCTAAATCCATGAGGCAGCAGCACATCATCAAACGCTTTTATAGCATTTGGAACCCCGCTGCTAAGAGTGTCATACGTGTCTACTACAACCACAGCATCTTTGTAATGCTCTTTTAGATAAACGGCAAACGCCTCATACTCACTTTCAAACATTTGCACAAAGCTATGAGACATTGTGCATATCATCGGCAAATCATACTCAAGCCCTGCAGCAAAGTTTGATGTGGCATCTACTCCGCCTATATAGGCAGCTCTTGACGCCTTTATTGCGGCATCAAAACCATGCGCACGCCTTGCCCCCACCTCTGCAACACTTCTGCCCTGGGCGGCACGCACTATTCTGTTTGACTTTGTTGCTATAAGGGTTTGAAAATTTATTGTATTAAGCAGCATAGTTTCGATAAGCTGAGCTTGTATAATTGGTCCTTTTATTTTAATTATTGGCTCATTAGGAAAAATGGGCGTGCCTTCAGGCACTGCAAAAACATCACAAGTAAACTTAAAGTTCTTAAAATAATTTACAAAATCATCATCAAAACCAAGTTTTATTAGAAAATCTATCTCCTTTTCTGAAAAACTTAAGTTTGTAAGGTGATTGATAAGCGTGTCAAGCCCTGCCATAATGGCAAAGCCGCCACTATCTGGCACATCTCTAAAAAACACATCAAAAACAGCGGGGGTATCATAAGTTTTTGATGAAATTAAGCCATTTGCAACCGCATACTCACAAAGCTCGGCAAGAAAAATACGTTTATCCATCATAGTGTTATCACCTCTTTTTAAAATAATTTTATCACATATGCTTTTTATTATCAATAATTTAAGTTTTATTTATATATTGTTAAACTTTTATTACAGATACAATAAATTATTGCACTTATAATAAGATTGTGGTATTCTATACCCACTTATATTTATGGAGGAAATAATGAGGATTCGAAAAAAGCCTCTTGGCGATAGAAATATTTGCGGAGAACGTGTTGAACTTAGGCGAAAAGAAATTGGAATGAAGCAAAAAGATTTGCTTACACAAATTCAGGTTAAAGGCATAGAGCTTACAGCTTCCGGATTATCAAAACTTGAGGGACAAACGAGAAATGTGCTTGATAAAGAGCTTGTTGTACTGGCAGAGGTTCTTGAAGTGTCTGTTCTCTGGCTTCTTGGAATTGAATAAATAAGGGGATATATTATTGATAGGCAACAGATTAAGAATACTTAGAAAAAGTGCCCGTTTATCACAAAGCCAAATTGCAAGTCTATTAGAAATTGACCGTTCAACTTATAGCTATTATGAAACAGACAAAACTTTACCCTCTATTACGCTGCTTATAAGAATTGCTAAAATATATGCAATAACAATAGATGAGTTAATAGGAGAGAATAATACCTTGAGTTTTAGTGACAGTGGGCGAATCTTCAAAGAAGAAGAGCTTATGGAAGATGACGATTTTCTAAATAAGATAATAAAGCTTTCAGACCTTAATGATGAAGAAAAAATGCTTATATTAAAATATCGTTTAATGGAAGACAAAACAGAAATAATAAAACTTTTAGAAGAAGAATAATGAGGGCGCATTAAAGCGCCCTCATTGTTTTTATATAATTATTTCACCCATAAGCCCTGGCACTATATTTGCTGCATTACTCTCGTCAGTATCTATATGCATTGCTGGCGAAAAGTTTGGGTTTACCCTTATAACAACATCACCAAAAATAAGCGACCGCCCATCAGACTCTATTTTTACGCTTACAACTTGTTTATCAGAAACCCCAAATTCCTCTGCCGCCTCAGGTGTTAAGTGGATATGCCTTTTTGCTATTAAAACACCTTCAGTTAATTCAACCTCGCCTTTAGGGCCTATGAGTGTGCATGGCGCACTGCCTTTAACATCTCCGCTCTCTCTTATAGGGGCCAAAACGCCGATAGACCGTGCATCAGATGCAGAAATCTCCACTTGCGATGCCTCTCGTACAGGCCCTAAAATAGATACACTTGGCAGTTTGCCTTTAGGGCCTACAACTGCTACTCTTTCCTCGCACGCAAATTGCCCTGGTTGCGATAAATTCTTTTTTTCGGTAAGCTTATACCCTTTTCCAAAAAGCGTATCCAGCGCCTCCCTCGATAAATGGACATGACGTGCCGAGGTTTCGACTAACACTTTTGACATATACTTTATCCCTCATTTTATTACTACATACTTATTATATATCTTATTATATATCTTAATTATTTTTGTTTAATACACGCTACACTTATTTACTCATCGCCTGTTCAATAGTAACAGCGCACGCAACCGTCGCGCCTACCATTGGATTGTTGCCCATACCAATGAGTCCCATCATCTCTACGTGGGCAGGAACAGAGGACGAGCCTGCAAACTGAGCATCTCCGTGCATGCGTCCCATTGTGTCCGTAAGTCCGTATGATGCGGGGCCAGCTCCCATATTGTCTGGGTGGAGCGTTCTGCCCGTTCCGCCGCCTGAGGCGACTGAAAAATAAGCCTGTCCGTTTTCGAGTGCCCATTTTTTATAAGTTCCTGCTACAGGGTGCTGGAAGCGGGTTGGGTTGGTGGAGTTGCCTGTTATAGATACATCTACACCCTCATGCCTCATTATAGCAACGCCTTCAAGAACATCGTCAGCGCCATAGCATTTAACCTTTGCACGAGCGCCGTCAGAATATGCACGCTCTTCTTCTACAGTAAGCTCATCATTAAAATAATCATACTGTGTTTTAACATAGGTAAATCCGTTAATTCTTGAAATAATTAAAGCAGCATCTTTACCTAAACCGTTTAGTATAACACGAAGTGGATTTTCTCTAACCATATTTGCGGTTTTGGCTATACTAATAGCACCCTCTGCCGCCGCAAAAGACTCATGCCCTGCAAGGAATGCAAAACACTCTGTTTCCTCTTTTAATAGCATAGAGCCAAGGTTTCCGTGCCCGAGGCCCACTTTGCGGTTTTCCGCAACAGAGCCTGGTATACAAAATGCCTGAAGCCCAATGCCAATTTTAGCTGCTGCATCAGAAGCTGTTTTTGAACCTGTCTTTATAGCGATTGCTGAACCTAAAGTATATGCCCATACGGCATTTTCAAACGCTATAGGCTGTGTGTCTTTAACAATCTTTTCTACATCAACACCTTTAGAAACGCACAATTCTCTTGCACATTCAAGGCTGTCTATATCATATTCTTTAAGGCAAGCTTCAATTCCTGCCATTCTTCTATTCTTGCCTTCAAACTTTACATCATTAGCCATAGTTACCTCCTCTTCCTTACTGCTCACGCGGGTCAATATATTTTACTGCATCATCAAAACGGCCATATGTGCCTGTGTTTTTCTCCAAAGCATCATCTGCCGATTTACCGTGACGGATATCCTCCATCATTCTGCCAAGGTTTACAAATTCATATCCGATAACTTCATCGTCACCGTCAAGCGCTAAACGCGTAACATAGCCCTCTGCCATTTCCATATAGCGAACGCCTTTTTTGTTTGTGCTGTACATTGTACCAATTTGTGAGCGCAGCCCTTTGCCTAAATCCTCAAGTCCCGCACCAATTGGAAGCCCCTCTTCAGAAAATGCCGATTGCGTGCGGCCATATACAAACTGTAAAAATATTTCCCTCATAGCAACGTTAATAGCGTCACATACAAGGTCAGTATTAAGGCACTCAAGCAAGGTTTTGCCAGGTAAAATTTCTGCGGCCATAGCAGCAGAGTGAGTCATACCCGTGCAGCCCAATGTTTCAACAAGCGCTTCTTCAACAATGCCATCTTTAATATTAAGAGTAAGCTTGCAAGCCCCCTGCTGAGGAGCGCACCAGCCAACCCCGTGTGAAAAACCGGAAATATCCTTAATCTGATAGGACTTAACCCATTTGCCCTCCTCAGGAATAGGAGCAGGGCCATGGTTTGGACCTTTTCTGACTATACACATATTTTCCACTTCGTGGGAATAGTTCATATCTTTTCTCCTTTCGGTATTGTTAATTATTTAACCTAATATAATTTTAACCTGAAAACACATTTTAGTCAAGGTTTAACACGTTATTTACACCTATATTGTTGCACAAAGAATGTACCATTATTTTGTAAAATTTTATGGAATATCCAGTTCTAAAACATAATCAATAGGGTATTTGCCGCCGCCATTTCTGTATTTATTCGCCCCAGACTCAAATACAACAAAACACTTGCCGTCTACGTTATCTATCCCCTCTGACATTGGTACGGCATTATACTCCTTATCAAGAGTGCCGTTAGAAAAACAAAACATCGGCACAGAAAAGCTGCCTATGCTCTTTGTTTCATTCGGCTCTTTCAAAAAGATATCTTCATAAACTAAGATTTTCGAGTTGTTTTTTCTGCCGTACGAAGTGCTAAAAACAAACCTGCCGTCAGTAAGCCTTGTCATACCCTGCACTTGTAAGGGTATAGAAAGTATGCAATCTGGAACAAAGCCGCCCTCCTCATTTTTTCGGCCCTCATCAGGCATACCTTTTATTAGCTTATACCCCTCACACCACGCATAAAGCGTTTCGCCGTTTGGAAGTGTTGTTATGTGCTTTGCCTTTTCTTTTTCGCTTTTTTTATCTTCTACAAAGTCCCCTGTCCATAAAACACCGTTTTCACAGTTTGCAAACGAACCAGCCGTTAAAAGCTTAAAACTGCCCTCAAAGCGAATGTCTGAATTGTTTTCTGCATTATTTAGTGCAGATAAAGAAATATAATAAGCATTTCCACCACTTGTTATAAAAATAGTGTTTTCAGAGCAGGCTACACCGCCTGCATGCCCAAAATAAGCTTCTCCATTTGTGCCAATAAGTCCTACAGATTTTATAAGCTCTCCTGTGGTATTATCAATAACTGCAAGAGCCGACGGGTGCTCGCCTTTTGGATAATAGCCGCTAATAATCACAATCTCCTTTTCCAGAGAGTAGCATAACCCCTGCGGAATAAAGCCCTCAAAAAGTCCTGGGGTGTAAAACACGGGCTTTGCAATCTTAAAAAATTCTGAAAATTCTGCAACATCTTCTGGCAGCTCACTTAGCACAACCTTAGTTTGAGTTAGATTGTTTGATATACTTCCGCCTTTTACAACCTTTGACGAGCAGCCTGAAAATACAGAAATAATAAGTAGCAAAGCGGTTAGGAATAATAACTTTTGTTTCATTTTTATCTCTCTCTTTCTATTTTTAACTAAAAAACAGCTAATATGTTAAGGTTTTTACGAAAAAACGCAAAAACTTCTTGACAAAGAAATTCATTCGCTATATAATCAAATTCGTCCCTTAAAAAGGCACAAGGACCATTAGCTCAGTTGGTTAGAGCAACCGGCTCATAACCGGTTGGTCCGGGGTTCGAGTCCCTGATGGTCCACCAATTAGGTGTTAGGTGTTAGGTGCCAGGCGTTAGGCTTCAGTTTTTTACTCCTAACCCCAAGCTTCTAACACCTAACACCTAAAACATAGGGGTATAGCTCAGTTGGTAGAGCACTGGTCTCCAAAACCAGGTGTCGAGGGTTCAAGTCCTTCTGCCCCTGCCAGCGGCGAGTCGCCGCGGACAAGTCGCGCACTAACATTAGTGCGTGGCTTTCTCTTTTCCGCCCGCAAAGGCACTTGCATCTTTTTTGTCAGTGGATCACAAATCTGCGGTGCGCATATTGCACCGCGGTTTTTTTATATGCAATACCTGTAAATAAAAATATAAAACATATTGAATTTATAAAAATTTTTATAAACTTGTAACGAAACGCTCTTTTTTTGCATTAATAATTGAGATGAATGAAAGTAGGTGAATAAATGCAGTCTATAGAAGATATTTATCAGCAGCATGCCAAAACCGTTTATAAATACCTGCTTTCAAAGGTACACAGCGAAGATATAGCAGAGGAGTTAACGCAGGAAACATTCTATCAGGCAATGCGCAGTATAGATAGATTTGACAATTCCTGCAAAATTTCAACTTGGCTGTGTGCCATAGCCAAAAATCAGCTTTTATCATATCAAAGAAAGCACCCGTCATTTGCTGAATTTACTGGCTTTACTGAAACTACTGCTTCCGCAGAAAACATTGGTTTGCAAATGGAAAACCGTGTTGCATTGATGAAAAAACTGCATTTATGCCCCGAGCCTTATAAAGAGGTTTTATATTTAAGAATTTTCGGTGGGCTTTCTTTTAAGGAAATAGGCGAAATTATGAACCATACAGAAAACTGGGCAAGGGTAACCTTTTACAGAGGTAAAGAGAAGCTAAGAAAGGACATGATAAGTGATGAGTGAAAAAATTGCATGTGAAATAATAGAAGATTTGCTGCCATTATATATTGATAAACTTACAAGCAAGGTTACAAATCATAAGATTAAACAGCATTTGAATGAATGTGAAAGCTGTAGCAAGGCAATGCGGCATATGAGTGAGCCTGCCTCAAAGGAGACATTTGTTAGCAAAAAGGAAATTGATTTTCTAAAAAAAATAAGAACAAGAATGAAAGGTGTTTTTCTTAGCAGCGCCTTTATGGCAATTGCGGCTGTTGTGCTCATAATATTTGCAGTCTTTTTCTCAAAAGGATATTTTATAAAGGTTAATATCGGCTGTGACACTGTCGCTTATGACATCAGCGTAAATGGAAATTCGCTTACACTGTCCGCCTTTGCGGCAGATGAGGGCTTGACTGTTAAATCCGCTCATTTTTCAGACAACGGCGGGGTTGTAACCGTTTCTTTCAAAGTCGTTAAAAAGAGCATATTTAGCAAAGATATATTAGAAAAAACCTTTACATCAAACACAGACATTAAAGAGGTTTGGCTTTCAGGGAGTAAAGCATCTTGGTACGGAAACAGAATTGTGTGGGTAAGCGGCAGTAAAGATATTTCTGCTGTAACGGCGGCAGTTTTCAACACCGTTCACCCCTATGTAGGGGATATGAGCGCAAACAATAACACCGCGTGCGCGCTTAATTTATCAACTCATTTTGGAAGCTATACGAATGAACTGCAAACGGCTAAGGAGCCTTACGGCTGGAAAATAATCTTCAGTGAAAACTTTGCTTTACGAAAAGATGACAATACAGGGGAGCTTCTAAAGATGTACGCTTATGTACTACTCGCCGCCACTGGCAACCTTGGTGAGGTTTCTTTTGAATATATGGTAAACTCTAAAGTGCATTTATTAACCGTAACAGAGTGGGAAGCGAGTGAATTTGCCTTAGAAAACATTAAAAACATTGGTAAAGATGTAGTTAAACTACAAGCTTTACTTGAAAAGACGGGTCTTGTTAATAATTATTATGTTACCCCTTTCTTATCAAGACAGACTGACTCTTTGCAGATTAATGTAGCAAATCTTATCGGCAGTGATTTTAGTGTAGACTCTGCCCAACGGGAAGAAGATGGCGCATCTTTTTTCAGCGGCTCTTCTCTTTCTGGTATTTCTATGTCCTGTTACCTTGGCGGTAAACTTTACACCACAATAGGCGGTGAAAACGCCGATAATTTACTCATTAAAAAAGGGCAAATCCTCAGTTTCTCATTATTGCCCGCTGACTTTGGCTTAAAAGAATGGAGCGGCAAGGAAACTATTTCGCTACAATTTACTTTATATGATAAAAACCATAACGAATATACGGTAGAGCAAAATGTAAATATCACCGCAAGTAGTAACCGCATTTATACTCTGCGTTTACTCGGCAGTGCTGACACGGGTTATACGGCTGCACAGTAAACATACTGTACTAAAACTAAAGATTTTACGAAACTTTTAATACAATGCCACATAAAAAGCACTTTAATGGCTCATTTCAAATGAGCCTTTTTTGTTTTTAAAATCTTTAAATCTTATATTTATATTACCATACAACTTGATTTTTTTGTAGTAATAAATTATTTTAATTAAATAAAAGCTAAATATTGTATATATTATCTAAATTTTTCAACATTATTTTTCAAAAATTTGCTAAATAAGTCGATTTTTTATAATTTTTATGGTAATATGTTGTAAATAATGTATTATGAGGAAAGACCATGACTAAAAAGGCACTTGCACGAAAGAATACTTGCGGTAACACACAAAGTTTTTATGAACATGCTGAAAATGTAGCTAACATTTCGATTTCAAACTCGCAATTTAAAAGCACTTCAAAGCTTATCGCTTATCTTCACGATTTAGGAAAGCTGTCAGACGACTTTCAAAATTACATTATAAATGGCGGAGAAAGGGGCAGCGTTATCCACTCATGGCAAGGAGCGTTTTTAGCGAATGAGCTATTTCAAAATACCTCTGCTATTGCTTTACTGCTAAAAGAGATTATTGCATTTTGCACAACTGCACACCATAATTATTTAGCAAATGGGCTTTCTACCGATGGTACAGCGGACCTTTTTGCTAAAATATGTGACGTAGAAAATGAAAAATATTCATTCAAAAACATAAAATCAAAATTAACAACGGATGAGAAACTTGCTCTTATTTCTATTTTTAATGATGCAGAGAAAGAGTTGTCTTCTCTATTAGAAAAAATAAATGGAGTTTATAGCGACCGTAATTCTGCAAATTTTGCGCTGGGTCTTGTTGTTAAATACCTTTATTCCTGCCTTGTAGATGCGGACAGGCTGGATGCCTATTTGTTTGATAATAAAGAGAAGTTTGTGCCCTCAAAACCAAAGTGGGATGATTTAATAGGCTTATTCGAAAAAAATATTTCAGATTTTTCAAGCATTGAAAAAATTGATAAAATACGAAACTCAATATCTGAAAAATGCAAAGCAGCAGCTGAAAAGGAAACTGGCATATACCAGCTTTCAGTACCAACGGGCGGAGGTAAAACTCTTTCTTCTTTACGGTTCGCGCTTCACCATTGTAAAGAAAAAGAGAAAAAACGAATTATTTACGTAATACCGTATCTTTCTATCACTGAGCAAACAGCTAAAAGCATTCGCAGTATTTTAAGCTTATCTGAGGATAACAATGTTGTTTTCGAGCATCACTCTAACATTATTGAACCGTTAGACGAAAAGGAATCCGAAATACGAAAACTTTCGGCTTCAAGATGGGATAGCCCCATTATAATAACTACTATGGTGCAATTTTTAGAGTCTGTTATGTCTTCAAAAGGTGGTAAACTGCGTAAATTTTCGCACATGGCAGACTCTGTAATTATCTTTGATGAAGTGCAATCAGCACCAATTAAAACTATTCATTGCTTTAATGAGGTTGTTTCATTTTTGTCTAAAATACTTAATTCTACTATTGTTCTCTGCTCTGCAACGCAGCCAACATTAGAGCATACACAGCGAAAAAATCTTTTGATTTCTGAAACTCCTAACTTAATACATTGCAAAGAGGATTTTAAGGACATAAAAAGAACAAGCGTTTCACCACTTTTAAAAAAGGATATTTCGGGTGCGTCAGACTTTATTGTAAAAAAGGCAGAAAGTAACGGCAACTGCCTTGTTATTGTAAACACTAAAAATTCGGCACTTCAAATATTTAGTCTAATAAAAGAAAAGAATACAAGTTTTAAGGTTTTTCATTTAAGCACCTCTATGTGCCCTATGCACAGGATGGAAATAATAGAGGACATCAGAAAAGGGCTTGACGAAAATAAAAAAATAATCTGTATTTCAACACAGCTAATTGAAGCTGGCGTTGATATTTCCTTTTCATGTGTGATAAGGTCAACAGCGGGGCTAGACTCGATAGCACAAGCCGCTGGCAGGTGTAATAGAAATGGCGAAAGCGCCTTGCCAAAAACAGTTTATACATTTGAATTAGAGGATGAAAACCTTGAAAAATTGCCAGATATAAAATCGGGAAAAGAAACTACTTTAGACATACTTCTGTGCGCTGATAATAATATAGATTTGCTTGGCGAGGAAACGATGGATTTATTTTATAAAAAATATTTCAGCGGCAAAAGCAGCCAAATGGATTACCCCGCAGGTAAATATGATACTACCGTTTATTCTATGTTATCAAGCAATAATTACGGAAGGCAAAACTATCAAAAAAACACAGGCAATAACTTTCCCCATTTTATTGCGCAGGCGTTCCACTCTGCTAGTAGCAGCTTTTCTGTAATAGAAAAAGGCACTGTACCTGTTGTTGTGTTTTATGGTAACTCTGACGATTTAATTGAAAAATATAAAAAGCAACCACCCGAGCTTGTAACGAAAGAAAAGCTAAAAATATTGAAGGATTTACAAAAATACAGTGTACAGCTTTACGATTGGCAAATAAGAAAACTTTCGCAAGAGCAATCTCTTACAATTCTTGACGAGCAAAGCGGTATTATTTTGCTTGATGAAAAATATTATTCCAAGGAAAGTGGGGTCGTTTTAGAAATTTTACCAAATAGTCTAATTGTATAAAAAGGAGGTCAAAAGTTGAAAAATGAAGTACTAAAGTCAGTAGTTAGAAAGCGTAATTCTGTCGAGTTTGAGGTTTATGGGCGTTATGCACTGTTTTCAGACCCTGTAACCCGTGTTGGAGGAGAGAAATTCTCTTACCAAGTCCCCACTTATCAGGCGTTAAAAGGGATTTTGGAATCAGTGTATTGGAAGCCCGCTTTCATCTGGGTTATTGATGCTGTTAGGGTTGTAAACAAAATACAAACCGAGGGAAAAGGAATCCGCAGATTAAAAATGAGTGGCGGCAATGATTTATCTTATTATACATATCTAAAAGATGTAAAGTATCAAGTCCTTGCCCATTTTGAGTGGAATGAGGCACGCCCTAATTTGCAAAACGACCGTAACGAGCACAAGCATCACAACATTGCAAAACGTAGCATTGAAAAAGGCGGCAGGCGTGATGTTTTTCTTGGCACAAGAGAGTGTCAAGGTTATGTTGTGCCGTGTGAGTTTGGCAGCGGAGAGGGTTTTTATGATGATTATGGCGAGTTAAATTTCGGTTTTATGTTCCATGGTATTGATTACCCTGATGAAAATACCGCTCAAAACTTTAATGTGCGGTTTTGGGACTGCATTATGAACGATGGAATAATCACTTACCCTGCGCCTGATAGCAATTTGATTAAACAGCGCACAGTATTTGAAAACCAGTCCATTAAAGAGTTTGTTATAGGTCAAAACTACTCTATCTCTTCAAGTGAAGGCGGTGATAATTAATGGGTATATTTCAAAACTTAGTTGAAACATATGAAAAATGTCACTCCATTGTTGGCATTGTTCAAGCAGACGAAAATGGATATATAAATGAAAAGAAAACACTTTTGCCTATTTTCCATATTACATTTAAGTCTGAAATTTGTGTAACTATTAGCGAAGATGGCGGCTTTTTAAGTGCCGCTCGTGATAAAAAGGAAACTACAATTATAATACCTAGTACAGAAAGCTCCTCTGAGCGCACTTCTGGCAAAGCAGCACACCCACTTTGTGACCAATTAGACTATGTTGGTGGCTTTAATGAGGAAAAGACAAATATTTACCTAAATGAGTTAAAAAAGTGGAAAAATAGTGATGCAGCCCTAAACGCTGTGTACCGCTATGTTTTGGGTGGCACAATCATTGAGGATTTAATGGAAAACTCAATATTTAAGGATAATGAGTACCTATCTGCCTCTGATGAAGATGAAAAGACACAAATCGACAAAGACAAAGTTAGAAAGTTTGGTGTCCGCTTTTCCGTAAGAATAGAAACAAATATTATAAAAAC
>DASRNG010000032.1:0-18061 GCA_035647555.1 Oscillospiraceae bacterium | reverse complement strand
TTCATAGATATTATAGCAGATTTTTCTTATTAAAACAATAATTTTTATTAAAATTATTGTTCATATTAGAGTTAAAAGCTATATTAAGAAAAAAACAGTATTAAATAAAAAGCTGCATCCAGTGTGTAAGATGCAGCTTTTATAGGTTTTATATAAGGTTGCTTCTGTCTACATAATGAGTATGTAATAACTCGTGCGCAAGATGGCCATTTGGTACACCGAGAAACTCTTTGTAGATTTCTTGAATTGACGGATTTTCGTGCGATTTACGAAGAACTTTACTTTCATCTTCATCATAAATTGCAGACATTCTCTTTATTTTAACATCAGGGTCTTCGCTTCTTGGTTGTCCGCCGCCCATAATGCAGCCACCAGGGCAGCCCATAACCTCTATAAAGTGGTATGGAGATGTTCCGTTTTCAACTTGTTTCATTAAAGTTTTAGCGCCTGAAAGCCCGTTAGTAACGGCAATTTTCACTTCTACTCCCTCAAGGAATGAGTATTCTTTAAGCACATCTTCAAATTTAATAGTAGCTTCTTTAACCTTTTCAAGCCCTACAATTGGGTCTACATGAAGTTTATCAAATGGAAGCTCTCTGCCTGTTACAAGCTCATAAACTGTACGAAGAGCAGCCTCCATAACACCGCCTGAAACGCCAAATATATCAGCAGCTCCTGAAGAAAGCCCAAGCGGAACATCAAAACCTGTATCCTCAAGGCTATTAAAATCTATGCCTGCTGTTCTAATCATATCTGCAAGCTCTCGTGTTGTGATAACAGCATCAACATTGGCGTGCCCGTCGTTTTTCATTTCCTCACGGCTTACCTCAAATTTCTTTGCAGTACAAGGCATTACAGAAACCACAAACATATCTTTAGGGTCAACATCTATTTTTTTAGCATAGAAAGATTTTGCTATTGCACCGACCATAACATGCGGAGATTTACAAGATGAAATGTGCTTGAGATGATTTTGAAAATGGCTTTCAACATATCTTATCCAGCCAGGGCTGCACGAGGTTATCATTGGAAGTGTAGCTTCACCGCCCGTAAGCGCATCTTTAACCCTGCCAAGAAACTCTGTACCCTCTTCAATTATCGTTAAATCGGCACCCCAGTTGGTATCAAAAACGTCATCAAAGCCAAGCTCTCTCAAGGAGGCGGCAAGTTTGCCTGTGGCGCGTGTGCCAGCAGGATTTCCAAACTCCTCGGCAATTGTAACTCTAACAGCAGGTGCAACTTGAACAACAACTCGTTTTTTAGGGTCACCTAAAGCCTCCCATACGGCGCTTGTGCCATCTGCCTCTTTAAGCGCTCCAACAGGGCAAACAACAGTGCATTGACCACAGTAAGAGCAGGCAACATCTTCTACAGGTAGCTGAAAAGCTGGTGAAACAACAGAGCTAAACCCACGGTTTTGTGTTGAAAGAGCGCCAACCTCTTGTATTTCATTACAAGCAGTAAGGCAGCGCCTGCAAAGAATACACTTGCCAGTGTCACGAACTATTGCTACGGATTCGTCAACCTTTCTTGAAGAACGGTCGCCCTCAAATCTTGACATATTTACGCCTAAGGTTTTACCAAGGCTTTGCAGCTCGCAGTTTTGGTTGCGAATACAGAATAAACAGTCCATATCATGGTCTGATATTATAAGCTCAAAAAGAGACTTTCTTGCTTTTCTGACAGTATCACTATTAGTAACTACATTCATACCGTCTTTTGCCTCAACAACGCAGGAAGCCTGAAGATTTCTCATACCTTCAACCTCTACCACACATATACGGCAAGAGCCAACGGCGTGGTCTATAGCGCCAGAGTAGCAAAGGGCAGGAATATATATACCATTTTGTTTTGCGGCCTCAAGTATAGTGCTGCCTTTTCTTGCAACACACTCTTTGCCGTTTATTTTAAGATTAATCATTCAGTTTGCCTCCTATCTAACTTTAACCGCATCAAAACGGCACACAGCATAACATTCACCACATTTAATACACAATTCCTGATTTATTGTGTGTGGCTGTTTGACTTTGCCGCTTATTGCGTCTGTAGGACACTTTCTGGCACACAATGTACAGCCTGTGCATTTTTCGGTATCAATTTCATATGTTCTAAGTGCGGCACATACTCCAGATGGGCATCTTTTCTCATAAATATGTGCTTCATATTCCTCTCGGAAATATTTAATTGTGCTAAGTACAGGGTTTGGTGCCGTTTGCCCAAGGCCGCAAAGAGCTGTATTTTTGATAGTGTCACTTAATTCCTCAAGCTTTTCAATATCACCGTCTTCACCCTTACCCTCAGTTATTCTTTCAAGGATTTCAAGCATACGCTTTGTTCCTATACGGCAAGGTACGCACTTTCCGCATGATTCATCTTGAATAAACTCAAGATAAAATCTTGCAGTATCAACAAGACAGGTGTTCTCGTCCATAACTATAAGCCCGCCAGAGCCCATCATTGTGTCAAGCTCTAAAAGTGAGCTATAGTCAAGCGGAGCGTTTATATTGTCCTGTGTTATACAGCCGCCAGATGGACCACCCGTTTGTGCTGCCTTAAACTTTTTATCATTCAATACACCGCCGCCTATGTCATATATCACCTTTTCAAGTGACATACCCATAGGTACCTCAACGAGTCCGCTCGTTGTAATATCGCCCGTTAAAGCGAATACCTTTGTTCCTGGGCTATCTTTCGTTCCGTATTGACGGAACCAGTCTGCACCGTAAAGAAGTATGGCGGGAACATTAGCAAAAGTTTCAACATTGTTTATAATTGATGGGTACCCATATAAACCGCTTTGGAAAGGATATGGCGGTTTTTGGCGTGGCTCACCACGGCGCCCCTCAACAGATTCCATAAGCGCTGTTTCTTCACCACAAACAAACGCACCTGCACCAATTCTAATTTCTATATCAAAACTAAAATCGCTATTAAAAATATTGCTTCCTAAAAGACCTTTTTCACGGGCAGCCTTTAGTGCATTCTCAAGCCTTCTTGCGGCTATTGGATATTCTGCACGAATATAAATTACGCCTTTATCTGCACCTATTGCAAAACCACCTAAAAGCATACCCTCTATTACGCTGTGTGCATCACCCTCAAAAAGTGAACGGTCCATAAATGCACCAGGGTCACCCTCGTCTGCGTTACAGATAATATATTTTTGACCATCAGGGGCGTTATAGCCTGCCTCCCACTTAATGCCTACAGGAAACCCGCCGCCGCCTCTGCCACGAAGCCCAGATTGCTTTAGGGTATCTATTACAGCCATTCTATCTTTAGCACTAAGCGCTTCAGCAAGTGCTAAATAACCGTCTTTTGCTATATAACTATCAATACAATTAACATCAATAAGACCGCAGTTACGAAGAGCTATACGGACTTGGTCTTTGAAAAAACAAATGTCCTTAATGCTTCTTACTCTTTTTTTCTCTATATTGTCATAAAAAGTGTATTCATCAACAGGAGTTCCGCCGATAAAATGCTCTTTTACAACTCTCCTAATTTTTTCGCCGTCCATTTCTGTGTAGTATGTTTCATCTGGTAGTATGTACACAACAGGACCTACAGCACAAGTTCCTATACAGCCCGTTTCAATTAGCCCAATGTCGTCTGTAAGTCCTTGTTTTTCAAGCTCATCTGCAAGAGCGTCTCGAACTTCACCACAATTTGCTGAAACACAGCCAGCACCATAACAAACTAAAGCAAGGTGCTTATAAGTGCCTAATTTTTCTTCATATGCCTTTTTTATTCTTTTTAAATCGGCAATCGTCTTAATCATTTTCGGCATCCTCCTCAAGCTTGTATTTAGCTAATATATCGTCTAACGCTTCAGGCTCTACATGCCTGTAAACATCATCA
This sequence comes from Oscillospiraceae bacterium, assembly GCA_035647555.1. Taxonomy (GTDB): domain Bacteria; phylum Bacillota; class Clostridia; order Oscillospirales; family Acutalibacteraceae; genus DTU089. Next base: position 14,200 of record DASRNG010000032.1, on the reverse strand, counting down.
TCTATCATAATAGCAGGTGCAAGGCCACACGCACCTATACAGCGTGCTACCTCAAATGTGAAAAGCCCATCTTCGGTGGTGCCGCCAACATCAACTTTTAATTTTTTGATTAAATAATCTACAAGTTTTGTTCCCCCTCGAACATAGCATGCAGTTCCAAGGCAAACTCTTATTGTATGCTTTCCACGTTTCGTCATTGAAAAGAAGGAGTAAAAACTAACGACTCCTGCAATTTCAGCTACAGGCATATCAAGTTTTTTTGCAATAAACTGTTGTAAATCCATCGGCAAACAGCCATATAGCTCTTGCGCCATATGAAGAATTTGAATTAGGCCATCCTTACGCCCAGGGTAATAACGGTCAATAAAGCTGCTAATTTCTGAATAATCTTCAGAAACTTCATTACAGCAACACTTGTGTTTGGTTTCGTTCATATTTCTGCTATCCTTTCAGGTTTGTTTACTATATTTAACTCTCAACTGTTAAAAACATATTGAGATATAAATCAAATTTGCTTGTAGATTTTATCCTAAAAACTTCATTGCCCCTGTTGGACAAACGTCAACACATTTAAGGCACTGTGCACAGCCCTCTATTATTTTACTATCTCTAAATTCAGGTTTTATGCAGGTTGGAAACGCACGGTCAAGAAAGCCTAAAATGCCTTTTCCTACAACCTCTTCACAAACTCTAACGCATAAACCACAAAGAATACACTTGCCATGGTCACGCTCGATACATAAAAGGTCCCTTTCTTTATATAAGGGGTGCTTTTCGCCCTTAATATCCTCGGTGCTTTCAACTCCTGACTCACGAGCTAAATGTATAAGCTTGCAATCCTCATAATAAAAGCATCCGCATTCAAGGCATCTTGCGGCTTCTGTTTGCCCTTGCTTTTCTGTAAAGCCTTGATTGATTTCATTAAAATCATATATTCTCTTTTCAGGGCTTAGACAATTCATTTTTTCACGAGGCTGCTTTTCAAGGTCTGCAAATTCGTCTTTTGTAACATCAACTCTCTCGCTCATATATGGCTTGTAGTATGATAAGTCAAGCCCATTTAAATAACCATCAATAATCTTAGATGCCTTTTCAGCCTCTCCGATAGCGGCTATTGCTATATCAGCGCCGTTATTAGTAGCATCACCAATAGCAAAAACACCGTCAAGATTCGTCTTAAAAGTGCGCTCGTCTGCCACAATACTGCCCCAGCGATTTGTCTTTATATCCTCAAAACCTGTAGAATCACAGTTTTGACCCGTTGCAATTATTAAGCTATCAAGTTCAATAGTTTCAAAGCTGTCAGCAACAGGCACGGGAGAACGGCGCCCATTTTCATCTGGCTTGCCAAGCTCCATAACTTGAAGCTTTACGCCCGTTATTTTGCCATTATCTCCTAAAATGACAGACGGATTTCTAAGAAAGCGGAATACTATTCCCTCTTCTTTTGCCTCTGTTATTTCTATATCCTCTGCCGGCATTTCAGAAAGTGTGCGGCGATATATAACAGAAACTTCCTTTGCTCCAAGCCTTATAGCAGTGCGGCAAGCGTCCATTGCTGTGTTGCCCCCGCCTACTATTGCAGTTTTCTCGCCAATATATGGAGCTTTAGAAAGTGATACATCACGAAGAAAATCTATACCACCGTATACATTTTGCAAATCCTCACCCTGTAAAGAAAGCTTTCCGCTTGACCATGCGCCAATAGCTATAACAACAGCATCATAATCTTCCCTTATATCGTGTAGAGCAATATCTTTTCCTACTTTTACATTGTTTTTCATAACAACACCAAGGGAGGCTATTTCTGCTATCTCTGTGTCAAGAACTTTACTAGGGAGTCTATACTCTGGTATGCCGTAGCGCAGCATTCCGCCCATTTCAGGCATTGAATCAAAAACAGTGACTAAATGACCTTTAAGTGAAAGGAAATATGCCGCCGTAAGCCCGCCAGGACCGCCGCCTATAACTGCAACTGTTTTACCCGTTGATTTTTCCTTTTCGGGAAGATAAGTTTCACCTTTTTCATGAAGCTTATCTGCTGCAAAGCTTTTAATAAATGCTATTGATATTGGCTCTTCAACAAGCTGCCTTCTGCAAGCTGTTTCACACGGGTGCGGGCAAACCCTGCCTATTGAAGCTGGAAAGGGATTTGTTTCTTTAATAATTCTAACAGAATTTTCATAGTCACCCTCTGCCGCCATTTTTAAATACCCTTGGCAGTCTGTACCTGCAGGGCAATTAAGAAGGCACGGTGCAACGCAATCGCCCTCATGGTCGCTCATGAGCAGCTCAAAAGCTATTTTTCTGCACTTGTCAGCACGCTCTGTATTTACATTTACTACCATTCCATCGGAAACTTTTGTGGCACACGCACGAAGCAGTTTTGGGCTGCCTTCTGCCTCGACAAGACAAACACCGCACCCGCCGTAGCTTTCCATACTTTTATCAAAGCATAGATTGGGAATGTGTATGTCATTCTTTTGGGCAACATCAAAAATTGTTTCGCCCATATTAGCCGTTAGCTTAATTCCGTTTATGGTAAGATTTATTTTTTTCATCTTTCTTACCTCACTTTTACTGCATCAAAGCGGCACACAGCATAGCATTCGCCGCATTTTATGCACAAATCTTGATTTATCGTATGAATTTCTTTAACTTTGCCATCTATTGCATCTGTTGGGCATTTTCTTGCGCAAAGAGTACAGCCCGTGCATTTTTCAGGGTCAATTTCATATTTTCTTAAAGCCGCACACTCACCTGCTGGGCATATTTTCTCATTGATATGTGCCTCATACTCGTCTATAAAATATATAAGAGTAGTAAGTACAGGGTTAGGAGCTGTTTGCCCAAGTCCGCAAAGAGAGCCATCTTTAACAGCATAGCAAAGCTCTTTTAGTGTGTCTATATCCTTTAGCTTACCTTCACCTTTTGTTATACGGTCGAGAATTTCATAAATGCGTTTTGTGCCTATTCGGCAGTGTGTGCATTTTCCGCAAGACTCTTTGGTTGTAAAGTCAAGAAAGAATTTTGCCATATTAACCATGCAAGTATCTTCGTCCATAACAACCATACCGCCACTACCCATAATAGCGCCCGTATCAGAAAGCGACTTATAATCTATAACGGTATCAAGCAAGTTTGCGGGGATACAACCACCAGAGGGGCCGCCAAGCTGTATGGCTTTTATCTCTTTATCGTCACGAATACCTGCACCAATTCCGAAAATCACTTCACGCAGTGTTTTTCCCATTGGCACCTCAATAAGCCCGCCGCGGTTTGTTTTGCCCGTAAGTGCAAAAACTTTTGTGCCTTTGTCATTTTCTGTTCCCATAGCGGCATATTTTTTGCCGCCCTCAGATATAATCCACGGAACATTTGCAAAAGTTTCAACATTGTTAATGTTAGATGGTTTATGCCAATAACCAGACTGTGCAGGGAATGGAGGTTTTAGCCTTGGCATACCTCTGCTGCCCTCAAGCGACTCTATAAGAGCCGTCTCCTCACCGCACACAAACGCACCTGCGCCTGCTTTTATGCGCATTTGGCACGAAAAATTAGTGCCTAAAATATTTTCGCCTATAAACCCTTTTTCCTCTGCCTGTTTTATGGCTTTTTGCAGCCTTAAAATAGCAAGCGGATACTCGGCTCTTATATAAACAATTGCTTCTTTCGCACCTATCGCATATGAGGCTATTAGCATTCCCTCAATAAGCGAATGCGGGTCACCCTCGATTACGGCTCTGTCCATAAATGCGCCAGGGTCGCCCTCGTCAGCATTGCATATAAGGTATTTTTCGCCGCTTTGTGAATCTTTTGCAGCATTCCACTTAAACCAAGTTGGAAATCCTGCGCCCCCACGCCCTGCTAAACCAGATGTTTTAATTTCTTCTATAACACCGTCAGCATTAAGCGTAAGCAGTGATTCTTTAAGCGCTTTATAACCACCGTTTTTAATATATTCGTCAATACTTTCGGGGTCAATAAGACCACAATTACGAAGAGCAATTCTTGTTTGCTTTTCTAAAAACTCCATATCCTTTTCATCCATGAAAAGGTTTTCTATAGAATCTATTTCATTGTTTTTTACAGCTAAAGCTATGGACTTTGCTTGCTTTGGGTCTACTTTTACTAAACGCTTTACAAGATTTTCTCCATCATATATATCAACTATAGGCTCAAGCCAGCACATGCCTATACAGCCCGTTATACCAAGCTTTATACCCTTTGGCAAAACCTCTTTAATAGCAGAATAAACCTTACTAGCCCCAGCGGCAATACCGCAGCTGCCTTCGCCAACTACAATTTTCACACGAGCGCCTCCTTTTTTTGCAGCTCTTTGATTATAAGCTTTACTTTTTCTGTTGTGAGGTTACCATACGTTTCCTCGTTAACCATAATGGCGGGAGAGAGCGAACAACAGCCAAGACAAGCAACTGTTTTCAGTGAAAAAAGCCCGTCTTTTGTTGTTTCACCATCTTTTATATCAAGTGTATCTGTAATTGCCTTAAGAATAGACTCTGCCCCATTAACGTGGCACGCTGTACCCTCACAAAGCATTATTAAATACTTTCCTATCGGCTGAAATCTAAATTGTGCATAAAAAGTTGCAACACCGAAAACTCTTGCAGGAAAAATGCCAGTGCTTTCTGAAATTTTGTATAAAACATCTTCAGGAAGATAGCCATAAACTTCTTGCGCTTTCTGCAATATTGTAATAAGGCTGCCTTTAACTCCTGCATATTCTTTAAGAACGTCATCTATTAAAGTTAAATCAACTTTATTTATTGTATTAGACATACTGTCTCCTCCATACGTAAATGTATATTCTCTTTACATAACAAGGAGCGGAACACACGCAAAAAACGCATCTTTATCCGCCCGTGATATTTCAAATAAGTATAAGCTTAAAAGCTTGCAAATTTAACAGATTAAAAGACTTATTAAAAGCTTATTCTTCATATATTTCGGCAAAAAACGTTTAAATGCAATCATAATTTTGCCCAACTATATTTAATCATAAATTTGACGTAATTTCAATACATTTTCACAAATTTAGTTTATTTTTTCACAATTAAGATTATATAAGCAGTATTTTTGTGCATTTTTTTAAGTCCCTTATAAAAATATCTCTTTTATTTGAGAATGAGGCATATAATACCACTCACCATTAACTTTAATGCTTATAAAATCAGAAATAATTGTTGTATATTTACCAAGTTCGCCCTTTACATTAAAGGCAATTTTAAGTTTTGCTGCTTTTTCAATATTGCTTTCAAACTTTAACTCATTACTGCAATATAAATCTATATCATAAACTTCTTTTTCAAAGGCATAATCTATTTCTAAAACTTTGCATTTAATTTTGAATTTCTCGCCGCATTCACCGTTATAAAAATCAATAATTTCTGCATACTGGCTTTTAACTGCATCGTTATAATTTTCTTTTTTATAATATTTGTACTTCAAATTGTATTCCTTATAGTCATCATAAAGTATAGAAAAGTAACTATTTATATCGTTTTTTTGAATAGAGGCGGCATAGGCAAATGCCGTTTTTTCGGGATTTTCTTTTTTTATTAAAGTTTTTATGCCGTATATAGCTGCAAGCAATAGGCAAAAAGAAAGAAAAACAGTAAATACATTAAGCGCCGTTATTTTACCCCATAAAGAATTGCGATACTTCAAATAGCCCGCCTTTTTTTCGGGCTTAAGTGAAGTACCGCAATAGATACATAAGTCAAAATTTTCGGGGTTTTCTTTGTGACAAATCTCACAGTACATTGGCTATTACTCTGTTATTTCAGTATCTTGAAGTTCCTCGTCTTTGCTTTCCTCTTTTGAGTCTTCAGTCATCATCTCGTCAGGAGTTTCTGCAAAAACAATTCCGTCTTCGCTCGGTGCTGCGTCTGCGGCAGGCGTCTCAGAACCTGCAGGAGTTTCATCAGCACTAATACTTACATTGTTAACATTTTCTATGTCAGCGCTATAATCTGGCTCAACATCTGGCGGAAGTAATGCACGTACAGAAAGTGATACACGTCTTTTTTCAAAATTAATATCAATAATTTTAGCTGTTACACAGTCCCCTACTGCTAGGGCGTCTGAAGTTTTTGCAATTCGGCGATTAGCAATTTGAGAAATATGTATAAGACCGTCAATACCAGGTATAATCTGTGCAAAAGCCCCAAAGGTAGTAAGCCCTACAATTTCTACTTCAACAATGCTATCAACGGGATAATCCCTCTTTAATATCTCCCAAGGGTTGTCCTCTGCTTTTTTAAATCCGAGTGAAATCTTTTTATTTTCAAAATCAAGTTTTTTAATATAAACTTCTACTGTATCGCCAACATTTACAATTTCTGAAGGGTGCTTTATACGCTTCCAAGAAAGTTCAGAAATGTGAATCATACCGTCAACTCCGCCAATATCTACAAACGCACCATAGTTTGTAAGAGATTTGACAGTGCCTGTGATAACTTGACCTTCTTGTGCAAGACTCCAAAATGCTTGCTCTGCTTCTTTTCTTGCCTCTCTTAAGGCTGCTCTAATTGAGCCTACAGCTCTTTTGCGCTGCTTGTTAACTTCTATAATACGGAAGCTTACAGTTTTGTTAAGAAGCTCGTCAAGATTGCCGTCACGGCTTACACCAGAAAGAGATGCGGGTATAAATATACGAACGCCTTTTGTTCTAACAAGAAGGCCTCCACGAATAATATCACAAACTGTACCTTCAAGAGAGTCTCCGCTTTGCTCTGCCGCTACAATTTCGTCCCAAACTTTTGCAGCATCACAAATACGCTTTGAGAGCATTACAGTTCCCTCAAGGTCATTAGTTTTCATAATTATAAGCTCAAGCGTATCTCCAGGATTTAACTCCTTTTGAGGGTCGGCATTAGGGTCACTGCTATATTCATCGTAAGGAATATATCCCGTTTGTTTTCTGCCGATATCCACTTGAATTTCTGTAGGTGTAACACTAATTACTGTTCCTACAACAAGCTTTTCGCTGCCATAGTTGCTAAGAGACTCCTCAAGTGCCGCCTCATAATCATATTCTTCTTCATCGTCGGCATCATTATCAGAAGCGTCGTCACTCTGTACTATTTCTTCTGCCTTAGCTTCAGTCTCTGGGGTTTGTAAAGCTTCTTCAGTTTCAGCTTTTTGCTCTTTGGCAGTGTCAACAGTTTCTTCTGTTAGCTCCTCAGTTTTCGTAGCCTCAACTTCTTCATTTGCGACTACTTCTGCGTTTTCGTTTACTATTTCGGACATGGTTTCAAGTACCTCCTTTATAATACCGGCGGGAGTCGAAGCGCCCGCAGATATGCCGATTAAGTCAAAACCACGAAAGTCGTACTTAATTAACTCACGTGAATTTTCAACAAGAAAGGTTTCGGCATTTTCACGGCATACTTCAGCAAGCTTTGCAGTGTTTGAGCTTTGTTTGCCACCTATGATAACCATTGCATCGCATTTGAGTGATAACAAATAAGCCTCTTTTTGCCTTTCTTCGGTTGCAGAGCATATTGTATCAAATATTTCTATGTTTGTACAGAGTAATTTAGCTTTTTTTGCGCTTTTTTCCCATTCTTTTGTAGAAAAGGTTGTTTGTGCAACAAGAATTACTGTTTTCTCCTTGAAATTTTGATTATCATTTAATAATTTTTCAAGTTCTAATTCATTTTCGACAACAAATGAATCAGCTAAAGCATAACTTTTAATGCCTTTTACTTCAGGGTGACTTGGATTTCCGCAAATTATTAAAACACTGTCTTTCGGGCTGTTTCTAACTATTTTGTGTATCTTTTTCACATATGGACAGGTAGAGTCTGAATAGCTTATATTGCTGTTTTTGAGAGTTTCCATGGTATCTTTTTCAACACCGTGTGCTCTTAGTACTAAAGTGCTGCCACTTTTAACCTCTGAAATAGAGTTAACAATGCCTACTCCCCTTTTATTAAAGCCTTCTATTACATCAGGGTTATGTATAACAGGACCTAACATAACAGCCTTTATACCCTTATTTATTAAGTCGTCCACAAGTTTTACGGCTCTGTCTACTCCAAAACAAAAACCAGCAGTCTTTGCGAGTATAATCTTTGCCATTAAATATTCTCCTTAATTGTATCAACCATAAGATTTATTGACTGTTTTAGTGTATAACCTGTCGTGTCTAAAATTATTGAATCCTCTGCGGGTTTTAGTGGTGCAATTTTACGGTTTGAGTCTTGCTCGTCCCGCTTTTTAACATCAAAAAGCACTTCGTCATAAGACACTTTTTCCCCTTTTCCAATTAGCTCATCATACCGTCTTTTTGCCCGTTCCTGTGCTGTGGCAGTAAGAAAAATTTTAACATCTGCGTTTGGCAAAACAACCGTTGCAATATCTCTACCGTCCATCACGCAATTATTCTTTGCGGCAATATCCCTTTGTAAATTAAACAAAAAGTCCCTAACAGAAAGGTGAGCAGAAACGTCAGACGCCGCCATTGAAATTTCTGGTGTGCGAATAAGTGTTGATACATCACGATTTTCTATAAAAACACGCTGCTCAAAATCAATAAACTTTAATGATATAGTCAGCTTTTCAAGCAGGGGTTTTATTTGCTCTTCATTTTTTGTATCTTTACCATTTTCCTTTACAAATAGCCCGACAGCACGGTAAAGTGCGCCTGTATCAACATAAATATATCCAAACTCTTTTGCCGCCGCCTTTGCTATTGTGCTTTTACCTGCTCCCGCAGGTCCATCAATCGCTATATTTATCATACTTCTTCCTCCTTTTGTTTACAGGCAGAGTTTCCTGCAAGTGCCCCTGTTGAAAAAGCAATTTGCAAATTAAAACCGCCTGTATAAGCGTCAACATCAATCACTTCTCCTGCAAAATAAAGCCCTTTTACAAGTTTACTTTCCATTGTTTTTGGGTTAATTTCATCAGCAGATACTCCCCCAGATGTTATTACAGCCTCGTCTATTGACCTAAAGTCAATAACTGAAAGCTTTATATCCTTTAATGTTTCAATTATTCTTTGACGTGCTTCTTTTGTTATTGAGTTTGCCTTTAGTGTGCCATTAACTTTGCTAAGGTTTGCAGCAATAGGTATTAAAGATTTTGGCAAAAGATTTGATAAAAGATTGAATGTATTTTTATTTGAATTTTCTGATATTTCATTTAATAGCCTTTTATCAAGCTGTTCGTAAGATAAAGCAGGCTTTAAGTCGATATGAAGTTCATATCTTCCGCTTTTCATGTCTCTCATATGAGAAGATGCGCTTAGCACAAGAGGACCAGAAACTCCGAAATGGGTAATGAGCATTTCTCCAAACCCTGAAAAAACATCTGCCCGTTTGTGCGTGTCTGTTACTGTTAAATTTATGTTTTTTAATGTAAGCCCTGCCGCCCTGCTGCACCAGCCTTCATGGCATTCAAGCGGCACTAATGACGGTTTTGGCTTTATTATAGCGTGACCTGCCTGTACTGCAAAGTCATATCCATCGCCTGTAGAGCCTGTTTGTGGGTAGGAAAGCCCGCCCGTAGCAACAATTACAGCATCTGCCATATGACTTTTTCCGTCTTGCGTAACTGCCCCCATAACCTTTTCATTTTCTATTATTAAAGATACTACTCTTGCCGTAACTCTTTTAACCTTGCTTTTAATTATAAAGCGGTTAAGAGCATCTACAATGTCATAAGAATTGTTTGAAACAGGGAAAACTCTGCCGCCTCTTTCTGTTTTTAATGGAACGCCGAGGCTTTCAAAAAAGGCTATCGTGTCAGACGGCATAAAGCGTGACAATGCGCCAAACATAAAAGCACCATTTACAGGAATATTTGCTATTAAATCATTTATGTTTGTTATATTATTTGTAAGGTTACATCTGCCTTTACCCGTTATTACAAGCTTTCTCGCTAATTTCTCATTTCTCTCAAGAAGCGTTACTTCACAGCCGTGCTGAGCCGCTGTACCTGCCGCCATTAAGCCTGCGGCACCGCCGCCGATTACTATTATTTTTTTCAAATGAATACCTCTACATTTCTAAATCTTAATTATTCCGTCTGTCATTGCTTTGCCGCATTCGTCTGGCAAGGGCAGCAAAAGCGAATAAAGGTCAATAGCCGTACACTCAAGCTTATAATAATTTTTTGCAAATTCTGAAAGAGCATCTATTTCTAATGACCTTGTAATTACTGGTATTTGTGTTTTCCTATTTATTTCTGATAAAAGCGATTGCCCTTTCTCATTAAAACCTAAAACTTTTGCATACGGCGGCAAAGCTTTTGTATACTCACTTGTAACGCCAAGATATGAGTTTAAGATTAGTCTTCTTATTCTTGAGTGAGTATATCTTTTTGATTTAACATTGTCAATAACATCATTTAGAGTGCCAAAGCCCCTTACCGCTTTATACAGCTTGTTTTCAAGCCCCTCGGAAATGTCAAAAATCTTTCTAAAATCTGCGGCGCTTTTTCTTCTTAGCTCGCTTAAAACTGCAACTTCAAACTTCTTTTTGTCTGGCGGCATTTTACCAAGTTCTTTTTGTGCATTTATAATTTCAAGTGTGCTTTTTGGTACACTTTCAGATACATCAAGGTTTTTATAAATTTCATCTCTTATTTGTGATGCCGACTTATATGCCCCTTCTGAAAAACTATCATGCAAAGCACCTTTTCTTTTAATAGCAGTAAAACGCATATTTGAATTAAGGCTTTTCATTGCCTTTATATACTCTACCGCAAGAATGTTATTAGGAGTTGAAAGGATACTTGCAGCATCTTCACCATATAAAGTGTGAACTGCTGCTTGACGTGCTTTTGCATACGTCCTCCCGTCTTTCAGGTAATCTACAATTAAGCTGTCAAGCCCTTTATCAGCTACAGCCTTAGCTGCTAAGCTAAGCCTCGCCTTATCACACGTTTCGGCCCCGAAAGAAACGGTATCAACAACTGATAATGCGTTCAAAATATAAACTGCTACGTGTGCAAAATTTTCAGCCCCCGATATTGCAGCAGGCAAAGGTAAAGATAAAACTAAATCTACGCCATTTTGCAAAGCAGCGGCTACCCTTGCACTAACGGGCATAATAGCAGGCTCGCCCCTTTGCACAAAGTTTTCACTCATTATAGCAATTACAGCATTTGCACCTAAAGAGCGTGTTTTCTCAAGGTGATATTTGTGCCCGTTGTGGAACGGGTTGTATTCTGCTATGATTCCATAAACATTCATTCGATAAAAGGTTCCTTTTTTTGATATAAATCTCTTGTAAAAGATTTTTTACATGTTATAATAAATAAGTATGATTAAATTCATGTTTTATAAATAAATGTAAAAGTTACAAAAGCTTGGAGGAGTAAATAGTGAAAATTCTTGTCATAAACGCAGGCAGTTCGTCAATGAAATATCAACTTTTTGATATGGATAGTAAAGAAATTCTTTCTAAAGGCAACTGCGAGCGAATTGGCATCGATGGAAATGCAAAAGGTTCAAAAGGTCAAAACAGTTATAACTTTAAAGTGAAAATGGACAACCATATTGAAGCATTTAAGGTTATTAAAGACATACTTACAAAGGGCGAGGACAAGGTTCTTGACTCACTTTCAGATATAGGAGCTGTCGGGCACAGAATTGTGCAAGGTGGCTCTACTTTTACGGAAAGTGTTTTAGTCAATGATGAGGTTGTAAGAATTATTGAGGACTATGCAGCTCTTGCCCCGCTTCATAATCTTGCACACATTCAAGGCATCAAAGCTTGTACAGAGGTTTTAGGAAAAGAGGTACCACAAGTTGTAGTTTTTGATACTGCTTTTCATAGCACTATGCCGAAGGAGGCTTATACTTTCCCTATTCCATACGAGCTTTCAGAGAAACATAATATTCGCAGGTACGGCTTCCACGGAACTTCTCATAGATATGTTGCTGCTAAATGTATAGAGATTTTAGGAAAGGCAAAATCAAAAATCATTACGTGCCACCTTGGCAACGGCTGCTCTATAACAGCTATTGTTGACGGCAAGGTTATAGACACAAGCATGGGGCTTACACCCCTTGATGGTTTTATGATGGGCACAAGAACTGGCTCTCTTGACCCGTCTGTTGTGACCTTTTTGCAAAGAAAAGAGGGTTTAACACCAGATGAAACTGATACTTTGTTAAATAAAAAGTCAGGCGCTTTAGGAATTAGCGGTATATCCTCTGACGATAGGGACCTTGAAGAAGCCGCAAAAAACGGCAACGAAAGAGCCGCACTTGCAAGAAAGATTCAACAATACCAAATACGAAAATTTATAGGTAGCTATGCTGCTGCTATGAACGGGGTTGACGCCATAGTCTTTACAGGAGGGCTTGGCGAAAATGCACCTGATATTAGGGCAAATGTTTGTAAAAATCTGTCATTCCTTGGCATTGATTTTGATGATAATGCAAACGAAGCGTTTATACGTGGTGCAGAGGGCGAAATAACTAAGGGCAATTCTTCTGTTCGTGTTTTTGTTATACCAACTAATGAAGAGCTTGTTATTGCTAAAGATACTTTGAAAATAGCATCCTTAAAATAGACTAACAGAATTTTTATAATTTACGGTTCATCAAAAGATGAACCGTGTTTTTTTACATTATATTTTTTCTATATTCAAGGTAGTCTTGTAAAATTATAACCGCCGCTACTGCATCAACTGTGTTTTTACGTTTTTTGCCCCTAACGTTATTTTCATTTAAAACTTTGTGGGCAGATACTGTTGTAAGTCGTTCGTCCCATAGCTCAACTGGCATATCAAGGCTTTCTTTTAATACATCAGCAAATTCTGATGTCGCTTTCGCCTTAAACCCTAAAGAGCCGTCCATATTTTTAGGGTGACCAACTACAATAAGCTCTGCCTTTTTCTCTTTGGCAAGGCTTTTTATTTTTTCAGCAAGTAGACTGCTATCTTTTTCATGTATCACACAAACAGGAAATGCAAGCGTTTCATATTTATCACAAATCGCTATTCCCGTTCTTGCATCGCCATAGTCAACTGACATAATAATCATAACTATACCCTACTCAACATTTATATCTTGGGTCTGAGGTTCTGTTATCTCAGGTGGTAGCGTTATTGGCTCTGTTGTTGTAAAAGTAGGCGGAGCAGTTGATTCTGGTAATGTGGGCTTAGGAGAAGATGAGTCGGTTGAGACGTTTGTTGTTGTTGTGCTTGACGAACATTCTGTGCACGTTGAGGGCAGCTTGTTTTTCCTATAGTAGCCGTATGCCTTTTTCTCGCAGCCATCGCTTGCAAGCAGACCCGTCTTTGTGCAATACTGCCTTGACACAACTTCTGATGAATCTTTAAATGATTTTGTTTTTAAGTTTTTATGAGCGTCATTCATAACTTTAGAAAAGATTCTGCCTGCAGGGTTTCCGCTGGCACTTATCGCCTTGTTTGTATCATATCCATACCAAACAGCGGCAACATAATGCGGAGTTCCGCCAACGAACCACCTATCATAATTATCGCTTGTTGTACCTGTTTTAGCAAATGTTCTAAATCTGCTAACACCATATCCGGAGGCTGTACCGCCTGAAACAACAGTTTCAAGAAGCTTGCGCATAACGACTGAGGTACCCTCGCTTATCGCTCTCTCTTTAGTTTCCTTATGCTCTAAAAGCACCTGGCTGCCGTCACTATTAGTAACCTTGGTGTAGCAATACGGTTTATAATACATTCCACCGTTTCCAAATGTGGCGAAAGCTGCTGCCATTTCAAGCGTCGTAACGCCTCTCGTCATACCGCCAACAGCTAATGAAGAAAGGTTTACATCCGTTTGTGCGCCTTTTTCAACGAGCGTTGTAAAATGGAATTTATCCTTCAAATAATCAAAGCATGTCTGTGCAGAAACTTTTCTGCACACCTGTGCTGCAACTGTGTTATGAGATTGTGCTACGGCATACTGAACAGTTACATATTGTTTAGGGTCTCCTGGAGAACCTCCGTAGTTTACTGGCCATCTTTTACCTGTGTTTAAGAGAATACCATAGTTTTGAATTAAGGAAGAATAATTTATTCTACCCTCCTCAATACCAGGAGCATATACAGATAAAGGCTTTATTGAAGAACCCGGCTGCCTTGGGGAATCTGCCGCACGGTTGAGTCCTCTTATCATTGTTTTTTTGCCAGCACCACCTGCTATGGCTATTACTCTACCGCTATAATCCATAATAGTTATTGC